>JBAGRP010000001.1:6977692-7309230 GCA_036924855.1 Nitrobacteraceae bacterium AZCC 2146
GACAAACTTCATCCGGCTGCCATTGCCATAGACGCCGAGATCCGCGTTCTGCTTGCTGAAGTCCGCAAACAGCGCGGTGCATTTGGCGATCGCTGTGCTGTCGCCGCTTGCATAGACGATGAGATCGCGGACCTGGGCCTGCGCACCGGTGCCGCTCAGCGGGCAGTCCAGTGCGATATGTCCGGCGGCTGATAGAATATCGCGAAAGCGCAGCTTGTCGGCGATCGTCAGCGTGCTCAACTCCACGACAATGCGCGGGCTTTCGCCTGAGCGGCTAATCTCCTCGGCGACAGCAAAGGCGGCGGCGGGGCTCGGCAGGCTGGTCATCACCAGATCCGCGGCCTTGATAACGTCGCTCACACTGCTGGCGATCTTCACGCCCGCCGCAGCCAGCGCGCTCGTCCGGGCTGGATCAACATCATATCCGACGACCGTCCAGCCGCGTTCGATCAGGTTGGGAGCGATGGCACCGCCCATGATGCCGAGGCCGATCATTCCGACAATTTTGCTCATTACGATACAGCTCCGACAATGGCCAACGGCGCGACGGCCGGGGCCCACTCGCTTGAATATCTAATAATCATTCGATAAACAGATTTTTTCGGCTGCCGCAATGGTCTTGTCTGCCGCGCTGCTTTGGATTCGAAAACTTCGAGCAAGGATATCTCATGACCGCCCTGACGCTTCACTTTGCGGAAACGCTCATCGATGCCGCGCTTAAAAAGGGAAGGGAGCTCAAACTGGCTCCGCTGACCGTTGCCGTTCTCGACGCCGGTGGCCATCTCGTTGCGTTGAAGCGGGAGGACCATTCCGGAATTCTTCGCGTGGAAATTGCCACTGGAAAGGCCTTTGGCGCGCTTGGCATGGGGTTCGACTCGCGTGAACTGGGCGAGCGGTCGCAGAAAATGCCGGTGTTCTTCAATGCGTTGGCGGCGGCCAGTGGGGGTCGGATGGTGCCCGTGGCCGGCGGCGTGCTCATTCGAAACGCGGACAACCACGTGATCGGTGCGGTCGGCATTTCCGGCGACGCGTCGGATAATGATGAAGTGTGCGCGAATGCCGGCATTAGCGCCGCGCAGGCCGGGGCCTGAGACCTGCCGATCCCGGCCAGCCTTTCTCGAGCCAGCGTTTTGAAATCTCTGATCGCAACGACGTGAAGCAGGGCGAGATCGTCTGCCTGATCGGGCGCAACGGAGCGGGCAAGACCACGACGCTCAAGTCGATCATGGGCCTCGTGAAAACAGGCGGCTCGACGGTCTTCAAGGGCAAGGAAATCCTCAGCGAGCCGGCGCATACGCGCTTTGCGCTTGGTCTCACTTACGTTCCGGAAAAGCGTCGCATCGTGCAGGGGCTTCCGGTGCGCGAGAACCTGCGGCTCGGGCTGGTGGCGTCACCGGAAAAGAAGAACGAAGCAGCCCTGATCGACGAAATTGCAGACATCTTTCCGCGATTGGCGGAGCGGCTGGACCAGGAAGCCGTCACGATGTCGGGCGGCGAACAGCAGATGCTCGCGATCGCGCGTGCGATGATCGCCAAGCCGGACCTGATCATGCTCGATGAGCCTTCGGAAGGCATCATGCCGGTGCTGGTCGACGAGATGTTCGAGCTGTTCCGCAAGATGAAGACGCAAGGCGCGACGATTTTGCTGGTCGAGCAGAACGTCGAGTTGGCGCTTGCCATCGCCGACCGCGCTTATGTGCTGGATCAGGGCTCCGTGGTGCATCACGCCACGGCCGCAGTGCTGCTCGCCGATGATGAAATTAAGGAGCGCTACTGCTCGGTCTGAGCAGCAAGGCATCTGGTCCAGTCATCCCGCAGTGGTAGGTTTGGGACCTGCAAATCGTGCGCCTTACGCGCGACGGCATTGCTTTTAATGGAACGTCGTCCTCTCAGCTCAGAATGGCATCCCGAAATGACGCCTCCTTCCGACGCAAAGCCCCTGAGCAGGGGCGGCCTTTATTTGCTGCTCGCCGGCCAATTGTTGCCAATGGTCGACTTTTCGATCGTCAACGTCGCCATGGATTCTATCGCACATTCGCTCGGTGCCACTGAAACGCAATTGGTTCTCATCGTCGCGGTGTACGGCGTGGCGTTTGCACTTTGCCTCGCGATTGGAGGCCGGCTTGGGGATAACTACGGCCGGCGCAGGTTATTTGGATGGGGCGTGGCGTTGTTCGCGATCGCGTCGCTGCTGTGCGGGCTTGCGACCACGGTGCCGCTGTTGCTGGCTGCACGCGCACTCCAGGGCGTCGGCGCGGCACTGGTCGTACCGCAGATCCTGGCGACGATTCACGTCACGCTGCGCGGCCCCGCACATTCACGGGCCATCGGTCTTTATGCTTCCGTAAACGGGCTGGCGTTCGTTGTCGGGCAACTGTTCGGCGGCTTTTTGGTATCCGCAGATATTGGCGGCTTGGCCTGGCGCAATGTTTTTCTGGTTAATCTACCGATCTGTCTTGGTATCCTGGTCGGTATGCGGAGGGTCCTCCCCGAGACCCGATCGCCGAATCCCGCCACGATCGACTGGCCGGGCACTATGATGCTGGCCGTTGTCGTCCTCTGCCTGTTGCTCCCGCTGTCTCTTGGTCCTCTGCTGCGATGGCCATGGCAAGGCACGGCCATGCTTTTGCTGGTGCCGCTGTTGCTGTGGCTGCTTTGGCGCGTGGAACTCTGGCAGGAACGCCGCAACGCCTCTCCGCTGTTGCCTCCTTCGCTGCTCCGGCTGCTGAGCGTGCGATATGGCCTGACCATGATGGCGATCTTCTTCGGCAGCTTCAGCGGTTACATGTTCTCGATGGCGCTGACGCTACAGATTGGTGCGGGGTTTCCCGCATTCCAGTCGGGCAATGCGTTCATCGCCGTCGGGACGGCGTTCTTCATCGGTTCGTTGCTGACCGCCCGGGCGTTCGCACGTTTCGAAAGGACAACGGTTTTACTGTTCGGCTGTGCGACCCAGATCACGGGCCTGCTGTTGCTGATGTTGACCCTTTACGCGGTCTGGCCGTTGCCCACCGTCCTGAATCAAGTGCCCGCGACTTTCCTGATCGGCTTCGGTCAGGCGTTCATGGTTGGCAGCTTCTTCCGTATCAGCCTGTCCGAGGTGCCTCCGGAACAGGCCGGTGCGGGAAGCTCAATGTTGTCGACGGTACAGCAAGCCTCGTTCGGCCTGGGTCCGGCCTTGTTTGGCGCCGTACTCACACAGGTGCTGCACGTCGGAGCGGGGAACTATCTGTGCGCTGAACTGGCGGCCTTGGCCGTAGAAGTCTGCCTTATGACTGTGCTGGTCACTGTTGCGCTGGCCCTGCGCCTACGGCCGCCGTCACCCGTGCGCCGTTCTGCATGAATGGCATGAGAGCCGTCCTTTTGAAAGACACGCTAACGCCTATCCAGACCGGCATGACGGCCAGTCTCATTGGCGCCGGCCCGACATTGCGCCTTGGTGGCGCCGTGACGCTGTGCGTGGTGGCCGTTGTCGCATGGCGCGCGCGGATGTTGCTGCATCTCAACCTGGAGACGCTAGCGCGTCCAGACCGGCTCGGGAGCGACGATCTGGAACTGAGCGCCGACGATCCGATGCTCGAAATCGAGGGCGCCGGCGCCGGCTGAGATCGGGCCGGCCGCAGCGATGGGCGCTGCAGTAATTTTTTCTTTCAAATGAAGAGGACGACCTGATGACCAACGACAACAACGCCCCATTTCAACTCGAAGAGGCGACGATCGCCGAATTGCACGAGGCGATCCGTTCGGGCAAGACGACGGTGGTCAAGATCGTGCAGAAATACATCGACCGCGCCCGCGCCTATAACGGCGTGCCCAGCCTGCTGCTGACCGAGGACGGCGCGCCGGTGCCGGAGGCGATCGGCACGGTGCGCGCCGGTGCGCCGTTGCGCTTCCCGACCGAGACGGTGAAGGCCTCCACGATCATTCCCGATCTCGACAAGTACAAGGGAACGCCGCTGGAATACGGCCGGATGGAATCCACTGTCTCCGACCCGAGTGTGCAGCAGCAGTTCGGCATGATCGTCGGCAAGGCGAATGCCGGGCAGGTCAATGCGATCGGCACCTTCAACATCCGCGGCGAGCGATCGGCCGTGTGCAAGGGTGAGTACGATCTGCACCCGTCGCTGGGTGCGTTGCCGAAGGGCGCGCCGCCGGCCTGCGAGTTCTTCCGCCAGCAGCCCGATGCGCTGGAGCGCGCCGCCGAACTCGACGCCGAATTTGGCAGCAATCCCGACCTTGAGAAGATGCCGATGTACGGCGTCGTGTTCTCGTTCAAGGATCCGTTCGACACCTCCGACATGCGCTCGACCGGCGGCGGCGACGCGGCCTATGACATGGACTTCCCGGCGCGCGATCACGTGCTGGTCGATCAATTGCGCAAGAAGGGCGCGATCATCTTCGCCAAGGCGGTCAACACCGAATATAACGGCCGCGCCGGCGATCCCGGTGGCCGCAACAAGCCGAACAAGGTGCTGGCCTCGACGCTCGGCTACCAGCGTTCCACCTGGGCCGGCAACCCGTCGAACCCTTACGACACCACCCGCGCCGCATCGCTCGGCTCGAGCTCCGGCTCGGCGCTGTCGGTCAGCACCAATCTGGTGATGGCGAGCCTCGGCGAAGAGACGCGCGCGTCCTGCCGCGGTCCGTCCAACCACAATTCGATCGCGCTGATCCTGCCGCACAAGTCGATGATCGGCTTCGACGGCGGCGCGATCGGCGCCGACGTCTACTGCGATCGCACCGGCGTCCATGCGCGCTCGATCGTCGATTGCGCCAAGATTCTCGACGCGCTGAAGGATCCGGTCGAGGGCTATTACGACCGGCGTGACCCGTTCACCGCGGTGCCGCGCTCGTCGGTGCTCAGCACGCCCTATGCGAACCATGTCAACATGCCGGGGACGCCGGGGGCGCTGGCCGGCATGCGGATCGGCGTGATCCGCGAGTCGATGGTCTATCCGAAGGGCTCCAAGACCGAGGAGCCGATCGTTACGGCTGCCACGCGCGAGATCAAGGAAGTGCTCGGCGAAAAGCTCGGCGCGACGCTGGTGGAGTCGACCGATCCGTTGTGGACGCGCGATCCCGATATGGAGGTCATGACGCTCGATTATCGCCGCGCGCTACACCAACTGATCCCGCTTTTCATGCCGGATCTCCTGTTCCGGCTCGGCGCTGACGGCCAGCCGCTCTACAAGGAATTCGCAGCAGCGATCGTGCCGACAGAATTCTTGCCCGGCAAGACCTTCGGCACCGGCACGATGCAGCCGATTGACTATTTCGTTGCATTGGCTGAAGGCAAGATCGAGGGGCCGATCAATCTCGACATCGCCACCATCCAGCAGCAGGAGCTGGCGCCGACCTTCCGCTACCACATCTCGCAATATCTGATGCGGCGCGCCGACGACTGGAAGGCGGCCGGCTATGAGGAGACCCTGAAGGATTGGGCGTCGCTCAATGCGCGCTCGAAATTCTGGGGCGACGACCAGCGCTCGGCCTTCAAGAACTGGGAGGAGGTCAGCGATCTCCGCAACAAGCTCAGCGGCCGGCAGGGCGTCAACGAGCGCGTCATGCTGCGCGAGCTGCTGCGCCGTGCCGACATGATGGTGATCCTGGAGAACAAGCTCGACGCGCTGGTGCGGCTGCATACGCCCTGGGTGCCCGGCCTGATCGGCCACCCGCATCAGTATGACATTCCGAGCAATCTGCGGCCGGAATCGTTGATGGGGCCGAATGCGGGATTGACCGAGGTGCTGATCCCTGCCGGCTTCGTGACCACCACTTACGATCCGGTGTTCAAGCTGAGCGACGACGGCACGCGCTACGTCTCGGTGCCGTCCGATGTGCCGACGCAGCTGGCCGCCCCCGGCCTGCCGTTTTCGCTGGTGTTCCGCTGCGAGCCCGGCAAGGAGGACGTCATCCTGAAGGTGGCTTCGGCCTATGAGGCCGCCTCGAAGCGTCGGGTGCCGCCGCCGGCGTTCGGTCCGCTGCCAGGCTAGCTTGTCGCTCCGGATGGCACGCCCGTCCGGCGCGAAATTTGCAGTCATTGGCGGCGCCGGCCATTTGTCCTCGCTCGACAGTCCCAGGGAATTCAACGAACTCGTCCTGGAATTTCTGCAGGGGTAGCGGGCAAAAATTCGACGTCGGTCGGTGGTAATGAACACAGTAACAGATCGGATCTTCACGATGCAAATTGCTCCCCTGAAAGCGGCCCTTCGAAGTCTTGGCGTCGTTCTGGCCCTCTCGATCACGGCCTCCGTCGCAGCGTTTGTTCAACCGGCGGCCGCGGCCAACGCACCGCTGCGCATTGCGATGTCGCTCATCGAAATTCCCAATCTCTGGGCCGCGCCGGATGGAGGATTCGAAGGGGTGCGCTTTGGCGGCTACCCTTTGTTCGACGCTTTGGTGATGTGGGATCTGACGTCTGCTGAGCAACCCTCTCGCATTGTGCCCGGGCTTGCGACGTCGTGGGCGGTGGACCCTTCCAATCCCAAGCGTTGGGTTTTCAAACTACGTGATGCGAAATTCCACGATGGCTCGCCATGGAATGCCGATGCCTTTGTCTGGAATCTTGATTCGTTCAAGAATCCCGGAGCGCGGCAGTATTATTCGGCCCGCATCGGGGCGGCGGCAACGCGCATCGGCTCGATCGTGTCCTACGGCAGAATCGACGACAACACGGTGTTCATCGAGACGAAGGAGCCAAACAGCTTCCTGTTGAGCGAACTTTCGAGTCTGTTCTTTGCGAGCCCGGCGCGTTTCGAACAGGTGGGATCCGACTGGGCCAAGTTTGCGCAGAACCCGTCGGGTACGGGCCCCTACACGTTCGTCGGCCTGCAGAAGGGCGTCGGGTTGAGCCTGGAAGCCAACGCTAAATATTGGGATTCGAAACGCATCCCCAGGACGAAATCGCTTGTCATCCTGCCGATTCCGGATGCGTCGGCACGCGTCGCGGCGCTGCGTTCGGGGCAGGTGGATCTCGTCGACACCGTGCCGCCTGACGCCAACCCATCGTTGAAGAGTGCGGGATTTGTGATCACCAGCAACACCTATCCGCACACCTGGCTATGGCGATTGAATTTTGCCAAGACATCGCCGTTTTCCGACATCCGTATCCGGAAGGCGGCCAACCTCGCCATCAATCGGGATTCGATCGTGGAATTCCTGAGTGGCACGGCCGTACCGGCGGCCGCCTTTGCTCCGCCCGGCTCGGCGTGGTTCGGCAGCCCCAAATTCGTGCCCAAGTATGATCCCGCAGCGGCAAAGGCTTTGCTAGCCGAGGCTGGCTACGGTCCTGGCAATCCGGTGAAGATCCGGGTCATTATTTCAGCGTCAGGCGGCGGGCAGATGGTTCCGCTTTCCATGAACGAGATCATCCAGGATGATCTGCGCAAGGTCGGAATCGATGTCACCTATGAAGTACGTGACTTCACCACCATGATCAACATGCTGCGGCAGGGCGCGACGGAATCCGGCGCTGATGCCATCAATATCGCGATGACGATGCAGGAGCCGTCTTCGGGAATCGTGGCCTATACGTCGACCTTGACTCCGCCGACAGGCGTCAACTGGGGAGCGTATAACAATTCGGCATTTGACGCCGCGATCAAGGCGGCAAAGGGCGAATTCGATATCGCCAAGCAGGAGCGGGCCTTGTCGAGGGTCAACGAGATCCTCACCGATGATGCCGCAGCGCTGCTGGTCGTGCACGATTCGGGGCCGCGCGCGCTCTCGCCCAAGGTTCGAGGCTTTGTCCAGTCGCGAAACTGGTATCAGGATTACACTTCGATCGAGATAAGTGAATAGAGATGAACGAACCGTACGACGTTGTCGAAAAAACCATCGCGCAGATTCACGATGCCTATCAATCGGGTGCCACGAATTCCCGGGCCGTGACGAAGGCGTTCCTGGATCGGATCGAGGCCTATGACCGAAAGGGGCCGGCGCTTTGGGCCGTGGTCGTGACAAATCCGGCGGCGCTGCAAGATGCAGAGAAGCTGGATCGCGAATTTGCCCGAACCGGCGCTTTCAGCGGACCGCTCCACGGCATTCCCGTATTGATCAAGGACAATTACGACGTCGCTGGCCTGCAAACGACCGGCGGGTCGGCTGCGTTGAAGGGATGGAAGCCATCTCGTGATGCGACCATTGTCAGCAAGTTGCGTGCCGCCGGCGCCATCATCCTTGCGAAGACAACAATGTCGGAGTGGGCACGGGGCGGGTTTGACAACATCAATTCCGTGCTGCCGTCCTTTGCACGCAATCCTTACAATACGGCGCACGCGACAGGGGGCTCGTCAGGTGGGACCGGAAGCGGATTGGCGGCAAGCTTTGCTGTCGTCGGTCTGGGGTCCGACACCTGGGGCTCGATCAGGAATCCATCGTCGAACAATGCTTTGGTCGGCCTCCGGCCAAGCTGGGGACTGGTATCTCGCGCCGGAATGATCGGCCTTTACGATGCCCGCGACACCGCCGGCCCGATGGCGCGGACGGTCGAGGATCTGGTGGTTTTGCTTGACGTCATCGCCGGATTTGACGCTGACGACTGTGCGACATCGGTTTCTGTAGGCAAAACACCTGCGAGCTACGCCGCGGCCTTGAATCCCGCCGGATTACGGGGAAAGCGAATCGGCGTGTTGCGTCAAGCCTGCCCGCGGGGAACTTCCGATCCTCAGATCATCGCGCTTCTGGATCGGGCCGTGGCTGACTTGCAGGGCCAGGGCGCAATCATCGTCGATCCGTTTGAGGTGCCGGACTTTGGCAAATTCCCGGCGCAGTCCCATCCGTTGAGCGAAGTGCGTGCCGCCATCGAACTATATCTTTCGACCACTGCAGATGATTTTCCGAAGTCTCTCGCGGAAGTTGTTGCTTCGGAAAAATTTCATCCGCTTCACGAGGTCAGCCTGCGCGCGACAGCCGTTGCACCGGCGCCTGAGGACGATCCGATTGTGTTGGCCCTCGAAGCGTCTGAAACGTTGATGCGAACGGCCTACGGAAATGCGATGAGCGCTACCCAAATCGATGCATTTATTCTGCCGGTCGCAAATCATCCGCCCAGATTGAATGGTGATCGGAACGTCACGTCACCGGGCGCCACGACGTGGATTGCATCCGGGTTGCATTGGCCAGCGGCTGTCGTTCCGATGGGGTATTCCTACGAAGATCTTCCCTCCGGGCTGCAAATCGTCGGACGCCCATGGAGCGAAGCAACACTGTTGGAAATTGCCTATTCGTATGAGCAATCCACCCGTCATCGCCGACCTCCGACCACAACCCCTTAAAAAAAACGGCACCGGAATTGAAAAATGATCGAAAACATCAATACGGCAAGTATCGTGGATGAAATCCTTGGGCAGTTCACTTCCTATAATGAAGCGCTCGATGCCGGAGCGGTCGACGACCTGAATGCGTTCTTCTGGGATTCGTCATCCACGGTACGTTTTGGCCCTACGGAAACCTTGTTCGGTAAGGATAGCATCGCCAATTTCCGCCTCAAGCAATGGAAAGCGCCAACCCAATCCCGCGAACTCCTCAACGTTGCCATAACGGCATTAGGAGACGATCTGGGAACGACAAATGCGGTATTCCGGAGCTCTGAAGGAAAGAAAAGTCGTCAATCCCAGACTTGGGCGCGGTTTTCCGAAGGCTGGAGAATCGTTGCAGCACATGTCAGCGCGTCGCCAGCAGAAGCTCTCTAAGCTCGATTTTGTACATTATGCGGCGAAGCAAAGGGCCTGGGCCATTCGGAACAGACGGCTGGGAGGTATTTTATGCATGTCCGGGTTTGACGGGCAGTGTCGATAAAGATCATCGCTCCACAGAACGAGGCGAACTGCGCCGATCGCGTCTGAGAATGTGAATTCTGTTTTCTTGTACCCTGCCGCTGCGTAGGGCTGAGTGTTTTGGCCGAGGAGATCACCGGCCCACAGTGTCACGAGACTATAGAGCGCCAGGAGCGAAGGCGTCGTGCGCATGATGGCGTTATCATTCCACTGGCGTTGGGTCTCCACCCCAAGATGAGCGCGTGTCTCGCCGAACGTCACTTCAATTTGCCAGCGTCGAACAAAGAAGGCGATGATCTGGGTCGGGTCAAGGTCGGTATTGGTGCTCATAAACGCCTGGGGTTCCCGGCGGCCTATTGGGTCTCGAACCAGCACCCAGCGAATTGGCCTTGGCGGCGTTCCCCGTCGATACCACGAGCCAGTACCTGACGTGATATCGAGGCATTTATCGGTTTGTCTGCCATACCAGATTGATGCGATGACGCGCTGCCAGGAGGTCCTGGGGTTGTTAAGCACCGTCCTGAATTTGGGCAATGGCATGCCTTTTTGTGCAGGCCGCCCAAGAGTGTGTTCGTGTCGCTGATCTGGCGGAGCAAAGAGACTGGCATCAAGGCGCAGGCGTGTGATGAGGGTGGCCCGGTCGGGCAGTGCCGCCGCCAATGCGTGAACAGCAAAGCCGCTGTCGCCGACAAAGATCAGATCGCGTCCAGGCAACCAGCGACAGAGCTGCAACAGGCCCTGTCGCGCGCAGTCTGTCAGCAGTTTATGCTTTTGTCCTTTCTTCTGGTCGTATCGCTCTGAGGGGCACAATAACGTCAGCACCGGCAAGGCCTTCCGGTGGCGGATTTCGACCTGGTCATGGGCCTCAACGTGCGCGCGGCCTGCTTCGCCGCGCAGTCGGTGGCGCCGGATGATTGCTGCCGGCACCCGGGGCTCAATCATCAACATGTCGTCGCGGATGGGCCTGGTCGGCGGCGTCAATCGCTCGCTCTATTGCGCGTCGAAATGGGCGATGGAGGGATTTTCCAAGTCCATGGCCATCGACCTGGCGCCGCACGGCATTCGCGTCAACACGTTGTGCCCGACCTTCATCGCGACGCCGATGACCAAGCCGTTCTTCGACAACGCCGCCTTCAAGGCCAGCGTGCTTGCGATGATCAAGCTTGGACGACTCGGGGCGAAGACGTCATGGGCCCGATCGTCTTTCTCGGCAGCGACGTCTCTGCACTGATGACCGGATCGTCGCTGGTGATCGACGGCGGCTGGACTGCCGAGTGAAGTCCTGAGCGTTCAATCCAAACTCCACGCCCTCAATGGGTCGCGGGCGCCCCGGGCTGGCGCAGCGGCAGCGCCCGGGCGAAGCCATCGATGGCCAAGCAGGCCTCGGAAATGCGGCCGACGGTCGGCAGGCCTGACATGTCGACCCTGAATCCCTTGGCGCCCATGACCTGGCTGATGAGGCAGAGGTCGGCGATGGTTGGCGCATCGCCATGGCAGAAGCGGCCGGTGGCCGGATCGTTGGCCATCCGCGCCTCGCCCTGCACCAGTCCTTCGCGAAACCAATGCTTGATCCAGGCATCGCGCTGGTCGTCGTCCAACTTCAGCACATCGGTGATATAGTGGCGAACGCGCGGGACGATCAGCGGATGGTGATCGGCCGCGAACAGCAGCGCGAGCGATCGCACCCGGGCCCGGCCGCGCGGATCGGCCGGCAGCAAGGCAGGCGCGGGATGCACGTCTTCCAGATATTCCAGAATGGCCAGCGACTGGGTGAGTGGCGGCCCGTCGTCAACCGTCAGCGACGGCACGGCGGATTGCGGATTCATTGCCTTGTAGGCGGGCGTGTACTGATGACCGACATCGATGTCGACCATCTCCTCTTCGTAGGGAAGGCCCTTGAGGTTGAGCGCGATTCGAACGCGGAACGACGCGGCCGAGCGCCAGAAGCCGTACATCTTGATCATAGTGCGATGGCTCCGGTGGCGCGAACAGCGCGCCGACCCGCAAATGGGACTGGGCGACAGCCTATGGCCTGGAACCAGAAAATCAAGGGAGCTGCCGCCCTCATTGTGACGAGCGCGCGCCCGGTGCTTGGTCGCGAAGTTCCACGAGAACGCTTTGTGGCCAACAGATCGTGGCGGAAGGTGACGTGTCCGTCCCCTGTCGAGGACGTATGCCCGGTAATTCCCCATAAGGGAACCTTACCGTAGCATTGCTGAACGGACCACCCCTAACGCCGCTTACCGCGGTCAAAATCCGCGGTGATCGTCAATATTGAAGCTCTCGATTACTCGTTGATAGCGAGAAGATGTAATGCTTTAGCGAACCGCCGCTCGAGTTTTTTACTCGAATCTAGCATCGCATTTATCTCTGCATCACCTAAGTCTGATAATAGGAACTCGGCGAGAGTCTGCGGACGCCGTCCGCGTGCATGGCGGAGCTGCGCCGCCTGACCGCAGAGAAGGAGGCCACGAAGAAATCGCGGGATCTGACCCTGGACCAGCTGCCGGCATGGCGGAGGCGGTCGCCTGGGCTAAGTCGACCATCGCCGACCTCGCCGACTGGAAAGCGGGCAAGCGCCGATGCGCTGCCGCGGCATCTGTCCGGCGGCCAGCAGCAGCGCGTCGCCATTGCACGCGCGATTGCGCCGAATCCGAGCGTGTTGCTGTTCGACGAACCGACCTCGGCGCTTGATCCCGAACTGGTTAACGAGGTGCTGGAAGTGATCCGGCGCCTCGCCGTTGAGGACGGCCTGACCATGATCATCTCGACGCATCAGCTCCGCTTCGCCAGCGAGGTCGCAGATCGCGTCGTGTTGCTCGCCGGCGGCTCCATCATCGAGGAAGGCCCGGCGGCCGAAGTGCTGACCAATCCGAAGAACCCGGTCGCCCAGCGTTTCCTCAACGCGATGGACTCCGAAAAGGCATGACCGTCACGTTGCGCAGCCCATTCGTTACTATCCCGAGGACTTCAGCATGAAGCATCATCTTCTTCCGGTATCACCCAAGACCGTTCACTGGGGCTATTTCAGCAAGGTGGTCGCGCCCTCGCTGACGCTGAAGTCCGGCGACCGCGCCACCATCGAGACTCTGACGCATCACGCCAATGACGACTATGAGCGGATGATCGCCGACGATCCCGGCGCCGAGAGCGTCTTCAAGTGGACGCGTGAACACAAGGCGGTGGTGCGTCGCGGTTCGGGACCCACCGAAGGTCCATTTGTCCGCGGCTCCGGCGAAGGCGTTGGCGTGCATCTGTTGACCGGCCCCGTAACGATCGAAGGCGCGGAGCCCGGCGACGTGTTGGAGGTACGCATTCTCGACGTCCGGCCGCGGCCTGCCTGCAAGGCGTGTCATGCCGGCAAGTGCTTCGGCTCCAATGCCTCCGCGAACTGGGGTTTCCACTATCACGACCTGATCGAGGAGCCAAAACCGCGCGAGGTCATCACCATCTTCGAGCTCGATACGTCGGGCGAGCCGTTCGCGAAGGCGGTCTACAACTACGTCTGGACGCCGCAGACCGATCCCGACGGCGTCGTGCATCCGACCATCGATTATCCCGGCGTGCGCGTCGATCACACGACGATCAAGAAGCGTGAGAACATCCTGGCCAATGTCCGGGTGCCGGCGCGGCTGCATTTCGGCACCATGGGCTTGGCGCCGTCGGAATCCGATTTCGTCAGTTCGATTCCGCCGAGCTACACCGGCGGCAACATCGACGACTGGCGCGTCGGCAAGGGCGCCAAGATGTTCTACCCGGTCGCGGTGCCCGGCGCGTTTTTCTCGGTGGGCGATCCGCACGCCGCCCAAGGCGACAGCGAACTCGGCGGCACCGCTATCGAGACCTCGCTGACCGGCGACTTCGAATTTATCCTGCACAAGCAGCGTGATCTCGGTGGCACGATCCTGGAGGGCCTGACCCATCCGATGCTCGAGACCGACAGCGTCTGGTCGGTCTACGGCTTTACCTATCCGAACTATCTCGCCGAACTCGGGCCGGACGCGCAGACCGAAATCGCCAATCATTCCAGCCTCGACCGCGCCATGCGCGATGCGTTTCGCAAGTTGCGGCGCTTCCTGATGACGGTCCACCATCTCAGCGAGGACGAGGCGATCTCGCTGCTGTCGGTCGGGGCCGATTTCGGCGTGACCCAGGTGGTGGACGCTAACTGGGGCGTGCACGGCACGATCCGCAAGAACATCTTCAGGTGCGACTGATCGCAGAGCAGGGAACGCGCGAAGCTTGCAGTTCGATCCGGAAACCGACCTGGTGAGGCCGGCGCGAGGAGGCGTGCCGGATTTTTGGCACAACAGTTGCTTCGATGGGCCCGATTGGGGCCAATCCATGAGCTTTCGCCCGTTCACCAGTGAATCCTATTCTGAAGGCGACCGTCCGGAGGCCTGGCGCGACGTGCTGCGCGCGGTGGGTCTGCGGCCCGCTGCCGCCACCACGGTCCACACCGGCTACGCCACGGCGTCGCGCCGGCATGCCGAAGGCATCGCGCGGGCAAGACTTTCTGCAGGATCGCAGGCCGTGTCGCCGTTGCGGGACCATGTCGACGACATGCCACTGGTGCTGCTGCCAATCGAAGATGGCGTTGCGCTGCGGACCGCTGGCGGACACGAGATCATTTCCGCCGGACAGCTGTTGCTGCTGCCGCGCAAGGCCGACTGGAGCGTCGCATTCCAGCGCGATATGCGCGCAGTGGTCCTGTCGGTGACGTCGGAGGCGTTTCACGGCCGCAAGTCCGGCCAACCGGCGCTTTCCGACGTACGCATCATGGCGCCGGGCGGTTTCACGGATGTGTTTTCGCGCATGCTGGACTCGGCGGCGAGCGCGCTGGAGACGCTGTCGGACATCGAGTGGACCGCGGTGGCGCAAAGCCTCGCCGACCTGCTGCCGGTCTTCATGCGCCAGTGCGCAGCGCCGGCGGCTGACTCCGGCGGCACGGCGACGCAAGCGGCGATCCTGCACCGCATCTGTCAGACCATCGAGCGCCGGCTCGGCGATCCGGATCTGGCGCCGGCGCGGGTGGCCCAGGCCGAGGGTATCTCCGAGCGCTACCTGCAAAAACTGTTCGAAGGCACCGGCAGCAGTTTTACGCATTATCTGCGCGAGCGACGCCTGCAGCGAACTTGGGCCGACCTGTCGAATCCGGCCGAGGTGCAGCATTCGATTTCCGAAATCGCCTATCGCAGCGGCTTCAATGACTCCGCGCATTTTAGCCGCGCCTTTCGCGCTCGCTTCGGGATGCCACCGCGCGAGTTTCGCCAGCAGGAAAGCGAGCGTGCTACGGCGTCCGCGACCGCGGCCGGGCAGCGCGGCTGGCCGCAGGATGCGCTTGCGCAACTGCGCAGCCACCATCCGCTGACCGGCGCCCGCAAGCTGGCCGCGCCTGCCGAAGCGGATCACGTCGCGCCCTGCGCCGAAGGCGACCACCGCCACCATCACCTGCCGGTCGAGGCGTCGCGGGTGCATTGGGGCTATTTCAGCCGGTCGCTGTCGCCGCAGGCGGAAGTCAATTCGGGCGACACTATCACCATCGAGACCCTGACTCAGCATGCCTCCGACGATCCCGCGCGGATGATCGCGGGCGACGCTGGCGCTGAAAGTGTCTTTGGCTGGACGCGCGAGACCAAGAATGTCGATCGCCGCGGCGCCGAACCGATGGATGCTTCGGTCTACGGCCGTGGCGCGGGCGAGGGTTTTGGCGTGCACATCTGCACCGGCCCGGTCGCCGTGAAGGACGCGCAGCCCGGTGACGTGCTTGAGGTTCGCATTCTCGACGTCGTGCCGCGGCCGAGCCGCAGCCTAGACTACAAGGGGCGCGTGTTCGGCAGCAGTGTCGCGGCGTGGTGGGGCTATCACTACAACGAGTTCCTCGCCGAATCGCCGCCGCGCGAAGTGGTGACGATCTACGAGATCTTCGACGAAGGTGGCAGCGCGCATGCGTGCGCGGCCTATTCCTATCGCTGGGCGCCACAAACCGATCCGTTCGGCACCCTGCACAGCACCTACGACTATCCCGGCGTGCTGGTCGGCCCGGGTTCGGTAAAGCGCCGGCACAATGTCCTCGACGGTATCCGCATTCCCTTGCGTCCGCATTTCGGCGTCATCGCGGTCGCGCCGCGCGAGACCGAACTCGTCGACTCGGTGCCGCCATCCTATTTCGGCGGCAACCTCGACAACTGGCGGCTCGGCAAGGGGGCGACGGTCTATCTGCCGGTCTCCGCGCCGGGCGCGCTGTTCTCGGTCGGCGATCCCCACGCGACGCAGGGTGACGGCGAATTGGGCGGCACCGCGATCGAATGCTCGATGACCGGCACATTCCGGCTTATCCTGCACAAGAAGGCCGATCTCGCCGGCCGTGCCTTTGCCGACCTGACCTATCCGCTGATCGAGACCGAGACCGACTGGGTGCTGACCGGCTTCAGCCACCCGAACTATCTCGCCGAGTTCGGCGCCAACGGGCAGAGCGAGGTCTACGCCAACTCATCGCTCGATCTCGCGATGAAGGATGCATTCCGCAAGATGCGGCGCTTTCTGATGAATATCAAAGGCCTCAGCGAGGACGAGGCGATCGCGCTGATGTCCGCGGCGGTGGATTTTGGCGTCACGCAGGTGGTGGATGGCAACTGGGGCGTCCACGCCATTCTCAGCAAGCGCCTGTTCGATGACGCCTCACCATTGTAACTGCCAGGGAATCTTCCATTGAAATTTCACATGATTGAAGGCGGCCCGACGCCGGTCGCGCCGTTCAGCCACGCCGTCGAGACCGATGGCTTTGTTTTTGTCACCGGTCAGATGCCGGATACGCCGGCGGCGCCCGGTCAGTTGCCAGATACGATTGAAGAACAGACGCGAGCAGTGATGGCCAATCTAGGTCTGGTGCTGGCCGGCCTCGGTCTCGGCTACGAACATATTGTGATGACGCGGATCTATCTCACCCGCTTCAAGCAGGATTATGCCGCCATGAACGAAACCTATCGTAGCTATTTTGCCGAAGGCCGGCTGCCCGCCCGCACCTGTGTCGGCGTCACCGGCCTGGCCTATGATGCGCTGATCGAAATCGACCTGGTATGCCGGCGTCCACTACCGGATGAATGACTGTCGTTTAAATGCCTGCTATCGGGCATGGCGATGCATATAAGCTCGGCCGAATGAGCCGCAATTGGGATAGCTCATCCAGTTGCCGTGCTGACTGCACCGCATGAGCGCGCTTTATGCGCATTTCGCTGATTGCGAGCGGCGATTTCGCGCGGTGGTGAGCGCTCGTTTCGTTTGATCCTGGGAGGAATCCGCTCCGAACAGTCGCCGGATGGCTTCAACGTTTGCACGAGACCGAAGATCCCGCGTGGGACCGTGTCATCGACATCAGCCTGAACGGCACCTTCCGCTGCACGCGCGCGATCCTTCCGCTGATGCTGGCCGGCGGCCGCGGGTTTCGGCCGAGACGGTGAAGGCGTTTGAGCAGACCATCGCCAGCCTGACGCCGATGGGGCGCAAGGGCACGCCGAAGGAGCTGCGCGGACTGGTGGTGCTGCTAGCCAGCGACGCATCGTCCTTCATCACCGGGCAGGTGTTCACGCAGGACGGCGGCTGGACCAGCACGTGACGGGTCGTCAGTGTGACGGCCGCGACCTGTCCCACGTCTGCTGCATGGCGGCTTCGAACGGCCCGTAATCTCCCAGCAGTTCGGCGCGCAACGCCTGCGCGCGTTCGTCGGCCAAAATTTCCTCGTCGCCGCGTTCGATGCCTGCGAGAATTCTGCGCGCAATGTCGTCGGGGCTTGTCTTGGCCAGCGTCAGCGCCGCGGTCATGTCGGTGTCGATGTAGCCGGCGTGCACGCCGATCACCCGCGTGCCCTGCGACCGCAGCTCGAACCGCGCCGCCTTGGTCAGCGACCACTCCGCGGACTTCGACGCGCAATAGGATCCCTGCATAGGCGCGTTGAACCAACTCACCACCGAGAGAACATTCACCAGTGCGCCGCCGCCGTTGCGCTTCAGCACCGGCGCGAAGGCGCGGCACATGGCCATCGTGCCGAAATAATTGGTTTCCATTTCGGCGCGGGCATTGTCCGTGGACAGCGCGGCCAGCAGCGGCGTGAATTTTGCGATGCCGGCATTGTTGATCAGCAGGTCGACGTCGTGGCACTGCGCCGCCGCCGCCGTCACCTGCTCGGGGTTGGTGATGTCGAGCAGGACCGGATATTCAACGCCCGCGCCGAGCTCCGCGGGCTGGCGCGCGGCGGCGTAGATCTTTTTGCAGCCGGCCTCGCGCAGCAGCCGCACGAGGGACAGGCCGAGGCCGCGATTGGCGCCGGTGACCAGCGCCGTCGATTCACTGATGTTCATGCGTCGTCCCTTGCTGCCGGGCTGATCCGGTCGTTCGCGATCCGCAAGGATACCGCATCGGGCGATCGCGCACAGCGCCGAATAAGCGGCATGTGCCGCGATCAGAAGCGTCTTGACTAACTGGTCAGTCTTTCGGAAGATTTGCCCGACCCGTGCCGGGTCGCGATCCGCCGCCGGAGAAGCCCGTTGTCCGCCGATACCGCCGAACTCCTGCTGGAGCTGGATCAGAAACTCGATCCCCGCCATTGCGCGCTGGTAGTGATCGATGTGCAGAACGACTTTGCGGCCGATGGCGGTTTCTTCGACAGCGTGGGCGCCGACCTCAAGCCGATCCAGAACGAGCGGGTGCCGGCGCTGCTCCGGCTGATCGCCGACGCGCGCAAGGCCGGCGTGCTGGTGATCTTCGTCCAGGCCATCTACGACCCGCACGATCTGTCGGAGCCGATGCGCGAACGCAATGCCCGGTTGGGCATGGAAAGGCCGCGCTGCCTGACCGGCAGCTGGGGTGCCGACTTCTTTCAGGTCAGGCCTAAGGCCGGCGAGCCCATCGTGATCAAGCACCGCTACAGCGCGATGGTGAATACGACGCTCAAATCCATTCTAGAGCAGCACGGGATTCGCAGTCTGCTGCTGACGGGCATCGCCACCGACACCTGCGTCGAGTCGCTCGGCCGTGACGCCTATTTCATCGATTACTATGTGACCGTCGCGGCGGACTGCTGCGGCGCCGCCAGCGAGCAGGACCATCTCGGCGCGCTGAAGCGGTTCACCCGGGACTACGGGCAGGTGGTCGTGTCCGCCGAGGTGATCGACATCTGGAACGCGAACGCCGCCGCATGACCCTGTATCGCCACGTGCTGGCTCCCGCTTTGTTCGCGCTCTCGGCGGACCGCAGCCACAGCCTCGCCCACGCTGCGCTGCGCCGGGCGCCGCCATGGCGGGCGCTTTCGGCGATCGCGAACCTCAAGGTCGCCGATCCCAGCCTGACCACGCATTTCGCCGGTGTCGAGATGCCCGGCCCGGTGGGCCTTGCCGCCGGCTTCGACAAGAACGGCGACCTGCTGGCGGCGCTGTCGTGTCTCGGCTTCGGATTCATCTGCGTGGGCTCCATCATGCCCGAGCCGCACTTTGGCAATCCGTTTCCACGGCTGGTGCGCTACCGGGCAAAAGAATCCATCGCCGACTCCATGGGCGTGCCGAGCAAGGGCAGGGCCTACGCCGTGGAGCGGTTGAAGCAGCACACCAGGCGGCCGGTGCCGGTGTTCGCCAATGTCGGCGGCTTCTCGTCGGAGACCATTGCCGCGGGCGTGCTCGAGGTGATGCCCCATGTGGATGCCGTCGAGATCAGCCTGATGTGTCCCAACGTGCTGAAGCCCGGCGAGGTGTTCGACGAGATCGGCATGCTGCGCGCCATCCTGGATCGCATCGCGGGACGCACGGCTTCGATTGTGGTGCGGGTGCCCAACGACACCACGCAGTTGCATGACCGGTTTGCCGAACTGGTCGAACTTTGCGTCGAAGCCAAGGTCGGCGGCTTGAAGGTCGGCGGCGGGCGCCGCTTTGCCGAGCCGGCGCTCGGCGCCGGCATGGGAACGCTGCACGGCCGCGCCATTTTCGATGCGGCGCTGGAGAATGTTGAGCGCGCCGCGGGCTTTGCGCGCGGACGGATTCCGATCAAGGGCAATGGCGGCATCAGCAGCGCCGCCGACGTGCTGGCGATGCGCCATGCCGGGGCCACCTGCGTCGACCTGTATTCGGCGTTCGTCTATCAGGGCTGGACGGTCGCGCGGGATATCAACCGCGACCTTGTCGCAGCATTCGCGCGCGACGCCGGCGAGGCGACGCTCGTTCCGAAGGTAGGCATCGCCGGGGCACGGCGGACTTGATCGCCGTCATCATCTCTTTCAATTCGCGGCGTCCCTCCGGACGTTGACGCAGTCAGGAGCCAAAATGATCATCGCGCTGGAAGAACATTATTTCGATCCGGACTGGAACAACGCGCTCGATACCGCGCATCATGCGGTGCGCACGCCCTCGCCGCTGGTGACACGGATGGAAGACCTCGGCGCCCAGCGCATCCGCGAGATGGATGAAGCGGGCATCGATCTCCAGGTGCTGTCCCATGGGCCTCCGGGCTCGCAGGGCGTGCGCGAGGATGTCGCGGTGGCGTGGACGAAGGCCGCGAACGATCGCCTCTACGCGGCCGTGCAGAACCACCCGAAGCGGTTCGCCGGCTTCGCATCGCTGCCGACGTCGCATCCGCTAGCGGCCGCGGACGAGCTGGAGCGCGCGGTGACAAAGCTCGGCTTCAAGGGCGGCATGCTGCACAGCCTGACCGAGGGCCCGGTCCTCGACGACAAGCGCTACTGGCCGATCTTCGAGCGCGCCGCCGCGCTCGACGTGCCGCTGTACATTCATCCCGCGGATCCCAACCCGGCGGTGATCAAGGCCTACTACGGCGACTACGCCAAGACCCATCCGATGTTCATCCGCGCCGCCTGGGGTTTTACCTTCGAGGCCGGCACGCAGGCGATGCGGCTGGTGCTGAGCGGGCTGTTCGAGGCTCACCCCGGCGTCAAGATCATCCTCGGCCATCTCGGCGAGACGATCCCCTATACGCTGGCGCGGATCGACGAGGCGCTGTCGCGCGACACGCCGATGAAGAATTTTCGCGAGATGTTCAGCTCGCATTTCTACGTGACGACCAGCGGCTTCTTTTCGGATCCGGCGCTGCAGTGCTGCATCACGGAGATGGGCATCGACCGTATCATGTTCTCGATTGACTGGCCCTACGCATCCAACACCGCCGGCGTGAACTGGATGAAGAAGTCGTGGCTGAACGAGACCGACAAGGAGAAGATCCTCTCCGGCAACGCCAAACGGCTGCTGCGGATCTGAGACCATCGCGCGCGCCGCTCGCCGGCGCGCGCGTCACAGCACGATGGACGACTGCCGGTTCTGGATACAGCGCAGCACGCTCATCGCCGTGAGGCTCGAACTCTTCGGGTTGCCCGGCAGCGGGCGTCCGGCAATGGTCATGGAGAAGCTGCCGAACGCCCCGCGCGCTTCCAGCACGTGGACGTTCTGCGTCAGCGTCGGATCGGCGATGATCCGCACCTCCGTCTTCTCGAAGCCGATTCCGGCCAGCGCGATGGTCGCCGCGACATTGGCGTTCTTCGGAAACTGCAGCGCGGCGTGGCGGGCGTTGCCCTCGAACACGATGCTTTCGCGGTCCAGCGGCAGCGCATCGGACAGGCTCGCCGGCGGTTTTCGCGAGGAGTAGCGCACGGAGTCGAGGCCGCCGAGACGCGCGGCGGCCAGCGCATCGATGCCCGCCACGGCGCCGGCCGGCAGCAGGATTTTTGCGCGCGTCGCGGCCTGCTGCAGGGACTGCCACAGCGTTTCGTCGGCCAGCGCGCCGATCGAGGCGATGACGAGATCGCTGCCCTGCTGAAGCGCCGCTGCGCCATACTGCGCCAGCGCGGCGTGGCCGGCGACTTCCACCACGATGTCCACCATCGGCAGCGCATCGCCGCGGCGAACGATCAGCGGCTTCGGATCGAGTCTCTCCTCGATCCACGATCCGATGGCGCCGGGGCCGATCAAGGCGATCTTCATGAGCTGCTCTCCCCGATGCGTTAGCGCGGGTTGCGCACGAAATCGACGATCGCCTGGCCGAGCGCATCGTCCGATGTCCCGATCTGTCCGATCGACGAGGTGTGGTTATGGCCGGACAGCCACATGGACGGCGGCGCCTTGCGCTTGGCGTGGGCCAGCCGGTATACCAGCTCGGCGCAATAGACGTCGATCAGCGGGTTTTCGAATTCGGACCAGGCGACGAAGGTCGGGATGCTGTGCTTGTCGATATGGGCGACCGGCGAGTAGTCGTCGAACTTCGATGCGTCCGGTCCGTAGTAGACCTCGACCTTTCCGGCGTTCGGATTCTCCGGCAGGTTGTCGATGCGGACGCGGCCACTGACCACGATCATGCCGGCGAGCTTGGTGCCGTCCGCAGGGCGGAAGCGCGGATCGTAGGCGTAGCTGCCAGCATGGGCAGCGCCGGCCGAATGACCCATCAGGAAGATGCGCGCGGGATCCCAGCCGTAGTCCGCGGCATGTTCATGCGCCCATGCCACCACGGCGGCGATATCCTCGGTGGCGGCCGGGAAGATGGCGTGGTTGGCGAGGCGGTAGCCGATGTTGATGCCGGCGATGCCGTGGCGCGCCAGGTAATACAGAACGTTGGAGTAGATCTGCTCGGAGCGGTTGCGGTGCCCGCTGACGAAGGCGCCACCATGGGCGAATAGCACCACCGGCGTCGTCGTCGTCATCGTCTCCGGCAGGAACACATCGAAGGCATGGCGCTCATGGTCGCCATAGGTGATGCCGGCGTGGGCGGTGACGCCGTCGCGCGGGCTCCGTTTCAGCACCTCGGAAAAGCGCTCGATCATCAGGTCGACGTTCTTCGCCACGCTGTCGCGCCAGCGCGGACCAACCTCCGCCATCAGCTGCCTGAGATCGGCGGGAATGTCGGGCAGGGGCGCCTTGCTGTGGGTGCGGTCGGTCATTGGGAACGATGCTTCATCGGTTGCGATGATCCTGTATCGGACAGCATGGCCGTCCGTGGCAACCCCCGGCCGCGCGATGCTGCCCGGCCGCTCGTGGTATGGTGCATCGCCATGCGCTGGCCCGATCAGGGCACCGGGCTAACTAAATGGTTAGCCCGGTGACATCCATGACGCGGAAGGCGATTTTCGCAGCATCCCTTGCCCAATATTGTTCTCGGGCGCTGATAAAACAGGCTCCGCGCCGTGTGCAGGAAACAGACTAGTTAGTTAGCATTGACATTGAACGGGGTGCGGCAATAATCCGAAAATTGTTCAGCCACCGGGAGCGGGAATATGTCCAAAGGTAATTTGACGCGCCGCGGTATCCTGCAGGCCGGCGCCTCGGTCGCCGCGTCATTGTCGCTTCCGGCCATCGTCAACGCACAGTCGCTCAAGTCGCTGCGGCCGGTGAGCTTCCAGGCCGACTGGATCTATGGCGGACCGAACGCCGGCTTCATCGTTGCCAAGGAAAAGGGCTATTTTGCCGACGCCGGCTTCGACGTCACCATCAACCAGGGCAAGGGCTCCGGCAACACCGCGCAGATCGTCGCGTCCAAGGCAGCGCAGTTCGGCTTCGCCGATGGCTTCGTCGCCGGCAACAGCGTGTCGAAGGGCATGAAGCTGAAGATGGTCGGCGGCATCTATCGCCGCAATCCCTGCGCCGCCATGGTGCTGGAAGAGTCCGACATCAAGACGCCGAAGGATCTCGAGGGCAAGACCGTCGGCATCGCCACCGGCTCCGCCCAGTTCCAGCAGTGGCCCGCTTTCATGAAGGGCGCAGGCCTGGATCCCGGCAAGGTGCGGGTGGTCAATGTGGACGGCGCCGGCGCCGGACCGGCGCTGATCTCCGGCCAGATCAACGCCGTCGGCGGTTTTGCCCAGGGCTACATCCCCGCCATCGAAATCCGCGGCAAGAAAAAGGTGCGCGCCTTCTGGTACGCCGACGAGGGCGTGACGGCGATGAGCAACGGCATGATCGTGCATCAGGACCTACTCACGGAGACCGATCTGATCCGCGGCATGGTGCGCGCCAGCATCAAGGGTTTTCTTTACGGCCGCGCCCATCCCGACGAGCTGACGCAGATCGTGAAGAAATATTCCGAGACCACCGACATGGCGATCACCCTGCGCGAGGCGCAGCTGTCGTGGAACACATGGGTGACGCCGACCACCGCCAACAAGCCGCTCGGCTGGATGGCGGCGGAAGACTGGGCGTCCACGGTGGCGGTGCTGAAGGCCTATGGCGGCGTCACCACGCCGCTCGAGGCGGCCGAACTGTTCACCAATGACTTCGTGCCCACCGAGGCCGAGTTCATTCCGCCGCAGAGCGCGTGATGCAGGCTGAATCACAGCCGGCCGCCGTCGGCGCCGAGTCCGCCTATCTGCAGATTCAGTCGCTGAGCAAGGTCTATCCGTCCGACGACGGTCCGGTGCGGGCGCTCGACCGCGTCTCGATCGCCCAGCGCAAGGGCGAGTTCATCTCGCTGGTGGGGCCGAGCGGCTGCGGCAAGAGCACCCTGATGATGATCGCCGCGGGCCTGACCTCGGCATCGGACGGCCAGGTGCTGGTCGATAACCAGCGCGTCACCAGGGCGCGCACCGACATCGGCATCGTGTTCCAGAACCACGTGCTGCTCGACTGGCGCACCGCGCTGGAAAACGTGATGCTGCAGGCCGAAGCGCGCGGCATGGACCTCGCCGCCGCGGAGATCCGCGCGCGCGAGCTGCTGGCCGCGGTCGGCCTCGCCGGCTTCGAGAACAAGTATCCGAAATCACTGTCCGGCGGCATGCGGCAGCGGGTGTCGATCTGCCGGGCGCTGCTGCACGATCCCGCGCACCTGCTGATGGACGAACCCTTCGGCGCGCTGGATGCGCTGACGCGCGACCAGCTGGTGCTCGACCTGCAGGAGATCTGCAGCCGGCGCAGCGTCTCGATCCTGTTCGTGACCCACAGCATCGCCGAGGCCGTGTTCCTGTCGGACCGGGTGATCGTGATGACGCCGCGGCCGGGCAAGATCGACAAAGTCATCGACATCGACCTGCCGCGCCCGCGCACGCTGGCGATGCGCGAGTCGCCGAAATTCGCCGCCTACAGCCGTGAAATTCTCGAAATCTTTCTCGCCCGCGGCGTGCTGCGGGAGCATTGATGCAGGAGCCCGTCATGCCAGCTGCGGTGGCACTCGAACAGACATCCATCGAGCAGGTCGAGCGCCGCGTCCAGAGCGAGAGCAAGCGCAAGCGCTCCCGCGACCGGCGCACCGAGATTGTCTCGCCGATCCTGGTGACGGGATTCCTGCTGCTGGCGTGGGAGGTCGCGGCGGATTTCTTCAAGATTCCGACCTACCTGTTTCCGGCGCCGAGCCAGATCATCAGGGCCAGCATCGACAACGCGTCGCTGCTGCTGCGCGAATCCTGGGTGACATCGGTAGAGATCGTGCTCGGCTATCTGCTCAGCATCATGATCGGGATTCCGCTGGCGTTGGGAATCTTTCACTGGCCGGTGTTCGCCAAGTCGGTCTATCCGCTGCTGGTGTCGACCCAGGCGATGCCGAAGGTCGCCATCGCGCCTCTGTTCGTGGTGTGGTTCGGCTTCGGGCTTCTGCCAAAGATCCTGATCGCGTTCCTGATCGCTTTCTTCCCGATCGTGATCAACACGGTGATGGGCCTCAGCGCCATCGAGCACGAAAAGATCTTTCTGGCGCGCTCGATGGGCCTTTCCAGTTTTGCAACGTTCCGGCTGATCCGTTTTCCCAACGCGCTGCCGTCGATCTTCGCCGGCCTCAAGATCTCCATCACGCTGGCCGTGGTCGGCGCGGTGGTCGGCGAATTCGTCGGCGGCGATTCCGGGCTGGGCTATCAGCTGATGGTGGCCAACGGCAATATGAACACGCCGCTGCTGTTCGCCGGCGTGCTGGCGCTGACGCTGCTCGGCCTCATCCTGTTCGGTGTGATCGAGATGCTCGAGCATTTCGCCATGCCCTATCGCGAGCGCGCCAGCGGCGCCACCGGGGCTGGCACCATGTAAGCCGAAGGGCAGGGCCTGCCTGCTGACGACTAATCCTTGTGGCGGGATTCCTCCCGTCGTCCGATCCTCCATTTTGAAATGATCCGATGTTCACCGCCTCAAGCTTCATTCCCGGCGCGACTGTCGCCGCCACATCCCACACCGAATTCAGGCGTCCGCAGGACGGCAGCGTCATCGGCCGCATCGGCGAGGCTGGCCCGGACGGCGTCGACGCAGCGGTGACGTCCGCCGGCGAAACATTCCGCGCGCATCGCAAGACCCCGCTCGCCACACGCGTCGCCTGGCTGAAGGCCGCGGCGAAGGCGATCCGCGACAACGCCGCGGAACTGGCCGACCTCGTCTCGGAAGATGTCGGCAAGCCGATCCGCATGGCGCGGTTCGAGGCCAACCGCGGCGCGGAGTTCATCGAGGCCTGCGCCGCGGCTGCGCCGCAGCTGAGGGGCGAGGTGCTGTCGCTCGATGCGGCCGCGGCCGGCGCCGGGCTGATCGGCATGACCCGCCGCGTGCCGTACGGCGTCGTCGCCGGCATCACGCCGTTCAACGCGCCGATCAACCTCCTGGTGCAGAAGGTGGCGCCGGCCATCGCCGTCGGCAATGCGATCGTGGTGAAGCCGGCTTTTGCCGGCACGCGCGTCGCCTTGCGGCTCGCCGAACTGTTCGTCGCGGCGGGCTGGCCGGAGGGACTGTTCAACGTGGTGACCGGCGACAAGGACAGCGCTATCGCGCTGGCGTCGCATCCGGGGGTCGCCGCGATCTCCTTCACCGGCGGCACCGCGGCCGGCAACGACCTGGTGCGCGCCGCCGGCGCGAGAAAATTCCTTGCCGAGCTTGGCTCGAACGCCGCCAACATCGTGCTCGCCGATGCCGACCTCGCTCTGGCGGCGTCGCGCATCGCCTCTGCCGGCTTCGAGGCCAGCGGCCAGCAGTGCATCTCCGCACAGCGCGTGCTGGTGGACCGCGCGGTGCTCGGCGAATTCCTGCTGCTGTTCGTGGCGGCGGCGCGCGCCCTGAAGGTCGGTGCCGCTTCGGACGCCACCACCGACGTCGGGCCGATGGTGCATGCCGGCGCCGCCGAGCGTGTGATGGGGATGGTTGCCGATGCGGTCGAACGCGGCGCCACGCTGGCGCTGGCGCCGGAACGCAATGGCGCGACCATTTCGCCGGGCATTCTGACCGGCGTGACGCGGGAGTCGCGGCTGTGGAACGAGGAGGTGTTCGGACCGATCGTGGTGGTGACGGCGTTCGACGGCACCGATCAGGCGATCGAACTCGCCAATGATTCCGACTTCGGCCTGCAGGGCGCGGTGTTCACCAGGAGTCTCGCCCACGCGATGCGCTTCGCCGACGACATGGAGGTGGGCTCGCTGTGGATCAACGAGGCCAGCCGCTTCCGGCTCGACATGTATCCGTTCGGCGGCGTCAAGCAGAGCGGCATCGGACGTGAAGGCGTCGAGTATGCCATGGAAGAGATGTCGCAGATCAAGTTCATCGGCATCCGGCCCGGCGCGAGCTGATCGTCCGTGGAACGAACGCGGCATAGAGCGGTGGGTTGCGGAGCAGGGCGCAGCGCGGGCACTGGATCGACCGCGGCACGCAACGTAGGGTAGTCGCGTTCATTCTGTTGAAAGCCGAGATCATGCGTGACGGACTGCCCGCCCGGGGAAAATCGACCAGCAAGAAGGCCGCGCCGGCCAGGGGCGCCAAGCCTGCCGCAAGACCGCGCGCCGCGACGTTGCGCAGCAAGGCGGCGGCGACCACCAGCGCGGCGACCGGCGGCAGCCAGACGCGGCAGCGCATTCTCGATGTTGCGACGAAGGAATTTGCTGCCAAGGGATATGATGGCGCGCGCGTCGACGACATCATGCGGCTGAGCAAGGTCAGCAAGAACCTGATCTACCACTATTTCGGCAGCAAGGAAAAACTGTTCATCGCGGTGCTCGAGCAGGCGTATCAGGGCATGCACGCCTACCAGATGACCTGGCCGCTGGACGTCGCGTCACCGGCGGACGGCATCCGCAAGCTGGTGCGCTCCACATTCAAGTACTGGCGCGACAATCCAGAATTCATCGGGCTTCTGAACTCGGAGAACTTTCACAGGGGAAAACACCTGCGCAAGTCGAAGCTGACCAAGGCCGGCTACGGCGGGCTCATTGGCAAAATTTCAAATTTGCTGAAGGAGGGAGAGAAGTCTGGAGATTTCCGAACCGGTGTCGATCCGGTCGAGCTCTACATCTCGATCTCGGCGCTCGCCTATCACTATCTGTCGAACCGCTACACGCTGTCCTATCTACTGGACCGCAAGCTGTCGACCGAAGACGAGATGAAGGCGCGGATCGTGCACATCGAGGATCTGACGCTCGGCTATCTGCAATATGGCGCAACGGGCAAGGGCCGCGCGCGCAAGACGGCGTGATGCCATCCCGCATCTTGTCGGAGTATTTCCCGCACGCGGATGTGCGCGCGGGAAACTGAAGGTCAGGACTTGAGGTGGTCGCCGCGGCGCTTGAACAGTTCTTCGTCGGCATAGCCCATGGTCTCGGGCTTGCCGCGGCCGATCATGACCTGGAAGTACACCGGCTCGAGGCTGTCGTTCTGGTAGCCGTGGATGACGCCGGCGGGGCAGGCGATGCATTCCCAGGGGCCGAGGCGGCGCGTGAGGCGGCGGCCGTCCTCGTCCTCGACGAACACGTCGAGATAGCCCTGCAGCACGAAGAACACTTCCTCGACTTCATGGGTGTGGGCGGCGTTGCCCTGGCCGGGGGGCACATACATGATGGACAGCGTGAAGTTGCCGGGCGGAATCGCCGAGGAGTCGCCATGCTTGCCGGAGCCGCCGGCGCCGATGAAGCGATGCTGCGCGCGCTTGAAGCCTTCGATCTTGGCGTCCTCGAACGCAGCCCAGTCCGCCTTGCGATCGGCGAAACGTGCGATGTAGCGTTCAAAAATGGTGTCGATCGACACGCCCTCGAGTTCCTTGGGGCGCGCGTGTCTCGCCGTAGCCATGTCAATCTCCTGCGAAAATCAAAGACGTGCCGGATCGTTGTGCCCGGCGCCAAAAAACCTATTTTGTGTTGACCAGATAGTCAACTGAAATGCGGACGCCGGCTTCGGCGTAGCGTATGGCGACATCAGGGCGGCGCGCGAACCGTGGCTGGTATCAATTCAAGGCGGGATATTGCGTTGCGTTGCCAGCGCGGCACAGCAATGAATACCTCCGCAGAACCGTCAGTTGACTAGACGGTCAACATAAGACATCTTCTAAACAGGCTTCGCGCTACAGCAGTTTTTTACTTTATGGGGGCTATATGAAGCCGTCCGCTTTCGAATACGCATCTCCCGCGACATTGGAGGAGGCCGTCAGCCTCCTGCATGCGGGCAACGGCAATGCCAAGATCATTTCCGGCGGCCAGAGTCTGATGCCGATGATGGCATTCAGGCTTGCCGTTCCCGAGTTTCTGGTCGACCTCAAGCACATCCCCGATCTCAACATCATCCGCATTGCGGATGACGGCGTGCATCTCGGCGCAAGGGTCCGGTGGTGCGACATTGCTGGCGACGCGCGCCTGCTGACGGCGCATCCGCTGCTCGCGGAAGCCATTACCCACGTGGCGCATTACCAGATCCGCAACCGCGGCACCGTGGGCGGCTCGCTGGCCCACGCCGATCCGTCGGCGGAGATGCCGGGGGTCGCGCTGACCTGCGACGCGCTGCTCACCATCATCGGCAGCAGCGGCACGCGGATCGAGAAGGCGTCGGCCTTCTTCACCGGGCCGCTGCAGACGACGCTGGAAGCCGACGAGATCCTCACTGAGCTTCATCTGCCGGCGTGGCCCACCGCGCGGCGCTGGGCGTTCAAGGAATTCGCGCGCCGCAAGGGCGATTTCGCCATGGCGGGCGTGGCGCTGTTCTACGATCTCGACGGCAATGGCCGCGCCGAGAACGCGCATATCGGTGCGATCGGCGTGTCCGACTGCCCGATCCGCCTCGGCGCTGCCGAAGCGGCGCTGAACGGAAACGTCGTCGACGACAACACCATTGCAGCCGTCGCTGCGGCTGCACGCGCGGAGATCGATCCGCCGTCGGATATTCACGCGCCCGCCGCCTATCGTCGCGCACTT
Organism: Nitrobacteraceae bacterium AZCC 2146; assembly: GCA_036924855.1. Classification (NCBI taxonomy): domain Bacteria; kingdom Pseudomonadati; phylum Pseudomonadota; class Alphaproteobacteria; order Hyphomicrobiales; family Nitrobacteraceae; species Nitrobacteraceae bacterium AZCC 2146. The sequence continues at coordinate 7,007,576 of JBAGRP010000001.1, forward strand.
GTGGGGACATTGCTGGCCCGCGGGCTGACGCAGTCCGCCGGCTAACATCAGGGTCACAGAGATGCAGATCGAATTCGAACTCAACGGCGCAACCGTCGGCACCAGCGTCGAGGCTCGCACCAGCCTGGCGGATTGCCTGCGCGACAATCTCGGCAAGACCGGCACCCATCTCGGCTGCGAGCACGGCGTCTGCGGCGCGTGCACCGTGCTGGTGAACGGCGAGGCGGTTCGCGCCTGCCTGATGCTGGCGGTGCAGGCCAATGGCGACAAAGTGGTGACCGTGGAGGGATTGTCCAGCGACAACCTGTCGCCGCTGCAGGCCTCGTTCCGCAAGCACCATGCGCTGCAATGCGGCTTCTGCACCCCGGGCTTCATCACCACGGCGCATGCACTGCTGACCGCCGAGCCCGACGCCGATGAGGAACGTATCCGCGACGTGCTGTCGGGAAACCTGTGCCGCTGCACCGGCTACGTTCCGATCATCGAGGCGGTTCTCGACGCTCGCAAGTTCTATGCGGTTCAGAAGGAAAAAGCATGAGCGTCCGCAATTCCTATATCGGCCAGCCGATCGAACGCACCGAGGATCTGCGATTTTTGCGCGGCCGGGGAATTTATGTCGCCGACGTCAACCGGCCGGGCCAGCTCTATGCGGTGATCCTGCGCAGTTCCGTCGCCCATGGCAACATCAGGTCGGTGGACATATCGCGCGCCATGCAGCTGCCCGGCGTGCGCCATGTGCTGGTCGGCGCCGATCTCGGCAATGCGGTGCCGCGGATTCCGCTGCGTCTGCAGCCGCTGCCGCAGCTCGAGCCGTTTCATCAGCCGGTGCTGGCCGATGGCAAGGTGCGCTATGTCGGCGAGCCCATCGCGGTGGTGCTGGCTGATACGCCCGGCATCGCCGAGGATGCGCTCGATCTCATCGATCTCGATATCGAGACGCTGCCGGCCATCACCAGCCGCGAGCAGGCCGAGGCGATGCCCGCCGTGCTGTTCGAGGATCACGGCTCCAACGCCGCCATCACCTGGAAAGCCTTCAAGGGCGACGCCGACGCCGCTTTCGCATCGGCCGACTACACCCGCCGCGAGACCTTCAAGATCCAGCGCCACGCCGCGATGTTCATGGAGCCGCGCGGCTTCGTCGCAGAGTGGAATGCCGACGCGGGCAAGCTCACGGTTTGGGGTGCGGCCAAGACGGCCTGGTACAATCGCCGTGTGCTCGCGACCGCGCTCGGCCTCGACGTCGATGCGGTCGACCTGATCGAGGTCGATGTCGGCGGCGGTTTTGGATCGCGCGGCGAATTCTACCCCGAGGATTACCTGATTCCGGCTGCGGCCAAGTTCGCCGGACGTCCGGTGAAGTGGACCGAAGATCGCCGCGAACACATGATGACCGCCAACCATGCGCGGGACATCGAATGCGATGTGGAGATCGCGCTCAGCAAGGACGGCCGCTTCCTGGCGCTGCGCGGCCAGGCCTGGGCGGATATCGGGGCCTATATCCGCACCAACGGTTCGGTCGGCCCGCGCAACGTCGCGCAGTACATGTCGGGGCCCTATACGTTCGAGCATATCGATCTGAAGACCACGATGCTGACCACCAACAAGACGCCGAGCGGCACCTATCGCGGCCCCGGACGCTACGAAACCGATTTCATCCGCGAGCGGATGATCGATCTGGCGGCCAAGGACCTCAGGATCGACCGCGTCGAACTGCGCCGGCGCAATCTCGTGGCCGACGCCCAGATGCCCTATCCGTTGGCCAGCATCACACCCTATGACAGCTCCACCGAGCTCGACAGCGGCGATTACCACGCCGTGTTCGATCTCTGCATGAAGGAGTTCGACTGGGCCGAAAAGAGCAAGCTCAGCGGCAGACTGATCGATGGCTACTATCACGGCCTCGCCGTCGGCAGCTTCATCGAAGGCGGCGCGGCCGGGCCGAGCGAGGACGCGCGGCTGGTGCTCGAGATCGACGGCGCGCTCACGGTCTATCTCGGCTCGTCCTCGGTGGGGCAGGGCCTGGAAACCATCATGGCGCAGATCACTGCCGATGCCACCGAGCTTCCCTTCGAGAAGATCACCGTCAGGCATGGTTCGACCAGCGACGTGAAGAACGGCTACGGCGCCTATCACTCGCGCTCCACCGTGATGGGCGGCTCGGCGATTCTGCTCGCAGCGGAGAAGCTGAAGGACAGCGTTCGCGCAGCCGCGGCGTTGCGTTTCGGCTGCGCGGTCGGCGATGTCACGATCGACGGCGAGCAGGTCGCGCATGGCGGCAAGACGCTGCCGCTGGCAGGCCTGTCGGACATCCCGCTGGAAGTGGAAGCGACGTTCTTCAACAAGAAATACACCTGGGCCTATGGCACCCAGGCCGCGCATATCGCGGTCGATCCCGGCACAGGCCACGTCAAGGTGATCGACTATCTGTCGGTCGAGGATGTCGGACGGATCATCAATCCATCGACACTGCATGGCCAAGCCATCGGCTCGATCGTGCAGGGACTCGGCGGCGCGTTCCTCGAGCATCTCGTCTACGACGAGAACGGGCAGCTGCTGACGGGATCGTTCGCCGATTACCTGATGCCGACCGCGTTGGACTTCCCCAACATCCGTTCGATCACGCTGGAGCTGAAGCCCTGCCCCAACAACCCGCTGGGTGTGAAGGGCGCGGGCGAGGGCGGGTTGATCCCGGTCGGCGGCATCATGGCCAATGCGATCGCGGATGCGCTGTCGCACCTCAACGTGCAGCCGATGGAATTGCCGCTGTCGCCAGCGCGGATCTGGCAGATGGCTGAAGACGGCGCGATCCAGGCCGTCGCATAGGTCGCTTCTGCGGCGCGGCCGGTCATCGCCGGCCGCCCGCGGCGACGGGGCATTGCGAATCCGTGCGCGCACCTCCATCGTTGCACGTCGGCATGGGGAATTTTGGCGTGGCACCTCGTAGTAGTGATCCGGCACGGGTCCGGGAAAAGATACTGAAGCAGGCGACCGAGGAGTTCGCCCGGATCGGCTTCGACGGCGCGCGGGTGGACCGCATCGCGGAACGCTGCCGTCTCAGCAAGAACATGCTGTATTACTACTTCAAGTCCAAGGAAGGCCTGTTCGTGGCCGCCTTGGAGCGGATGTATCAGGGCCTGCGCGATCACCAGAAGGATCTGTCGGTCCGCGCCAGCGATCCGGTGCTCGCCATGGAGCAACTGGTTCACCACACGTTCTTCGCGTTCAAGGACAATCCGAGCGCAATCCGGCTGATGAATGAAGAGAACAAGCACCGCGGCAAATACATCCGCAAGTCGGCGCGGATGCGCGATCTGTACAATCCGCTGGTCGAGACCATCCGCTTCATTCTCGAACGCGGCGCGCAGGACGGTACCTTTAAGGCGCAGCTCGATCCGACCATCGTCTATCTGACGCTGTCGTCGCTGTGCTACCATTACCTCTCCAACCAGTACACGCTGGAAATCGCGCTCGACCGCGACCTCGGATCCGACGAGGCGCAGAAACTGTGGCTCGACCACGTCAGCAACCTGGTGCTGCTGTACTGCCTGTCGCCGCCGCCCGCGGAAAAAAATCGCAGCGCGTCATGATCGACCGCTGACGCGTGCGCCGCGAACCGATGCAATATTAAGAGCCAGCATGGCGAATTCGGCGGCAGGCGTAACGCCAGCAGCCGCGGGCATTCTCCCTGCAACCCACTGGATTAGCGGGCAGATCGAAAGCGACCGAAACGTCGCGTGCTGATCGCGCCTAATCCTGCGCCATCGCAGCGCGTCCCGGCGATCCGGCCCAACGCAGCATCGCTGCGCCTTTGCGATCATCGTCGTTTAGAACTATCCGATCTTCAGTTGACTAGACGGTCAACTGTGAAATACTTGGCCGAGATAAAGCGCCTCCCTTACGTCGGTAGAGATTGTGGTCATGACGCAGTTGGCGGCACAGTTCGAAACAGGAGAGGGCGCGCGCCTTCCCGCATCCGGTTCGCCTCCCCCATGGATCCGCATTTCCGGCGTCGAGAAGCGCTTTTCGTCGCGCTCCGGCGAGATCGTGAACGCGCTGTCGAATGTCAATCTTTACATTCAGGATGGCGAGTTCATCTCCGTGGTCGGACCGAGTGGCTGCGGCAAGACGACGCTGTTGCGCATTCTCGCCGGCCTCGAGACCGCGTCATCAGGCACGGTGCATTCCGGCGGCGAGATGGTTACGAGGCCGCGGGCCGACGCCGGCGTGGTGTTCCAGCAGGCGGTGCTGCTGCCGTGGAATACCGTTCTCGACAACATCATGCTCCCCGCCAAACTGAAGGGAGATGCATCCGCGGCGACGGTCGCACGCGCCGAGCGCCTGCTGGACTTCATGGGCCTGAAGGATTTTGCGCGCAAATATCCGTTTGAACTTTCGGGCGGCATGCAGCAGCGCGTCTCGATCTGCCGCGCCTTGATGCGCGACCCGAAGGTCCTGCTGATGGACGAGCCGTTCGGCGCGCTCGACGCAATGACACGGGAGTCCATGAACATGGAGCTGATGCGGGTCTGGTCGGAAGAGCGCAAGACGGTGGTCTTCATCACCCACAGCATCCCGGAGGCGGTCCTGCTCGGCGACCGCGTTGTGGTGATGTCGCCGCGGCCGGGCCGCATTTCCGAAGTGGTCGATATCGATATCCCCCGCCCGCGCAATCTAACGACCATGGGAACGCCGCGCTTCGGCGAATTGTGCGACCATATCCGCACGATTTTCGGCGCGGCGTCGCAGACGGTGTCGTCGCTATGAGCAGGACGAAGAGCATTTTCGAGTCCCATCGCCTGCAGTCCATCCTGGTGGCGGTCGTCGTCATTGCGGCCTGGCAGGGGGCGTGCAAGTTCTTCGACATCTCGTCGCTGGTTCTGCCGACGCCGCTGGCCATCGCCGCGCGCTTCTATGAACTGGTGGCGTCTGGAACGATCTGGCCGCATCTGTGGGCGACCACCGTGGAGATCGTCGCGGGATTCGTGTTCGGCGTCGTCGCCGGGCTGGTGATCGGCGCCATGGTGTCGCTGATCCCCGTGGTCGAGCGGCTGGTATATCCATATCTCGTGGCGCTGCAGACGCTGCCGAAGGTGGCCATTGCGCCGCTGTTCATCATCTGGTTCGGATACGGGCTGACGTCGAAGATCGTCATCACGGCGCTGGTCTGCTTCTTCCCGATCCTCGTCAGCGTGGTGGCTGGCTTCCACGCCACCGATCGCGACCAGCTCGACATGATGAAGGCGTTCGGCGCCACCAAGTGGCAGACGCTGGTGCGGTTGCGCATCCCCTCGGCGCTGGTGCTGATTTTCGCCGGCCTGGAGATCGCGGCGGTGCTCGCGGTGATCGGCGCCATCGTCGGCGAGTTCGTCGGCGCCCAGGTCGGCCTCGGCTATCTGATCGTGGCGCTGAATTTCAGCCTCGACGTGCCCGGCGTGTTCGCGGTGCTGATCGTATTGTCCACCATCGGGCTGGTGATGCACGGCGCCATGCGCTGCGCGGCGCGCCGCTATATTTTCTGGATCCGGCGCAATGAAGCGCCGGTGATGGCCTGACCCTTTCACAGAGCGAGACGAGCATGCGACGCACCGGAATTGGACGGAAGTTGACAATGGTGGCGCAGGTCGCAGCGCTCATGCTGGCGGGGTCGCATGCGGCTTTGGCGCTGGAGAAAGTCCGGATCCTGATTCCGGTGCGGGTGATTGACGAGTCGTTCACGCCCTTCGTCGTCGCCGAGGAGAAGGGCTATTTCGAAGCCGAAGGCTATGACGTCACGCTGCTGGCCGTCGGCGGCTCCAACGAGTCGGCGCTGCAGATTTCGGCGGGCAACGGCGACATCGGCGGCGCGTCTCCCGGCGAGGCCGTGATCGGCATCCAGTCCGGCAAGCTCAAGATCAAGTATTTCTATGATCTGCTTTACGCGAACATCTGGTCGGTGGCCGTGCTGCCGGACAGCCCGATCAAGACGCTGGTCGACCTTAAGGACAAGAAGCTCGGCGTGCAATCCATGGGCAGCGCCGGCACCACCTTTGCAAAGGCGTTCGTGAAGGAGGCTGGGCTTGATCCAGCAAAGGACATTTTCTTTCTGCCGATCGGCCTCGGCGCTCAAGCCATCACCTCGGTGCGCCAGAACATGGTCGATGGCGTGATCTTTTGGGATGCGGCGCTGGCCAAGCTGGCGTTCTCCGGCCTGAAACTGCGCGAGGTGCCCGCCTCGGAGGGGCTGCGCACATTGCCGGATGTCAGTCTGCTTGCCCGCACCGACACCATCGAGAAGAATCCGAAGATGCTGGTGGGCGTCGCCCGCGCCATTGCCAAGGGATACGACTTCACCATGGCCAATCCCGAGGCCGCCGTCCTGATCACCTGGAAGACCTTTCCCGAGGCCCGCTCGAAGAATCCGAACATGGCCGAGGCGATTGCCGAAGGCATCGCCGTCAACCAGGGCCGGATGAAGATCTGGAATAGCCCGAAGATCGGCGACAAGCACGGCCTGTTCGTCGAGGCCGACTGGAAGCGGCTGCTGAGCTTCCTGAAGGACCAGGGCGCGATGCCGGAGACGCCGCCGATCGAGAGCGTGTTCACCAACCAGTTCATCGACCAAATCAATACTTATGACCGCGCCGGCGTCATCGCCGAGGCGAAAAAGGAAGACATGGCCAAGCTCCGCTAGGAGCGGCGAACGGCAACGGCGTGACGCACGCGGGAGGCTCGACGATGACGACTGACATTCAACGCAGACGGCTGCTGCGCGGGGCGCTCGCAGCGGCGGCGGTTGCCGGGTTTGCCCGACCCGTGTTCGCGCAGGCGCGCAAACCCGTAAAGTTCCTGTTCGACGTGCTGCCCAATCCGAAGCACGGGCTGTTCTACCCGGCGGCGAAGAAGGGCTTCTTCGTCGCGGAGGGGCTCGATGTCACCATCGAGTCCAGCAAGGGCTCGGCCGACGTGATCCAGAACGTCGCCAGCGGCGCCGCGCAGTTCGGCTTTGCCGACGCCAGCGCCGTCGTCCTAAGCCGGACCCGCGACCTGCCGGTCACGCTGGTCGCGATGGTGCACTACAAGACGCTGATGTCGGTGATCACGCGGGCGCCGAGCGGGGTCGAGAAGCCCGCCGATCTGGTCGGCAAGAAGATCGCATCGACCAGCGGCGATGCCGTGCGCATGGTGATGCCGGCCTTCGCCAAGATGAACGGCTTCGACGGCGAGAAAGTGAACTTCCTCACGGTCAACCAGCCGGCGAAGGCCAGCATGCTGATGGCCGGGCAGGTCGACGGCGTCTGCGACTATTTGTCGGCGATGCCGATCTATCGCGAGGCCGGCAAGGCGATCGGCCTGGAGCTGAAGGCGATCAGCTACGCCGACTACGGGCTGGATATCTACAGCAACGGCATCATCGTGCATGACGACCTGTTGCGGTCGGATCCCGCGCTGGTGAAGTCCTTCGTGCGGGCGATCGCGCAGGGGCTGGAATTCGCCGCCAGCCAGCGTGACGAAACGGCGCGCATCTTTCGCGAGTATCAGCCGCAATACAGCGAGGCGGTAACGCGCGAGGGGCTGGACATCGCCGTGGATTCGCTGCTCGTCCCGGAAGTCTTCAGCGGCGGCATCGGCGCGATGTCGGCGGGCAAGATGGAGCGCACCATCAAGACCACGGTGGAGGCCTACGGCCTCGCCAAGGCGCCCGCGGCGCCGTCGGTCTACACCAATGCGATGCTGCCGGGGATCTTTCCGCGCAAGACGTAACGGCGCGCTTGCTACTTGCGGACGGTGCGTGCGGGGCCGGTGCGCGGGGACGTGGTGCAATAGCCGATCACCATGGCGACGGACATGTCGACGTGACGGTCGAGGAAAGCGCTGCTGGCGGTGTCGGTGCCGAGCGTGACGGACAGCGTGAAGCGGTTGCTGACCGCGTGAAAGATGACCGAGGATAAAGCGACATAGAGCTGCACGGGATCGATCCCGGCGCGGAACACGCCCTGCTGCACGCCTGCGTCGAGAATCTCCTTCAGCTGCGTCAGCAGCGGCGGATAGATCGCGCGCGGGACCGTCGAGCCGCGCAGGTAGGCGGCCTCGTTCAGATTCTCGATGGCCAGCAGGTTGAGGATGGCCGGATCCTTGCGCACCGACGCCGCGCCTTCGCGCACGAAGGCCTCGAGCGCACGGACCGGGCCAACCTCGGCGAGATTGAGCACGCGGCGCGGCGCGACGAAGTGCTTGTACACTTCCTCCAGCACGGCGACGTAGAGATTCTCCTTGTTGCCGTAGTAGTGGTAGATCATCGCCTTGCTGTAGCCGGACTGCGCGGCGATCTCGTCGACGCGCGCGCCGGCAAAGCCCTGCGAGACAAAATGGGCGCGGGCGACGCCGAGGATGGTGGCCTGCGCAAGTGCTGCGTCCCGCGTCTTGCGCGGACGCTGGACGGCGGCCGGCTTTGCCGCGATAGATCGTTTGCGTTGATCTGCTGTCATGTCACTCAATGCTGTAGGTCGCAGCCCTTGCGATGGCAACCGGACCCCCCGGTGCCGTTCCGACGTCGGTCCATGTCCCACCGGCTCTTCCGCGCGCGGCCTACCGATGCCTTTGAATCGGGCATTGCCCGCCCTCCATATGCGCTTGCCAGCCGATCAGAAGCTCAGCATATTCATAACCGACTAGTCAGTCGATTAGATATTCGCCTGACAGCGTGGTGGCAAGCGGGCTAGTCGCGAGACCGATCGGCGAGCCCGATCCGTGACGACAGTTGCCTAGCGGCCGGCGCGTGCTGGCATGGGAGAGACGATGACCAAGCAGATCCGGCTCAACGCGTTCAACATGGCGACGCCAGGTTCGCAGGCGTCATCGCTGTGGAATTATCCCGGCAACCGCGTCGGCGAATACAACAAGCTCGGCTACTGGAAGGATCTCTGCAGCATCCTCGAGCGTGGCCTGTTCGACACGCTGTTTCTCGCCGACGTGCTGGGCACCTACGATGTCTACGGCGGCAACGCCGATGCCGCACTGCGCCGCGCCGTGTCGGTGCCGATCCTCGATCCCGTGCAACTGATCCCCGCGCTCGCGGACAACACCAGCAACCTCGGCTTCGGCGTCACCTGCACGCTGACCTACGAGCCGCCCCATGTGTTCGCGCGCCGGATGTCGACGCTGGACCATCTGACCGACGGGCGCATCGGCTGGAACATCGTCACCGGCTTCCTGCAGAGCGCAGGCAAGGCGGCGGGGCACGGGGCGATCCCCGGCCATGACCGGCGCTACGACATCGCCGAAGAGTACATGGAAGTCGTGTACCGCCTGTGGGAAGGCAGCTGGGAAGATGCTGCCGCCTGTCGCGACGTCGCCAAGGGCTGGTTCAGCGATCCGTCCAAGGTGCACAAGGTCAAGTTCGACGGCGAGTTCTTCGCCACCGACACCATCCATCTGTGCGAGCCGTCGCTGCAGCGGACGCCGGTGCTGTACCAGGCGGGCGCCTCCGGCCGCGGCCGCGCCTTTGCGGGCAAGCATGCCGAAGGCATTTTTACTGGTGGTCCGTCGAAGAAGGTGATCGGCGACCAGGTGAGGAAACTGCGCGACGAGTGCGTCGCCGCCGGACGTTCGCGCGATGCGATCAAGATCTACACGCTGGCAACGGCCATCGTCGCCGAAACCGAACAGGAAGCCTACCGTAAATACGACGACTACCGCCGCAACGTGCAGCACGAAGGCGCGCTGGCGCATCTGTCGGGCCTGACCGGCATCGATCTGTCGAAATATGGCCTCGATGAAATCCTGACCCACATCCAGACCGACGCGATGCGCTCGGCGGTTGAATCCTTCACCTCGGCGGATCCCGACCGGCTGTGGACGATCCGCGAACTGGCGGAGCACCAGAGCATCGGCGGTCGCGGTCCGGTATTCATCGGCTCGCCCGGACAGGTCGCCGACCAGATGATGGAATGGATGGACGCCACCGACATCGACGGCTTCAATCTCGCCTATGTCATCGCCCACGATACCTACGAGGACTTTGTCAATCTGGCCGTTCCAGAGTTGCAGCGGCGTGGCGTCTACCACACCGCTTATGCACCCGGCACGCTGCGCGAAAAGCTGACGAAGACCGGAAAGCCGCGGCTTGTCGCGCCGCATCCCAGCGCCGGCTTCAGGTATGCCGAAACCGTTTGATGCAAGCGCGAGCCGCACACCGGAGCAGGGGCCTGACATGATGAGTGCCGCGATGAAATTGCCCGACCCTGCGCCTGTTCTCGACAAGGACGCCTTTCGCGCGGGGATGTCGCGGCTGGGCGCTGCGGTGAACATCATCACCACGGACGGGCCCGCGGGGCGGGCCGGCTTCACGGCGTCCGCCGTCTGCAGCGTCACCGACTCGCCACCGACATTGCTGGTTTGCGTCAACCGGTCGTCTTCGGTGTATGGCAGATTCACCGAAAATGAAGCGCTGTGCGTCAATACGCTGAAGCCGGACCACGAGCCGTTGTCGCGGCTATTTGGCGGCAAGACCGCGATGGATGAGCGCTTCGCGGCTGCCGCCTGGAGCGTCGGCACGTCGGGCGCACCAGTTCTGCAGGATGCGACCGTGTCGTTCGACTGCAAGATCACCAGCAAGGCGGACGTGGGCAGCCACGCCGTGTTCTTCTGCGAGGTGCTGGCGATCGTGTGTCACGACGTGGCGGATGGCCTGATCTATTTCGACCGCGCCTATCACCGCGTGTGACGCGGTGAACCTCCGCAACTTCCGTCTGATTGAAGGGCCGCCATGACAAGTCGTAGTCTGCAGGATGTCACCGAAGGCGAGGCGTTCGATGTCGTCGTGATCGGCGCCGGCGGCGCCGGCATGGCGGCTGCGCTGTTCGCGGCGATCTCGGGCCTGAAGGTGATCCTGATCGAACACACCGGCCAGGTCGGAGGCTCCACCGCCTATTCCGCCGGCAGCGCCTGGATTCCCAACACCAGCCACGCCGCGACCGTCGGCGCGCAGGACAGCATTGAGAACGCGGCGCTGTACCTGCGCCATTCCGTGGGCAACCAGTCCAGCGAGTCGATACGCCACGCTTTCCTGGCGAACGGCCCCGACGCGGTCGCGGAGCTGGAAGCACATTCCGAGGTCAAGTTCCGCGCGCGGCCGTTGCATCCTGATTACAACAGCCAGTTGCCCGGTTCATCACTAAAGGGCCGCGTGCTCGAGGCCGCGCCGTATGACGGCCGCGATCTGAAGGATCTGCTGACACTCATCCGCGAGCCGATCCCGGAATTCATGATCCTCGGCGGCATGATGGTGAACCAGGAAGATGTCCTGCATCTGCTGAACATGCTGAAGTCGTTCCGCTCGTTCAGGCATTCGGTTCGCATTCTCGCCCGCCATGCGCTGGATCGCCTGCGGCGTCCGCGCGGCACGCGCCTGATGATGGGCAACGCCCTCGTCGCACGCCTGCTGGTGTCGCTGCATCGAAGGCACGTTCCGATCCTGATGAATGCCTCGGTCGCGCAGGTCGAGAGCGGGGCGGACGGCGTCTCAAGCGTCACCATCAGGCAGAACGACGTCGTGCGGGCGATCCGCATCCGCGGCGGCATGGTCGCCGCCACCGGCGGCTTCAGCCGTCACCCCGCGCGCCGCGCCGAGATGCTGCGCAAGCCCGTCGCGGCCTATTGCCCAGGGGCACCAGGCCATACCGGGCAATTGCATGACCTGCTGCTAAAGGCCGGCGCGCGCTACGGCACCGATCATCGCGACACCGCATTCTGGTCGCCGGTGTCGGTGCGCGCGCGGGCGGACGGCAGCACGGCGGTGTTTCCGCACTTCATTTTCGACCGCGGCCGGCCCGGCACGATCACGGTCAACGGCCAGGGGCGGCGCTTCGTCAATGAGGCATTGTCCTACCATCCCTTCACGCAGGCGATGTTCGAGGCCAACGAAACCGCGCCTTCGATTCCCGCCTTCCTCATCACCGACGAAGATGGTTTGCGAAAATACGGCCTCGGCATGGTACGTCCGAGCCGGTTCGGCAGGGCTGGCTTTCTGAAGGATGGATATCTCGTCAGCGCGCCCACGCTTGCAGAACTGGCAGGCAGACTGGAGATCGACCCGGCGGCACTGACCGAGACGGTCGCGCGGTTCAACGGTTTTGCGGCGTCGGGGATCGATCCCGATTTCGGCCGCGGCGGGACGGACTACCAGCGCATCACGGCGGGCGATTTGTCGCACAAGCCAAATCCCTGCCTCGGTCCGATCGCACGCGCGCCGTTCTATGCCGTGCGGCTTTATCCCGGCGATATCGGCGCGGCCACCGGCCTGGTGACCGACGAGGATGCGCGCGTGCTGCGCGACGACGGCAGTGCGGTTGGCCGGCTGTACGCCTGCGGCAACGACATGAATTCCGTGATGGGCGGTAACTATCCCGGCCCCGGGATCACCATCGGTCCCGGACTCGTGTTTTCCTACATCGCCGTTCGTCATATCGTCGACCGGCTGCGGGCGTCCGGTGAGGATGGCCCGAAGATTGCTTTGAATGCGGGAGCGCCCGCAGACTAACCAGACAGTTAGTGACACGGTGCGGACCTGACGGGATCGTCCGGCGTCGAGACAGGTTTTTAGCGCGTGATTTTGACACACAGATTGAGAGTTGGCCGATGAACGTCGATAAGAAATCTCCTGCACGAAGCGGGGCACTCACGCGCCGTGCCCTGCTCGGCACCATGGCTGCGCTGCCGCTGGTCGGACACGGCGGATTTGCGTGGGCGCAGGCCGCCGATGCCCTCAGCGTGCGCGTCGATTTCGCGCCGTGGGGCGTGCATGCCGCCCTGCATCTCGCCCAGGCCAAGGGCTGGCTGAAGGAGGACGGTCTCACCGTCGATATCCAGGATGGCACGGGAACGCTGAGCACCATCAACCTGGTCGCCGCCGGCAAGGTCGATGTCGGCTTCGTGCAGCTCGGACCGATGGCAATCGCGCGTGCGAGCGGGCTGCCGGTCAAATCCTTCGCGGGTTACCTGCGCAAGGGCGATCTCGCCGTCATGGTGGATGCCGCCAAGGGCCCGAAGACCGCCAAGGAACTGGCGGGCAAGAAGATCGTCTGCTTTGCCGCCAGCCCATGGGCGCCGTTCGTCGATCAGTACATCAAGAATCTCGGCCTTGAGAAGGGCAGCGGCCCGGGCCAAGTCAACGTCGTGATGGTGTCGCCCGCCGCCATGGTGGCGACGTATGCCAGCAGCGATGCGGACGGCTTCATGTCGCTGCAGGAATTCGGCGAGCCGCTGGTGATGTCTGCGCGGCCGGCACGCTCGTTCCTGGCCGCCGATGTCGGCATCGCGTTTCCGAGCTACGGCCTGATAGCCACCGACGAGAGCCTGACCAAGCGCGCCGATGCGCTGAAGCGGCTGTCGGCGAACCAGACCCGCGCATGGACCTACATCTACGAGAAGCCGGCGCATCTCGACGAGGCGGTGGCAGCGATGATGGCGCAGCGCGCCGACAAGCAGCTCAATCCCGAGGTGCTCAAGGCGCAGCTCGTGCTCAGCAAGGATTTTCTCGGCACGCCGAACACGGCGGGCAAGCCGATGGGCTGGCAGGCGGCGGCGGACTGGAAGCTCGCAGTCAAATCCATGTCCGATGCCGGGCTGATCAAGGGTGATGCCAAGATCGAGGACTACTTCACCAACGACTTCATCAAGTCGTAATCGCGATGCAGACCGGTCCTGAACCCATGCAACATGAACGGTCTGCGCCGTCGACGCCCTATGTCAGTGTCTCCGCGGTCAGCAAATCCTACGACAGCGGCAAGAACGCCGCTCTCGTTCTCGATGACATCACGCTCGATATCGCGCCGGGTGAATTCGTCGCCATCGTCGGACCCTCCGGCTGCGGCAAGAGCACGCTGCTGAAGTGCATCGCCGGGCTGCAGCCGGTTTCGGCGGGGCGGATCATGGTGAAGGACGAACTCGTCCTGGCGCCGCCGGACAACATGGCGATCGTATTCCAGCGGGACGTGCTGCTGGACTGGCGCACCGTGCTCGACAACGTGCTGCTGATGGTCGAATTCCGTGGCCTCAAGCGCAAGGATTTCGTGGCGCGGGCGATCCAGTTGCTGACCACCTATGGCCTCGGCGATTACGTCAATCGCTATCCCTGGGAGCTGTCGGGCGGCATGCGGCAGCGGGCGGCGATCTGCCGCGCGCTGATCGTTGATCCCGAACTGCTGCTGATGGACGAACCGTTCGGCGCGCTCGACGCCATGACGCGCGACGATCTCAACGTCGAGCTGGAGCGGCTGTGGTTCGCGACGCGCAAGACGCTACTGTTCATCACCCATGGCATCGACGAGGCGGTGTATCTCGCCGACCGGGTGGTGGTGATGGCCCGCAATCCCGGCCGCATCGCCGAAATCATCGACATCGACATTCCGCGCCCGCGCTCGCTCAGCGTCCGGCAGACACCGGAATTCGGCGAGTATACCACCGAAATCCGCCGGCTGTTTGCGTCGCTCGGCGTGGTGAAAGCGGAATAGACCCATGGCCTGGTGGAGACGAAGCGAATACGCGCGGACCGTTGTGTCCGTCCTGCTGCTCACCGTGGGCGCCTGGGAGCTTGCGGTGCGGATGTTCGGCATCAGGACGTTCCTGCTGCCGCCACCGTCGCTGGTCGCCATGGAAATTTTAAACAATCCCGGCTTCTACGCATTCCAGTCGCTGTACACGATCTACATCACGGCAATCGGCTTCGCGCTGGCGGTGATTTTCGGAATCGGCCTCGCGATCGCGATCGTGTCGTCGAAGTTTCTGGACCGCACGCTTTACACCCTGCTGATCGCATCCAACTCCGTGCCCAAGGTGGCGCTGGCGCCGATCTTTGTGATCTGGCTCGGCACCGGCGGCGAACCGAAGGTGGCGATTGCCGCACTAATCGCCGTGTTCCCCATCGTGATCAACACCACGCTCGGGATGCGCGCGGTGGATCCCGACATGATCGACCTGGCGCGCTCGGCGCGCGCGCCGAACCACGACGTGATGCTGAAGATCCGCCTGCCTAACGCGCTGCCGAGCATTTTCGCGGGCGCCAAGGTCGGGATCTCCTTCGCCCTGATCGGCGCCATCGTCGGCGAGTTCGTGGCGGGCGAACGCGGGCTTGGTTATGTGATCCTGACCAGCCAGGCCACGTTCAACAGTCCGCGGGCCTTTGCCGCCATCGTCCTGCTCAGCGTGATCGGCACCATCATGTTCTTCGCCGTGGAGCTTTGCGAGCGCTGGTTCCTGCCGTGGCATGTCTCTCAGCGTAACGCGCGGGCGGCGCGTTGAGCCAAATGTAGCGCTTCCCGATCAGATGATTACCGGCAATGACGCTTGCCATCACTTAGAGGTAGGATATGTCCACCCGATCTGTTCGGGCCTTCAGACCGCTGAGCCGCCGAGTAATAAATGCGACGTCGCTGTTTCATGGCCCACGCTCCATCTTTGCTAAAAGATTAGTGTGTTGCGCTGACCAGTTGAACCCACCACCCAACTCGGACATTGCCGCCCAAGCATCGTTGGGTGTACGCGTGGAAATCCACGATGACGCCGAACTTCACGTCGATGAGGTAGTTGTTAGAGTAGGCGAAGAATGCCGGTCCTTTGTGCGGCACGTCCACTGGGCCGCATGATCCGATGGCGAGACAAACTTCGGGACCACGTCGGTAGCCGCCCCCAGGCCGTATCGTCAAGGGTCGCCGATGTACTCTTTCACCGCCCGGCTGGTGCTCTCCGGATCGCGATCCTTGTGCCAGTCCCGCCCCGCGATCGAGCGCTACTTGTTGGCATCGGGCCTAGATCTGCAATGATATGCGCGTCCTCAGGCGCACGCGCGATGTGATCCGTGATGTTGTACGCATACTCAATATGTGCCGTTCTTGCTCAGCGTCATGGCACATGCCGCTTACAATGAAGGCAGTCGCTGACATGGCCTGTCGATGCGGATGCTTTTCGGTCTCGTTTCGTGCACGCCATCGAACGCAAGTGATTGACTCTCTAAGCATCACGTAAACGTCATCGCGTCCCTGCCGCGAAAGCGCGAATGACGAAATCAAAGGCTTGCTCGCTCATTGCGTCATGGTCATCATTTTGCACCTTAAACATCTGAGAAAGCGGCGTGATTATGAGCGAGACCATTGGGCGGCGGGAATTTCTCGGCACTGCCGCAGCAGCAGGGGTGGCCGTTGCGGTCGGAACGAAGTCTTTTGTGACGTCCGCAAATGCCGCGAATGAAGGATATCTTACGTCCGCCTCGGCAAGTGCGCTGGCCGAGGCCATCCGCTCAAAAAAGGTAAGCTCGAAGACGGTTGTCGATGCGTATCTCGCGCGAATTGCGGAGGTAAATCCAAAGCTCAACGCCGTCGTTCAATTGACCGCCGAGTCTGCGCGGAAGGAGGCGGATGAAGCCGATGCGGCATTGGCTCGCGGCGACATCAAAGGGCCGCTTCATGGTGTGCCGGTCACGATCAAGGATACGTTGGAAACGGCGGGCGTGATCTGCACCGGCGGCACGAAGGGGCGCGCGAATTATGTGCCCAAGGCCGATGCCACTGCGGTTGCGCGATTGCGCGCCGCGGGTGCGATCATTCTAGGCAAGACGAACGTTCCGGAGCTTGCGGGCGCACTTGAGACCGACAATCTGGTCTATGGGCGAACCAACAATCCTTATGATCTTGCCCGGACGCCCGGCGGCAGCAGCGGCGGTGAAGCCGCGATCGTTGCGGCAGGCGGCTCGCCACTCGGCCTTGGCACCGACGCCGGCGGCAGCATCCGTGTTCCGGCGCATTTTTGCGGTCTCGCCGCGATCAAGCCGACCTCGGGGCGCGTGCCGAGAACGGGGCAGTTTCCGTTACCCCTCGGCGCACGCAATGCTGTTTTCCATGTCAGCCTGCTGGCGCGAAAGGTCGAGGACCTTGCGCTGGCGCTGCCGATCATTTCCGGCCCGGACTATCGGGATCACTCGATCGTCGGCATGCCGATGGGCAATCCCGGGAACGTCAAACTTCAAGACCTGAAGATCGCGTTTTTTGATGACGACGGCGTTGCCACGCCGACCCGCGAAATCATCGCGGCGGTGCGGGATTCCGCCAAAGCCTTCGCCGAAGCAGGTGTGAGGGTCGAAGAGAGTCGGCCGCCCGATGTAGGCACTGCGTCGAAGGTATATTTCGATATGAGTCGCGGCGACGGTGGAGCAGGGACGCGCGCATTTCTAAAAAGTGTCGGATCAGACAAAATCTCTCCGTTGTTCGAAAAAGCGTTGACCTACTCGGTCGCTCCCGCCTTTGCGACCACGACGGAGGCGCTTGCCGCCTTCGTCCGCTGGGATCTGTTTCGCAATTCTATGTTGCGCTACATGGAAAACTACGACGCTATCCTGTCAGCCGTGGCGCCGTATCCGGCATTGCTTCACGGCACCAGCTTCGACGAGGCCAATCGCAGAGGATTTGGTTATGCGCAGGCTCACAACCTTACCGGCTGGCCGACCGCGACTGTCAGGGTCGGCACGTCACCTGAGGGACTGCCGCTTGGCGTCCAGGTCGCCGCTCGCCCGTGGCGTGAGGACGTCGCACTTGCTCTCGTCCAGCATCTCGAGAAGACCTTCGGCGGTTGGAAAATGCCCACCGCGGTCTGAGAAGCACGACTATCCGGCATGAGCTTGTGAGTATCTTGCCTGTCACGTCTTTGCTGGCGCCCGCAGCGACGTTGTTGCTAAGGTGATGAAGGCCCCCGTCAGTCAGCGAGGGCCTTTGTCGATTCAGGCCGAAAGTTTCAGGCTCGCATCGACCAGCCTTTATGCTTTACGGGACAGCTGTTTTCGCAATTCCGACGCTAGTCACGCTTGTGGGAGTGCCTCACCCGGCAAGGAAGCAACCTATAGCTTGGCGGTGCGCTTCTCAATGAACGCATTTAACCGGTCGGTAAGAACCTCGTCGCCCTCGCGGGGGTCGCATACAAGAAGAATATTAGTTCCCCAGCCAGACTCCAAAATCCGATCAACCGCTTGGTCGAACTGAGTTGTTCTCCGCAGTCCGTGATCCATGGCGATGATCGTGGACCATACTTGTGGACCATGCAACCTCGACCAGAAATCCGAACTCTCCGCTGATCCTTGAGTGGTCGCGAGCTATATTTTCCGTGAGCAAGCGAGGGTCGACACGCTGAGGGGCCGGCGCACCTTCCACGAGACACCTTTCCGCGCCCGGTTGCCGCAGCGGCAAAGGTGGCACGCCAATTGCTTGATCCCGGGCACCATTGAGGAGTTCGCATTTTGGTTGACCATCCGCCTTTGAATAAAATCTCACGCCGTACCGCTCTGGCTTTGCCCCTCGGGTTGGCGGCATCGTCGGGCACCATCTTCTCCAACGGTTTCGCCAAGGCCGATGAGCCGGTGCGGGGCGGCACGATGGTCATGATTGTTCAGCCCGAGCCCTCGACGCTCGCCCATTATGCCGTGACCGCCGGCAATATCCCGCCCATCGCCACACAGATTTACGAAGGTCTTGTGACCTACGATTGGGATCAAAATCCTCAGCCCAATCTCGCAACTTCCTGGGAGACCGCGCCCGACGGAAAATCCATCACCTTCAAACTGCGCGAAGGCGTTGTCTTTCACAACGGCAAGCGTTTCACGAGCGCCGACGTCCAATTCTCCTTCATGGAGATTCTGAAGAAATATCACCCCTTCGCGCCGCTCCTGCTCGCCGAACTGACGGGCGTCGACACGCCAGACGAAAAGACTGCGGTTCTGCTTCTCGCCAATCCCGCGCCTTATCTGATGAAGGCGCTTGCGGGGCGCGATCTGCCGATCATGTGCAAATCGGTTTTCGAGGGAACGCAGATCCTGCAGAATCCTTCGGCCAACAAGCCGATCGGCACCGGGCCGTTCAAATTCGGGCAATGGGACCGCGGACAGTTCGTGCGGCTCGACCGCAACGACAAATATTGGAAGCCGGGACTGCCCTATCTCGACCATATCATCGCGCGTTTCATCCCGGACGCTGCGACGCGCTCTGCCGCGCTCGAGACCGGTGAGGCGCATTTCGCCGGCTATAGCGCCGTTAATTACGCCGATCTCGCGCGGATGAAGACCAACCCGATCCTCGATACGACGATGAAAGGCTATGAGATGACGCCCGCCTTGAGCGTGCTCGAACTCAACGCCAAACACCCGCCGCTCGACAAGAAAGAAGTCCGCCAGGCGATCGCTTATGCGATCGATCGCAAGGTGATCCTGCGCGATGTCATGTATGGCTACGGCAAGCCGGCCACCGGCCCGCTCAGCAGTCTGTTCAAGACCGTCGGGTTCTATACCGACGATGTACGTAAATACGACGTGCCCGACCGTCTCGATATTGCCAACAAGCTGCTCGACGGCGCGGGCCTGCCGCGCGGCGCGAACGGCATGCGCTTCGGCATGCATCTCGAAGTCAATTCATTCGGCGAGCAATGGCTGCGCCAGGCCGAATATCTGAAACAGGCGCTCGCGATCGTCGGGATCGATCTGACGCTACGATCGGAAGATACCGCCACCTGGTTGCGGCGCGTCTATACCGATTACGATTACGACATTAATGAGCCCTTCCTGAGCCAGGGCGTCGATCCGGTCTATGGTCTCAACAAGCAATATCTCACCTCGCAGATCCGCAAGGGCGTGACCTTCGTCAACGACAGCTTTTATGCCAATCCGGAATTCGACGGCATCTTGAACGAGGCCATGCGCGAGCAGGACCACGATAAGCGCGCCGTACTGTACAAAAAGGCGCAGCAGATTCTTGCCGAGGATTGCCCACTGGTCTGGCTCATCGACGTGCAATATGTCTCGGTCTTCAATCGAAAGCTTCGCGATCACACGACCGGGCCGCTCGGCACGCAACAGGCTTTCGAACGGGCCTGGCTGGAAACCTAAGCCGTGCGATTAGCCCGCTATATGGGATACCGGCTGGTCACCGCGCTGCCGATGATCTTCGGCATCATTGTGCTCAACTTCCTGTTGATCCATCTCGCGCCCGGCGACGCGGCCTCCGTGCTCGCCGGCGAGAGCGGTGCTGCGACGCCCGAATATATGGACGCGCTGCGCCATAAATTCGGCCTCGACCAATCGCTCGGCATGCAGTTCCTGACCTATGTCTCGAACATGGCGCATTTCAATCTCGGTTATTCCTACCGCAACGATGCCGACGTGAGCAGCTTGATTTTCGAACGGCTCGGGCCAACCAGCCTGCTGATGTTGACGGCGTTCGGCACCGCTGTGGCGCTCGGCATCATCCTCGGTCTCGTTGCCGCGACAGGGCGCAATTCCTGGCGCGACAACATCATTTCGCTGATCAGCCTCGTCGCCTATGCGACGCCCGGATTCTGGCTTGGGCTCATGATGATCGTGATCTTTTCGATCGGCCTCGGCTGGCTGCCGACAAGCGGGTTCGATACGGTCGGCGCCGGTCACGAAGGCTGGGCCGAGGTTTGGGACGTCGCTCGGCATCTCGTGATGCCCGCCGTCTCGCTCGCACTGTTCTACCTCGCGCTTTATGCGCGCCTCATGCGCGCGTCCGTCCTGGAGCAAACCGGCATGGATTATGTGACGACGGCGCGCGCCAAGGGCCAGACAGAGCGCCGCATCATGACAGGTCATGTCCTGCGCAATGCGCTGTTGCCTATCGTGACGATTGCCGGCGTTCAGGCCGGCAATCTGATCGGCGGCTCCATCGTGGTGGAAACCGTGTTCGGCTGGCCCGGCATCGGCACGCTTGCCTTCAACGCGCTGCAATCGCGCGACCTCAATCTGCTTCTCGCGATCTTCTTCATGTCAGCCTGCCTCATCGTGATCATCAACCTCGCCGTCGACGTGATCTACGTCATGCTCGACCCGCGCATGGAGATTTGACATGTGGCAGGGCTTCGCGCGGTTCGCGCGCAACCGGATGGCATTATTCGGCGCAGCCGTGCTGCTGTGCTTGCTCCTGCTCGTCGTGCTCACACCGGTGATCTACCCTGACGATCCGTTCAAGCTCGCCGGACCCGCCTTGCAGCCGCCGGGCGGGCGCTTTCTGCTCGGCACCGACACGCTCGGCCGCGACGTCGCGGCCGAAATCGCTTACGGCGCGCGCACCTCGCTCATCGTCGGTGTCGGTGCGACCCTCGCCGCAATTGTGATCGGCGCGGTGGCCGGGGGGGTGGCCGGCTACTATCGCGGGATGACCGAGACCGTGCTGATGCGCATAACGGAATTTTTCCAAACCATCCCGGCCTTCATTTTCGCTTTGTTGATCGTCGCGATCCTTTCCCCCTCGGTCTCCAGCGAAATCATCGCCATCGCCGCCGTCTCCTGGCCAAGCATCGCGCGGCTAGTGCGCGGGGAATTCGTCTCGCTCGGCGGCCGCGAATTCGTGCAGGCCTGCGCCGGCCTCGGCGCCAGCGATGCGCGCATCATCTTCAATCATATGCTGCCGAACTGCGCCTCCTCCATCATCGCGGTCGGTTCGCTGCTGATCGGCACCGCGATTCTGCTCGAAGCCGGATTGGCGTTTCTGGGCCTCGGTGATCCGAATGTCATGAGCTGGGGGTTGATCATCAGCGCGGGGCGCGCGGTGCTGCGCTCCGCCTGGTGGATCTGCACCTTTCCGGGCGTCGCGATCCTGCTCACGGTGCTCGGCATCAATCTCATTGGCGACGGGCTCAACGAAGCCCTCAATCCGAGGCTGCGTGAGCGATGAGCCAGACCGTTCTCGAACTTGAAAAGCTCACGATCGCTTTGCCGCCCGGCGCCGACCGGGCCAATGCGGTGAGCGATGTCGATCTCGTGTTGCGCGCCGGCAAAGTGACATGCCTGATCGGCGAGAGCGGATCGGGCAAATCGCTGGTCGCGCGATCGATCCTTGGCCTGCTGCCCCGCCCGCATGTGCGCGTCGGGAGCGGCCGAATCCTGTTCGAAGGCCAGGATCTCGCCGTCGCGCCGCAAGACACGATGCGCGCCATTCGTGGCGCAAAAATCGGCATGATCTTCCAAGAGCCGATGACGGCGCTGAACCCGCTGCACACGATCGGCCGCCAACTCGATGAAGTGCTGCGCATCCATACTCCGCTCGGGAAAGCCGCACGCCACGCCCGCGTGCTCGAATTGATCGACAGCGTTCATCTGCCGGAACCCGGCCGCATCATCCGTTCATTTCCCCACCAATTGAGCGGCGGTCAGCGCCAGCGCGCGATGATAGCCATGGCTTTGCTGCTCAATCCGCGCCTGTTGATCGCCGACGAGCCGACGACGGCGCTCGACGTCACGACCCAGGCGCAAATCCTCTATCTGATCCGCGAGCTGCAGCGCGAGCACGGCACATCTGTTCTCTTCATCACGCATGATTTCGGCGTCGTGGCCGATATTGCCGATGAGGTCGCGGTGCTGCAGCGTGGCACTTTGGTCGAACGCGGCACGGTCGCCGCCGTGCTCGGCGCGCCGGGCCATCCCTATACCAAGGCCTTGATCGCCGCCGTGCCAAAGCTCGTGCCGCCGGCGGCGCGGCCGGCGAATACGCAACCGTTCATCGTAGAGGCGCGCGATGTCGCCAAGACCTTTGGCGCGCGAGGTCTGTTCGGCGGGCGTGTCACGCGTGCTCTGGCCGGCGTGACGATGGAACTGCGCCGCGGTGAGACGCTCGGCCTCGTCGGGGAAAGCGGCTCAGGTAAGAGCACTTTGGCGCGCGCCATCACGCGGCTCCTGCCGATTGACGGCGGCGAAATTCTGCTTGGCGGTGCGGATATCGCCCAACTCTCGCGCCGCCAGCTCCGCCCGGTCCGCAAACGCGTGCAAATGGTGTTTCAGGATCCCTACGCTTCGCTCGATCCTCGGCAGCGCATCATCGACATTATCGCGGAAGGCCCCATCATCCACGGCACCCCGCCCGCCAAAGCCCGCGAGGAGGCGCAAGCGCTGCTCGCCCTCGTCGGGCTCGACCCCTCCGCCGCACAGCGCTTTCCGCATGAGTTCAGCGGCGGCCAGCGCCAGCGAATCGGCATTGCCCGCGCGCTCGCACTGCATCCAGAAGTGCTCGTCGCGGACGAGCCGGTCTCGGCGCTCGATGTGTCGGTGCAAGCGCAGGTGCTGGCTCTTCTCGCTGATATCAAGGCGCGACTGCATCTCAGCATGCTCTTCGTGACGCATGATTTGCGCGTCGCGCTGCAAGTCTGCGACCGCATCGCCGTGATGAAACAAGGCGAGGTGGTCGAAGTGGCGCGGACCGCCGAGATTTTTTTTAATCCGCAGCATCCCTATACCAAGGCCTTGTTCGCCGCCGTGCCTGGGCGCACTTGGCAAGACCGGAAAGCGTCATGACCTTGACCGGAGCTTTTGTGCCGGGCCCGCGCACGCATGTGCCGGGTGCGGCGGCGGGGCCGCTCGCCGGCCTCAGTTTCGCGGTCAAGGATCTGATTGATGTCGCCGGCGTGCCGACCGGCGGCGGCAATCCCGACTGGCCGCGCTTCGCTCCAACGCCGGCCCGTCACGCTTGGGCCGTGCAGACCCTGCTCGATGCCGGCGCCTCGGTCGCGGGCAAGACGATCACCGACGAAGTGTCGCTCGGCATTCTCGGCGAGAACGCGCATGACGGCACGCCATTGAACCCGGCGGCGCCCGGCCGCGTGCCGGGCGGCTCGTCGAGCGGATCGGCCTCGGCCGTGGCCGCCAAGGCCTGCGATTTCGCGCTTGGCACCGATACGGGCGGTTCGGTGCGCGTGCCGTCGAGCTTTTGCGGCCTTTACGGCATCCGACCGACGCATGGGCGGATCGATTTCACCGGCATTGCTGTGCAGGCACCAGGCAGTGATACCTGCGGTTGGTTCGCGCGCGATGCCGCGACGTTCGCGCGTGTTGGCGAGGTTTTGTTCCGAAGCGCCTTGCCCGTCACGCTACCCACGACGCTCTTGGTGGCCGAGGATGCCTTCGGCTTCGCGGATGAGAATGTGCAGCAGGCGCTCGCCCCGGCCGTCGGCCGTCTCGCGGCGCTGATTGGCCAAAGGCGCGATGTCACATTGGCGCCGCAGGGCCTTTCGATCTGGCAGCGCGCGCAACGCGTTTTGCAAGGGAGCGAGGCCTGGCGCACGTTCCAGCCCTGGCTTGACGGCCATAATCCGCGTCTCGCTTTCAGCGTGGCGCGGGCCTTGTTACAAGGTTCGATGATGACCGATGCGGAGCGCAATGCCGCGAGCCTGATGCGGATGGAAGCCCGCGCCCGGCTCCGCCTGCTGCTGCCGCCCGGCACGATCCTCTGCCTGCCGACGACACCGTTTCCGGCGCCCCAAAAAGGTCTTCCGCTTCACCAATTGGACCCCTTGCGCGAACGCATCGGCTGCCTGACCAGCCAGGGAGGCCTCACTGGCGTCCCGCAGGTCAATCTTCCGGGCGCAACGGCTGGTGGCGCGCCGGTGGGGCTTTCGATCATCGGCGCTCGCGGGTCGGACCTCGACCTTCTGCGTGTCGCTGTTGCTTTCGAGGAGCAGACCGCCAAAAAGGCGTAGACGGATATCCGGGGGAAGAGCCATGAATTGGGAGAATGAGACGGGCACCTTTGCACTCGGCGATTTTGCCGTGGAAAAAGGCGGCGTGATCCGCGAGGCCCGGCTCGCCTGGCAGCGCTTTGGCACGCTCAACGACAAGCGCGACAATCTCATTCTCTACCCCAGCAGCTATTCCGCGCGTCTCGCGGATATGTCCTGGCTGATCGGGCCGGCGGGCATTCTCGATCCCACGCGCTGGTGCATCATCGCCGTGGGCATGTTCTCGAACGGGGAATCGTCCGGCGCGGCGGAGACGCCGGATTATCCCGCGCTCGTCACCGTCGCCGACAATGTGCGGGCGCAACACCGTCTCGTCACGGAAATGTGCGGCGTGGACAAACTCGCCGCCGTTTATGGATTTTCGATGGGCGGCATGCAGGCCTATCATTGGGCGGCGCTCTACCCCGAAATGGTGGCACGCGCCTTCGTCGTCTGCGGCAGCGCCCGCACAGCCGATCACAACAAAGTTTTTCTGTCCGGCCTGTTGCGCACGCTCGAAGCCGCGCCCGAGCATACTGGCAATGGCCGCTTTTCGAGCGAGCCGGTGCTGGCGCTCAAGGCCTTTGGTCACATTTATGCCGCCTGGGGCCTGAGCCAGGATTTCTACCGTGCCGGCCTCTACAAAAGCGCGCTTGGCGCGCCCGATCTCGAAACCTTCGTCCGCACCAATTGGGCCGAGCGGTTTTCGCAATGCCGCGCGGCGAACCTCTATGCGCAGGCACTCGCTTGGTTTCACGGCGATATCAGCGGCAACACTCTTTACAACGGCGATCTCACGCAAGCGCTCCAGTCCATAAAGGCGCAAATGCTCCTGATGCCGAGCGAGACGGATCTCTATTTCCGCGTTGCGGATAATGCGGCCGAGCTTCCCCATCTTGCAACCGGGACCCTGCGGCCGATCCCGAGCGTGTGGGGTCATCGCGCGGGCAATCCGAGCGCCAATCCGGCAGATGCCGCCTTTCTCAAGGCGGGGGTCGCGGATTTGCTGCCGGGGTAAAGCCCCGGCTCTTGGGCAAGCAGCGAAACACGCGAGCCGCCTACGCAGCCTGCCTGTCGATCCTCTCGTCCACTCGGGTGCACCATTCTGGCGCAACGCCGGCGTCTGGTCGATACCTAAAGGTGAAATCGAACATGGCGAAAATCCGGCCGACGTCGCAACGCGAATTTCGGGGAGGAACTCGGCGTTTCTCCCCGATGGCCCCTTTGGGCTCTGAGTGAAATCCGGCAGCGCGGCGGCCGATCCCGATCGATCGCTCCTGAGCCTGTCCTTTAAGGACCAGTTCGGCGGGCTGATAACGGATTTCAAACCCGTTGGTCAGGTTGTGCCGCCGTTCTTCTCGAATCTCCTGCCCGAATATCTTGCGGAGCGGGCAGGGGTGAAAGAGCAGCGAGAGTTCTTTCTGCTCTGGATGCTGGGCCGCGATCTCCCCGGGGCGATAGCCCTAGGGAGCCGCCTGCACTGTTCAGCCTGATCTCGCAAATAAACGGATCGTTGGACATGGGGGCTCCCGGTCGAGTCACCCAGGGCAATCCTCCAAACAAGGGCGCACCAAACGTGCGTTCTACGGGCAAGTGCAACGCTAGACGCTGGTATAGCCAGAGCGGCGATCGAGCAATTTGACGACATCGTCCCTCACGATGATCGCAATAGGGTCGCGGGCGCGCTTCAAGAGGGCCGAGATCGCGATCAGGTCGCAGCCGCTGGAAGATGCGAGCGTGCGGACGGTGAGTCGCTTCTGGAGGGTGGCGAGAATCAGAGGAAAGGCGGTCGGTGGTCGCTATTTGAGAATTGGGGAAATGTCACCCTTTCAGTGTCGTCAATCGACGTCATCAAATCTCTAGCCATAAGCTATAATTTGTAATAGTGTCGTCATTTGGAGACACCGTTATATATGCCGTCATTCGGCGACACAGATGTCAACATGCATATTCGGAAGCCGCTCGATCTTGGCCCCCTAATCCGTGCACGCCGCCGCGCACTGGGCTGGTCACAACATCACTTGGCGACGCGGGCCGGGGTAGGACGGCAGTGGGTCGTCGAGCTCGAGCGCGGGAAAAGCAGCGCTCCGATGGATTTGGTGATGAAGACCCTCGATGCGATCGGATATGTGCTGGACGTCTTCGACGATACGCCGGCTCGGCTGCTGGCAAGCTCCGAGGCGGGTATCCGCCCGGCGAATGAACCTTCTCTCCGCCGGGAAGGTGATCGCGGCGGTCAGCTCGGCGAGCCGGAAGCGAAATCACCTTTGAACGCCCCTCCCTCCCAACGTTTCGCCAGCAGGGTGTCAGACACACACGAGAACTCGGGCCATCCGGTTGCCATCACCTATCAGGTCACGGATTTTGAGGCCGCCGGCTTCGCCGCAAACGGTAACCAATTCTATGACCTCGGATATCGTGCCGCGTTGAGGCGCATGGCGACGCATATCGTCGTCACGGAAGCTCCTATCTTCGAAGATTTGTTGGCGCGCAGGCTCGCTCGTGCTCATGGCCTGGCGCGCGCGAGCCGCAAGCTGCTTGAGATCGCCCGGGAGATCACGCAGACATTTGTGCGGACGACAGAAGGCGATCGCGGAATCATCTGGCCGGAAAACGCGGACACCCGGAATTTGGTGCCGTTCCGGAGCGAGTTGCTGAGTGTACGGGACCACGTGGACATCCCGTTGGTAGAACTGGCTTCGCTTGCAGTTCGTTTCTTGGCTGACGGTTCAAAGTTAGAGGAGGCGGCGGTCCTCTTGGGCCGACAATTGGGCCTTGGGCGCATCGTACCCAAGACACGCTTGCGACTCATTGAGGCAGCCGAACGGGCGCAGCGCGAACCGTCCCAACTCTAAAGGGCATGCCAGTCGCGCCAGAGGCAACCTCCTCCGAGCCGTCACGGCAACTAACGGTGGCCAGCACCACGCTTGCCGGCAGGATCGGCTTCGCTGCCTGGCGATGGCTTGAGTTGATAGAATACTAGTCTGTTGGATGCCGTCTTGGCGACGCGATGCGTCGCGTCCAAGCCTCCTATGCCAAATCGACGAGGTCGGCATGACCATGCGCGTGGATTTTCGATTGTCATGCGGCCGCGGAGTCGGTTGCGCCATTGCGGGCAAGCAACATCGAACGCGATCCAGTCTGCCATTTCGAGGTAACGCCCTCGGCTTGTTCGTCACGTCTAGCCCGTACTCAACGAGATCCGCCGGCGTCCATCATGGCGGCGCCACACCTAGCAGCGAACGAGACGTCCCGCTACAGATCGCTGCGGAACGACAACTTGTTAAAGGTGCCAGATTTGGGCCTGAGCCGACCGTGGTTGCTCGCTGAGTCCTAGCGACGGAGATGCTGTCCCTGTGAAATCATTTGCGCGCTCGCGATGGTGAAACGGTTCGTGCGGCTGCGCCCGGAGCGCGCTTCAGCAATGCGTACTTCGTCTCGAAGTCGTGGCAACTCGCCCAGGCGCTGCCTAAATGTCGCGCTCGAGGTTCGGTGATGTTCCAACGACTCGTCTGAATTTGTTGAATCGGCGAGTTCATTTGTGAAGCCAGCTGGTTTATGGGCTTTTTGAGCTCGTCCCCGCACAGTCTCAGAATGAGCGTCATTGTGACTGAGGGCTGAAACACGTGTGAATGATAGCTGCGCAAAAATGACTTGCAACGACCGAACGTCTCCTGTGTGCCCGATCTGCCCAACGTCTTTTGAGGGCTCTTGACGAACTCCTATGGCTGCGCCTCACTGCATCGGGTGACGAGGTCTGATAATCCGCGCCGTCGCGTCGAGGGAAAAACGCCAGATGATCACGCTCTATCATTGCGCCCGCGCGCGCTCGTTCCGGCCGTTGTGGACGCTCGAAGAACTCGGGCTGCCTTATCAGCTGAAAATGCTGCCGTTTCCGCCGCGTGTGCTGGCGAAGGACTATCTTGCCCTCAATCCGCTCGGCACGATTCCATTGATGCTTGACGGCACTACGCGGATGACGGAATCGGCGGCGATCGCGCAATATTTCGTCACCAAATACGGCCCAACACCGCTCGCGGTCGGGGCCGACGAACCGGACTATGGTGCGTTCCTGAACTGGCTGCATTTCGGCGAGGCGACGCTGACCTTCCCGCAGACGCTGGTGTTGCGCTATTCCGAACTGGAGCCGGAAGAGCGCCGCCATCCGCAGGTGGTTGCGGATTATTCGAAATGGTTTCTCGGCCGGCTGCGCGCCATCGAGGCGGTGACCTCAACATCGGAGTTCATGTGTGGCGGCCGCTTCACTGCCGCGGATATTTCGGTAGGTTATGCGCTGCTGCTAGCGGAGCGGCTTGGCCTGTCCGCGCAATTCGGGCCAGCGGTCGCTGCCTATTGGCAACGGCTGCAGCAGCGCGACGGTTACAAGCGTGCGGTGGATGCGGAAAACCTCGCCAGTGACGAGCAGGGGCCGGCACGACGCGCGTGAGCCGGTATTGTTTCGGAACAACATGCGACAGCAGGCAGGGCAATGGCAATGAATGATAGCGTAATTTTGGAAAAGCGCGGGCAGGCGTTCTGGATCACCATCAGCCGGCCGGAGAAACGCAACGCGATCAACGGAGATGTCGTTGCGGGCATCGCAAAGGGCTATCGCGCGGCGCATGACGATCGTGAGGTGCGGGTCATTGTGCTGACGGGCGCCGGCGACAAGGCGTTTTGCGCGGGTGCGGATCTGCAGAACACTGGCGCGGCCTTTGCGATGGATTTTTCAAAGCCCAATGTCGATTTCGCCGATCTGCTGCGGCTGTCGCAAAATGCCACCAAGCCGGCCATCGCCCGTGTCAACGGCGTCTGCATGGCCGGCGGCATGGGGCTACTGTGCATGACCGACATGGCGGTCGCGGCGGAGAAGGTGCTGTTTGGCCTGCCCGAGGTCAAGGTCGGGGTGTTTCCGATGCAGGTACTGAGCCTGCTGCAGTCGATCGCGCCGCGCCGCTTGGTCAACGAATGGTGCATTACTGGCGAGCCGTTCGATGCGCACGCCGCGCAGGCCGCCGGACTACTCAACTACGTGGTGCCCACGGCGGAGCTGGATGCCAAGGTAGACTGGCTGATCGGCCGCATCACGGACAAATCGCCCACCGCGATCCGCCGCGGCAAATACGCCCTGCGCGCGATTGCGTCGATGTCGTTCGACGAGAGCATCGCCTATACCGAAAGTCAGATCGCGCTGCTTTCGATGACCGAGGACGCCAAGGAAGGCCTCAAGGCGTTCGCGGAGAAGCGCAAGCCGATCTGGCCGGGGAAGTAAGAGACCACCCACACGCGTGGCGGCGAAGCTCTCGCCGTCGTTTTCACATCCATCGCCGGTCAAAGGCCCGCCGCAGAAATGGGAAGTAATCGGGGTGTGCTGCCGGTCCGGCTTGCTGCGTTGGCCCTCGGTGATGACCTCGTATTCTTTCAAGAACTGGTCAGCGGCCTGCTTGAAGGTCTTCTCGTTGACCAAGAGCCCGGCCCGGGATTTCCCGCGTAGGCTGCGCCTGTTGCCCTTCTTCGGCGCCATGGGCCTGTCGACCATTACTCCGGGCAAGGTCCAGGAATACCGGGTGCATCGGATCGTCACTTTAAGGCACCCGCGCGCAGCACTATCCACGATGAGGTGGTGACGCTCCGGAGGTGCTGAAGACCGCCATCCGGCATGAATGGTTGGCCCACCTGCCGGATTTTTCGCCGCCCTATGAGGCCTCGGGCAAGGTGGTGCACCGGCCGTGGTTCAGTCCCGAGGAATACAAGCAGCTCTGTGAGCGCACCCGGGCGCCATGCGAAGGCGAGCCAGATCCCAGATCGGCTGCCTCGAATTTCTTCAACGATGCTGTTGTGCCTTGCAAGGCTATCCCTCAGGTTGATCCCGGAAGGCCGACAATAAGGAGGGCGGCCCTTTTGTTGGACAGGCATCATGAAGATTAACGACATCGTTAACCGGGCAAAGGCCCTGGTCTCGTGTTTGCCCGCGTCGGAAGCGAGCAAGACAACGCTCGCACGTTATCAGAAGAGATTTATGGCGATGCTGAACGAACCCGGCGACCTCGATTGTCTTCGCGGGGGAGATTCGCGCGACACTTATCAGTTTCGTCGCTCGGCCCTTCACGCCACGAGTCGTGCGATGCTGACGGCCATGATCGACGCAGTCTACGCCGCCGGCGATGCAGCCGTCCTTGACGCATCGAATGAGCATGGCAGCTTCGTGGCTGTGCAGGCAGCGGCGAGCGATCTTCATAAATTGCTCAACCGGATCGAGCCCGCGATTCTGCTCGATCCTCCCTGTGGACGCGGCAAGTCCAGCTTTACTACGAAGGAATCCCGCTGGGGCGTTCTAAATGGCCACATCAAGCGCGCGCGAAACAGTAAAAAGAACCAGCTCCGTTACTTCGGTAAGGATTGGCAATCACGACTCTGGGCTGCAGTGCCGGAAAACTTCGACTATCGAGATGTTCTCGCCGTTCATCTGCTCACGCCTGCGCGTCCCGAAGAATTGGTGCCCGGCGAGCGCCCAAACGGATGGGCGCCCGGAGTGATCGTCGAATTGACCGCAAAGGGCCACCTCACCCTCTCTTGGCAGCCTGTAAAAACGCATGGTGGGAAATATGGCTCGCCGAATGTGTTGATTGCGTTCGATCCGGCGATCGCGGGTGACGCTGCGCGTTACCTGGCCAATAAGTGCGCATTGAACGGGGGGCGCATGATTATTTGCGTGAACTCCAAGAATGCGGTCAGGAAAGCCTTTGGGCGTCTCGGGCGGAAGGTTTTTCCGCGTGTGAAACAGGCAATGACGCAATACCTGTTCCGGCATCAGTTTATTGCTGATCTGAAGGCGACATTCGGTGCGGGCGACGTCGTGGCAGCAGCAGCCGGTCAGTGCGTCGATGATACGCAAGCGCATTACGGCCGACGTGAATCGGGCCGCAAGCGCCTCGGAATCGTTAGAATTTACAGCGCTCGAAATCCGAAAGTCGGTAATATTGCGCGTGCGCATAAGCTCGCCGTCGACAGGCGCCATGCATCGAAACTCCATGCTATTGGGCGTGAAGCCGACACGGCTGAGGACACATTCACGGCCATTGACTGCCCGAGTGACGAGCCCATTTTATTGCCAGCATATTTTTGAGTTTTTCAACAATCGGCACAAAGCGATCATAGCGGGCCGTCTGCCATAAATTCGAGCGAGTTAAGGTCCGTGGAGTCTCTAAACGCTCTCAAGCGCCTGTCTTATATCGGTGCGCCGTAAGAAAACCGACGGCAGCACAGATCACCATCGTCGGCGCGATCGAATAGCTCGCCGTCGCCGCCAGGCTGCCGAACGCCGCGGCGCCGAGGATGGCCATGGGGGGATCGCGCCAAGCCGATGGCGGAGAAGGCTATCCAGAACAGTCGCCGTCGCGTAGAGCGGGGCGACCTGGTAGCCTTCAGGAAACAGCGCCAGTAGAAAGCCGACGCCCGGCGGATACTGAATCACCAGTTTTCCGGTGGTCGGCACCCTGGGGTGGCAGTTCGCGAAGCCGGCAACACTCCATTCGGGATTGCCGGCCTCCGTTACCAACCGTTTGAAATAGCCGTCGGTTTCGAGGGCGATGTCGGTGTCGAGGCCATCCAGCCCGTGCTGCTAGAACAGATGCGCCTGCCTGAGGCAGCAGAGGTCGTCAGCGACGCCGCGCGCTCGCTCCAGCGCGACATCGACCAAAGATGGCTCGTGGCAATGGTCAAGCAGACCAATCCGCAGATCGGCTTCAGATATCTGAAAGCCGGTGTCTTAACGGCTAATGCTGATCAGCCCGCATTCGCCTTGAGGCCGACCGCCTCGATGCCGGCGAGCGCGCAGATTTCGTCGTTATCCGAGGTGTCGCCTGATATGCCGACCGCGCCGAGCAGGACGCCGGAGGCGTCGTGAAACAGCACGCCGCCGGGCACCGGGATCATCGCGCCGCGCGCCAGTGTATTCACCGCATCGACGAAATAGGCCTGCTCTTGGGCGCGCTGGAAGATTGCGCGCGAGCCCATGCCCAGCGCCAGGGCGCCATAGGCCTTGCCGTGGGCAATCTCGCCGCGCAACAGGCTGGTGCCGTCCTGCGCTACGGTTGCCTTCACGCAGCCGCGGGCGTCGAGCACCGTGATGACCATTGGCTTGAATTTCTTTTCGACCACCTTGGCGAGGGCAGCATCGAGGATCTTGCGGGCGACGTCGAGGGTCAGGTCAGCCATAGTAAATTCCTTTGTGATCTCGCGGTAAACTAGTGGCGCGTGGCAGCGCTGTCGAGGCTCATCGCCAACACGCGCGCGACGTGCATGGCGCTGCGCGATGCGCCGTCGGCGATCTGGTGCCGGCAGGAGGTGCCGTCGGCAACGATCAGCGTGGCCGCGTCTGCCTTGCGCACGGCGGGAAGCAGGGAGGCTTCTGCCATCTGCATCGAGACATCATAGGTGTCGGCGCCATAGCCGAATGCGCCGGCCATGCCGCAGCAGCTGCTCTCGATGGTTTCGACGGCAAGGTTCGGGATCAGCTGCAGCACCTGCTGCACCGGCGTGAACGCGCCGAACGATTTTTGGTGGCAGTGGCCGTGCAGCAGCGCCTTGTCGGCAACGGGGTTGAGCGGCAGCTGCAACCGCCCGGCTTCGGCCTCGCGGACCAGGAATTCCTCGAACAGCAGTGCATGGGCGCTGACGCTTTTCGCGGCATCGTCGGAGCGCAACGACAGCAGTTCGTCGCGCAAGGTCAGGAGGCAGCTCGGTTCAAGGCCGACGATCGGCACGCCGCGGGCGGCGAATGGGGCGTAGGTGGCAACCAGGCGATCCAGTTCGGCGCGGGCATTGTCCACCAGCCCGGCTGAGAGAAACGTCCGGCCACAGCACAGCGCGCGGCCTTGGTCGGCCGGTTTCGGCAGATGCACGCGGTAGCCGCCGGCGACCAGCACCTGGAGCGCAGCGTCGAGATTTTCTCGTTCATAGGCGCGGTTGAACGTATCGGCGAACAGCACGACCTCGCGGCCATCGGCGGGGCCGATAGCCTCTGCGTCCGTGCGAAATACGTCGTGGCGCCATGCCGGCAGATCACGCTTGGCGCTGATGCCGGCGAAGCGTTCAAGCAGGCTTCGGAGCAGCGGGCTTCTGTTGCGGAAATTGGCCAGCGGCGCGAGGTGCGAGGCCAGCGCGGCGTAATGCGGGAGATAGCCGACCAGTCGGTCGCGCAACGAGAGCCCGTGCTTTGCTGCGCGCGCAGCCAGTACCTCGATCTTCATCTTCGCCATATCGACGCCGGTCGGGCATTCGTGGCGGCAGGCCTTGCAGGAGACGCAAAGCTTCAGCGTATCGGCCATGGCATCCGACGTCAGCGCCTCCGGGCCGAGCTGGCCGGAGATGGCGAGGCGCAGCGTGTTGGCGCGACCGCGCGTCACGTCCTTTTCGTTGCGGGTGGCGCGATAGGACGGGCACATCACGCCGCCCTCGAGCTTGCGGCATGCGCCATTGTTGTTGCACATCTCCACCGCGCCCTGGAAACCGGCGCCGGCGCCGGGCCAGGCCGACCAGTCCAGCACGGTCTTGAGTTCGCCGACGCGATAATCCGGCGGATAGCGAAACAGCGAACGGTCATCCATCCTCGGGGGATCGACGATCTTGCCGGGGTTCAGCATATTGTCGGGATCGAAGCGGTGCTTGATCTCGGCGAAGTCGCTGATGATGCGCTCGCCGAACATCGAGGCGTGGAATTCCGAACGCACGAGGCCATCGCCATGCTCGCCGGAATGCGAGCCCTTGTATTCCCTGACCATCGCAAAGGTCTCTTCGGCGATGGCGCGCATCGCCTTGACGTCCTTGTCGAGCTTCAGATTGAGCACCGGGCGGACGTGCAGGCAGCCTTCCGAGGCGTGCGCATACATCGTGCCGGTGGTGCCATGCTTGGCGAATATGCCGGAGAGACGCTCGGTGTAGTCGGCGAGGCGCGGCAGCGGCACCGCGCAGTCCTCGATAAAGGACACCGGCTTGCCGTCCTGCTTCATCGACATCATGACGTTGAGACCGGCGGCGCGGAATTCGGCGATCCCGGTCTGCAGCGCTGGCTCGATGATCTCGACCACGCCGCCCCATTTGCGCTGCGGATGGTCCCAGCCGAAGCCGAGATCGCTCATCAGCTCGCCGAGCTGCTTCAGGCGACGGATATTGTCAGCCTGATCCTCTTCGGCGAATTCGACGATCAGCACCGCATCGGGATCGCCGCGCACGGCGGTGCCGATGATCGGCTTGAACATCGCGATGTCGCGGCCGAGCGCCAGCATGGTGCGATCGACCAGCTCGACGGCGATTGGCTTCAGCTTCACCAGATGCTGGGCGGCGTTCATCGCCTCGTAGAAACTGCCGAAGTGGCAGACGCCCAAGACCTTGTTACGGATCAACGGCCACAGCTTGAGTTCGACCTGGGTGGTGAAGGCGAGGGTGCCTTCGGAACCGACCAGCAGATGCGCCATGTTGTTGGCGGTGTTCTTCGGCACCAGCGCATCGAGATTGTAGCCGCCAACGCGGCGCTGCACTTTTGGAAAGCGTTCGGCGATCTCGGCGGCTTCGCGCTCACCGAGCGCCAGCATGTCGCGAAACAGTTGTGGGCCGTCGGCGCTGACATTCACTTCGCCGAAATGCAGCAGCATGCCGTCGGCCAGAGCCGCGTCCATCGCCAGCGTGTTGTCGCGCATGGTGCCGTAGCGCAGCGAGCGGCCGCCGCAGGAATTGTTGCCGGCCATGCCGCCGATGGTGGCGCGTGACGCGGTGGAGACATCGACCGGGAACCACAGCCCGTGTTTCTTCAGCCGGCGGTTGAGATCGTCCAGCACGATGCCGGACTCGACCACGCAGGTGCGCTTCTCGACGTCGACCGAGAGGAGGCGGTTGAGGTGTTTCGAGAGATCGATGACGATGCCGTCATTGACGGTCTGGCCGCATTGCGAGGTGCCGCCGCCGCGCGGGGTGACGATGCGGCCGTCGTCGCGGCAGATCGCTAGCGCCCGCAACGCCTCGTTTATGCTGCGGGGCACAACGACCCCAAACGGCACGATCTGGTAAAACGAGGCGTCGGTGGCGTAGCGGCCGCGGTTGAACGGGTCGAAAAACACCTCTCCGGTGGTCTCAGCCCGGAGTCGTTGTTCGAGCTTCGTTGGGGCGGCTGGGGACATGCGATTACCGGGCGGAGGGATGACAAAGCAAACTAACGGGCATCCGTTATTCGAAAAGGCTAAAAATGCAAATAGTTCTAAAAATTAATATTTTTGAATGCAAAAATGATGGTTGACGGCCCGCCTGCCCATTTTGGAATTCACCTATTCGGCGACTGGGGCAGCAGCCGGCGTTTGCTGTTCAACGAGGTGCTCGATGGCGGCGGTCTGCTTGTTGCGCAGATGGTGGAACAGGATGTCGCTGAGTTCGCTGCCGGCCCGGCGCCGCAGCGCATCCAGGATCGTTTCGTGCTCGCGCATGGCCTCGCCCCAGCGTTCGCGCTTGCGGGCGAAATTGGCGGAGTAGCGGATACGCCGGATGCGGCCGGCGAAATTGGCGTAGGTCGCTTTCAGTGTTGCATTGCGCGAGGCTTCGACGATCTTCTGGTGGATCAACTGGTTGACCCGGAAGTAGCCGTGCATGTCGCGGTGCAGGTAAAAACCGTACATCTCGTAGTGCAACCGTTCGATTTCGAGGATTTCAGCATCCGTGATGTGTTCGCAAGCGAGGCGACCGGCTAGGCTTTCGAGTCCGCCCATCACATCGAACAGTTCGCCAAGGTCGTGCTGGCTCAGCTGTCGCACCCGGGCGCCACGATTGGGTAGAAGTTCGACCAAGCCCTCTGAGGCCAGCACTTTCAACGCTTCACGCAGTGGTGTGCGGGAGATCTCGAGCATGTCGCAGAGCTGGCGCTCGGGAATGCGACCGCCGTCAGGAATATTCCCCTCGACGATGTGGTCGCGCAGTCGCGCGAGAATTTCGCCGTGCAGCGAAGGTTCGTCCCGGCTCGAGTCGCCCCTGTCGGATCCGGCGTTTAATGCCGTCGGGTTCTGTTCGGTTTCGCCGGGAATCAGGGTTTTCATGCAGATGACAATAATAGCTACGGTTGGCGCGGTCGAGCAAATTTTGAACTCGATATAGTGGTTGAATCCTCAAAAATTGAATGCAATATTGCTGGGGGTTCACGTCTCAGGGATTCGAGGGCGACGATGACACATCAGGGGCGTCATTTCTTGCAGATTCCCGGGCCAAGCCCCGTGCCGGATCGCGTGCTCCGGGCGATGGACATGCCGGTGATCGATCACCGCGGCGCCGAATTCGCCGAACTCGGCAAGGCTGTGCTCGGTGGTTGCCAGAAGATCTTCAAGACGGCCGGGGCGGTCATCGTCTTTCCGTCCTCGGGGACCGGGGCGTGGGAGGCCGCGATCGTCAATACGCTGTCGCCGGGCGACAAGGTTTTGATGGTCGAGACCGGCCACTTCGCCACCCTGTGGCGGCAAATGGCGGCCCGCTGGGGCATCGATGTCGATTTCATGCCGGGCGACTGGCGTCACGGCGCCGATCCGGCGGCGATCGAGGCCAAGCTTGCACAGGATTCCGCGCACGCGATCAAGGCGGTGATGGTGGTCCACAACGAGACCTCCACCGGCGTCACCAGCCGTATTGGCGATATCCGGAAGGCCATCGACAAGGTCGGCCACCCCGCGCTGCTGCTGGTCGATACGATTTCGTCGCTGGGGTCGGCCGATTATCGCCATGACGAATGGGGCGTCGATGTCACCGTGAGCTGCTCTCAGAAGGGGTTCATGCTGCCGCCGGGGCTTGGCTTCAATGCGATCTCCGACAAGGCATTGGCTGCATCCAAAACCAACAAGATGCCGCGGTCTTACTGGGACTGGGCCGAGATGCTAAAGCCGAATGCATCCGGATTTTTCCCCTATACGCCGGCGACCAATCTGCTCTACGGGCTGCGTGAGGCGATCGCGATGCTACTGGAAGAGGGGCTCGACGAGGTGTTCGCACGGCATCAGCGGCTTGCGGCCGCGACAAGGGCGGCGGTGGCCCATTGGGGTCTCGAAGTGCTCTGTCTGGAGCCCTCCGAATATTCCCCCGTGCTGACAGCGGTGCTGATGCCCGAGGGACACGATGCCGATCAATTCCGCAAGATCGTGCTCGACAATTACAACATGTCGCTCGGCGCCGGCCTGTCCAAGCTCGCCGGCACGGTGTTTCGGATCGGCCATCTCGGCGAATGCAACGAGCTGACCCTGCTGGGCGCCCTAACCGGCGTCGAAATGGGATTGTCCGTCGCCGGCGTGCCGCATCGGGCGGGCGGCGTTGCGGCAGCCATGACCTTTCTCGAAGGGCGGACGAAATCCAATTCGCCGGCGCCTCTCAAGGTCGTCGGCGGTTGATGGGTACTCTCGACCATTTGCAAACGTTGCGCTGCGGCCGTGCCGCAGGGCCTGGTGCTGTGTCTACAGAGCGGGGGACAAGCTGGCGGAAAGATGATAACCGGGCGGACCAAACGCAAAATCTGCCGGGAAGGACGCCGCGAATGACTGTGCACACTGGAAGGCATTTTCTCCAGATTCCGGGACCCACCAACGTGCCCGATCGGGTGCTACGGGCGATGGACATGCCGACGCTCGACCATCGCGGGCCGGAATTCGCCGAACTCGGCCTTCATGTGCTGGCCGCCATGCAACGCGTGTTCCGGACCAAGCAGCCGGTTATCATCTATCCCTCCTCGGGCACCGGCGCCTGGGAAGCCGCCATCGTCAACACGCTGTCGCCCGGCGACAAAGTGCTGATGG
Organism: Nitrobacteraceae bacterium AZCC 2146; assembly: GCA_036924855.1. NCBI lineage: Bacteria > Pseudomonadati > Pseudomonadota > Alphaproteobacteria > Hyphomicrobiales > Nitrobacteraceae > Nitrobacteraceae bacterium AZCC 2146. The sequence goes on from JBAGRP010000001.1 coordinate 7,045,897, forward strand.
CCGAAACCGGCCAATTCGCGGCGCTGTGGCGGGGCCTGGCCGAGAAATTCAAGCTCGACATCGATTTCGTGCCGGGCGACTGGCGCCATGGTGCCGATCTTGCCGAGATCGAGGCGCGGCTGGTGGCGGATCGCCAACACGCTATCAAGGCGGTGATGGTGGTGCACAACGAGACCTCCACCGGCTGCGTCACCCATCCCCACGAGGTCCGCAAGGCCATGGACCGGGCGAAGCATCCGGCGCTGCTGATGGTCGATACGGTGTCGGGTCTGGGCTCGCTCGAATACGAACACGACGCCTGGGGCATCGATGTCTCGGTCGCTGGTTCCCAAAAAGGCCTGATGCTGCCGCCGGGCCTCGGCTTCAACGCGCTCTCAGAGAAGGCGATCGCCGCCTCCAAGGCCAACACCTCGTTCCGCTCCTATTGGGACTGGCAGGAGGTCATCGTCGCCAACAAGCTCGGTTCATGGCCCTACACGCCAGCGACCAACCTGCTTTATGCCTTGAAGGAAGCCATCGCGATGCTCGAGGAAGAAGGCCTCGACAACGTGTTCGCACGGCACAAGCGCCACGCCGCGGCAGCGCGTGCGGCTGCGAAAGCCTGGGGGCTGGAGATCGTCTGCCAGGAGCCGCATGACTATTCGCCGGCGCTGACGGCGGTGATGATGCCGGAAGGGCACGACGCCGATGCGTTCCGCAAGGTGGTGCTGGAGAACTTCGACATGTCGCTCGGGACAGGGCTTGCGAAATTCAAAGGCAAGATCTTTCGGATCGGCCATATCGGCCACTTCAACGATCTGATGCTGATGGGTACGCTGGCCGGCGTCGAGATGGGCCTCGACCTCGCCAAGGTCCCGCATCGCGCCGGCGGCGTGATGGCGGCGATGGAAGTGCTGAAGGGCAAGGATGTCATACCAATGCCGAAGGCCGCGGTCGCCTGAGTCAACTAATCCTGGCTGGAGCGCACGCGCTCCGGCCATTACAATTTCGCGCGGCGTGGAGCTGCAACAAGAGAAAGAACGCGCATGAACGCCCCGCTGCCCGCCACCGAAGACCTGATCTATTCCGTCGAAGACGGCATCGCCCACATCACCTTCAATCGCCCGCAGGCGCGCAACGCCATGACGTTCGCGATGTATGAGCAGATGGCGGCGATCTGCGAGGCCGCCAACAAGGATCATTCGATCAAGGCGATGATCCTGACCGGGGCCGGCGACAAGGCGTTCGCCTCGGGCACCGACATCTCCCAGTTCCGTGCCTTCAAGACTTCGCAGGATGCGTTGGATTACGAGGCGCGGATCGACCGCGTGCTGACGTCGCTGGAAACCTGCCGGGTGCCGACCATCGCGGCGATCGCCGGCGCCTGCACCGGCGGCGGCGCCGGCATTGCCGCCTGCTGTGACCTGCGCATCGGCACCACGACCACGCGGATGGGGTTTCCGATCGCGCGCACGTTGGGCAACTGTCTGTCGATGTCCAACATCAGCCGGGTGATGTCGCTGGTCGGACCGGCCCGCACCAAGGACATGATCTTCACCGCGCGCCTGGTCGAGGCGCCGGAGGCGCTGGCGCTCGGCCTGATCAACGAGATCGTGCCCGACATCGAGACGTTGCAGCGCCGCGCGCTGGAGACCGCCAAGCTGGTCGCCAGCCACGCGCCGATCACGCTGGAAGTCACCAAGGAAGCGGTGCGCCGGCTCCGCAAGACGCTGACCCGCGAGGAGGGCCACGACCTCGTCCTGCGCGCCTATATGAGCGAGGATTTCCGCGAGGGCATGGATGCCTTCCTCAACAAGCGCAAGCCGAACTGGAAGGGCAAGTAAGCGCGTCGGACTGGCTCGCGGCCTGCGGGCCTGTCGTCGCTGATCCCCTTCGAAAGTCATGAAATGCATGCCTGCGGCATGCTTGAAGTCGCGTCCAATACCCCGCACAATGCGGGCAACTAAAAAGACCAGGCTTTCAAGGCCTGCATAAAACGTCACAGGGAAGAAACGCATGTCCAAGTTGATTCGGGCCACAGCCGCGCTTGCGGCCGTGCTGGCGAGTGCGCCGGCCATTTCGCCAGCCCTGGCCTGGGAGCCGACCAAGCCGGTCGAGATCGTGGTCGCGGCGGGCGCCGGCGGCGCCTCCGACCAGATGGCGCGAATGATGCAGGCCGCGATCCAGAAGAACAACCTGATGAAGGCGCCCGTCATCGTATCGCTGAAAGGGGGCGCATCCGGCGCCGAAGCGCTGATCTACATGAAATCCAGCGAGGGCGATTCCAACAAGGTGTTGGTCGCCTATTCGCTGATCTACATGCTGCCGCTGTCAGCGAAAATTCCCTTCAATTGGCGCGACCTGACGCCGGTGGCTGTCGTGGCGATGGACCAGTTCGTGCTGTGGGACAATGCCGCAGGCCCGAAGACGGTGAAGGAATTCATCACCGCGGCGAAAGCTGCTAGCTCGCCATTCAAGATGGGCGGCACCGGATCGAAGCGCGAAGATCACGTGCTGACCGTGTTCATGGAAAAGAAGACCGGCGCCAAGTTCTCGTACCTGCCTTATAAATCAGGCGGCGAGGCGGCGACCCAGCTGGTCGGCAACCACACCGAATCCAACGTCAACAACCCATCCGAAAATCTCGAAGTCTGGCGCGCCGGCCAGGTCCGCGCGCTCTGCGTATTCGACAAGGAGCGGATCAGCTACACGACGAAGGTTACCGAGACGCAGTCGTGGAACGATATTCCGACCTGCAAGGAAGAAGGCCTCGATGTGCAGTATCTGATGCTGCGCGCCATGTTCCTGCCCGGCAAGGTAACGCCGGAGCAGCAGGCGTTCTATGTCGACCTGTTCCAGAAGGTGACGCAAACCGCCGAATACAAGGACTACATGGAAAAGCAGGCGCTGAAGCCGATCTTTCTCACCGGCAAGGACATGCTGAAATTCCTCGAAGAGGATGACGCGCTCAACAAGTCGCTGATGACCGAAGCGGGATTTGTAGCGCAGTGACAGCTCAGCTGTCATGCCCCGCGAAAGCAGGGCACCCAGTATTCCAGAGCGTTGCGGAATAACATCGGCGTCGCGGAATACCGGGGTATTCGCTCTCGCCGATGATGATAGTTTTCTTCGATGCCCTTCAATGCCTCCCTACATGTGCCGTTTCTTTACTTCCTCGAACGAAAAAACTCATGGCCAACTCCGACCTCGAAATCATTGTCGACGATCCCACCGCGCCCGAACCCGACTCGCCGGCGGTCACGAGTACGCGCACCGTCGAGATCGTCGTCTCGCTGCTGCTGCTGGCGCTGGCGGTGACGCTGGGGATCGATAATTACCGCACCGGCATCGCCTGGGATTCCACCGGCCCGCAGGCCGGGTATTTTCCGTTCTATCTCTCGGTCATTCTCGGCGGCGCCAGTCTTTATGGGCTGGTGACGACGTGGCTGGCGCGCAGCGCACCGTCGGAAACGTTTGTGACCCGCGCGCAGTTGCGTCGCGTGATGCTGGTGTTCGTGCCGACCGCGCTGTTCTGCCTGGGCACGCAGTATCTCGGCATGTATGTGGCGAGCTTCCTGCTGATCGCCGGCTTCATGCGCTTGGTCGGCAAGATAGCCTGGTGGAAATCGCTGCTCACCGCCTTCGTCTTCACCGCAATCATGTTCATCACCTTCGACATCGCCTTCGACGTCATCATGCCGAAGGGGCCGCTCGAAGCGGCCTTCGGCCACTAGGACTAATCGTCATGGAAGCCTTTGGACTGTTGCTGCACGGCTTCGCCGTTCTGATGACGTGGAAGATCCTGGCGCTGATGGTCGTCGGCCTCGTGCTCGGCATCTTCGTCGGCGTGCTGCCCGGCCTCGGCGGACCCAACGGCGTCGCGATTCTACTGCCGCTGACCTTCACGATGGACCCGACGTCCGCGATCGTGATGCTGTCCTGCATCTACTGGGGTGCGCTGTTCGGCGGCGCCATCACCTCGATCCTGTTCAACATTCCCGGCGAGGCATGGTCGGTGGCCACCACTTTCGACGGCTATCCGATGGCACAGCAGGGAAGGGCGGCGGAAGCGCTGACTGCAGCCTTCACCTCGTCCTTCATCGGCTCGCTGGTCGCGGTGTTGCTGATCACATTTTTGGCGCCGATGATTTCGTCCTTCGCGCTGAAATTCGGGCCGCCGGAGTTCTTCGCGGTGTATCTGCTGACGTTCTGCTCGTTCGTCGGCCTGGGCCGCGAGGCCAAGCACAAGACCGTCATCTCGATGGCACTGGGCTTGCTGATCGCCGGCGTCGGCATGGACACGGTGTCGGGCACGCTGCGCATGACGTTCGGCTCCAACGAGCTGCTGCGCGGCATCAATTTCCTCGTCGCGGTAATCGGCCTGTTCGGCATCAGCGAAATCCTGCTGACCATGGAGGAGCGCCTGGCGCTGCGCGGCCACGCCGCAAAAATCAGCCTGCGCGTGGTGATCAATGTCTGGAAAGACCTGCCGAAATACTGGGTGACGCTGCTGCGTTCGTCCTTCATCGGCTGCTGGCTCGGCATCACGCCGGGCGGCGCCATCGCCGCGTCATTTATGGGTTACAATCTCGCCAAGCGTTTTTCGAAGGATCCAGAGAGTTTCGGCAAGGGCCGCATCGAGGGCGTGTTTGCGCCAGAGACCGCGGCGCATGCGTCGGGCACCGCGGCGCTGCTGCCGATGCTGGCGCTGGGCATTCCCGGCTCCGGCACTGCGGCGATCCTGCTTGGCGGGCTGATGGTGTGGGGGCTCAATCCCGGCCCATTGTTGTTCGTCGAGCACAAGGATTTCGTCTGGGGCCTGATCGCCTCGATGTATCTCGGCAATGTTGTGGGCCTCGTCATCGTGCTGACCACGGTGCCGATCTTCGCCTCGATCCTGCGGGTGCCGTTCGCCGCGGTGGCCCCGATGATCGTGGTGTCCTGCGCCATCGGCGCCTATGCGATCCAGAACGCCATGTTCGATATCTGGCTGATGCTGGGCTTCGGCGTGGTCGGCTACGTCTTCAAGAAGATCGGCATTCCCTTGGCGCCATTCACCCTGGCGCTGGTGCTCGGCAACCGCGCCGAGGACGCATTCCGGCTGTCGATGATCGGCTCGGGCGGCAATGTCGGCGTGTTCTGGTCGAACGGGCTGGTCGGCTCGATCACCACGCTGGCGATCGCGCTATTGTTCTGGCCGATGATCGACAAGGCGTTCAGCGGTGTTGGGCGAATGTGGCGGCCGGCGCGGGCGGAGGGTTGAAAGGCGTTTCAATCCTACAGCCGTCCCGCGCGGTCACGTCGATGAGAGAGCCGTCTAAGGCAAACCGGTGTACACCGCCTTCGGGTCCGGTAATCTCGTCAAATGGCAGGGGACCGCAGAGGATCATGCAATAGTCGTACGCACAGCGTTGATCATTGCCCATCAGGAATTGATAGTGCATCCGCATGAAGTTGAACCGTCGGCGCTTGAATGACGCCGCGCTCATCATGGCAGGCATCTGGACGCGGCGGATATTGGGACGTCCGTCCGACCGGTCGGGCCTGATGTGCGTGAGCGTCACCGGATCGAAGCGGTAAAAACTGATTATGTCATCGCGTGCGTGGTATTCCGTCCAGCGAATATCCGGGTTGCGGGCAACGGCCTCCGTTGCCTGACGCGCGCTCTCTTCACGTGGGTGAAGCGAGAATTTGGGGATAGTCGCACCAACCGTGAGAACACAAATTGCCGGTCCGTGCTGGCCAAGCTTCGGGTCTTTTGTTGCTGCTTTCGCAACCGCTTGCATTGTAAGCGCTGCACCGAGACAGTGGCCGACAATGACGATCTCATCGGTGTCAGCGGCGCGTGCTCGCTTGACGATCTGATCTGCAAATTCGTCGATCCGATGCTCCATCTGCATCCGCTGGCCATAAAGAAACTGACGTGAGAAAATCCAGTCATCGAAGGCATGGCTGATGGTTCCACTCCAGCGAGACCATCGCACCAAAGCGATGAATATCGTAGTGGCAGCAAGCGCCACGAACAACAGACCACCGACGCTGCTCCATGATAAAATACGAGATGCGACGTATGCCGTGCATAGGCTGAAGATGGCAAAAGCCATTACGAGAAAATAGGGAAACAGAAAAAAACTGGTGTATCGCCAACTCGATCTTCCGTAGCGGACGAGGGTCCCGGTGACGATGAAGTCGAACAAGGTCAGGGCCGCCTGCGCGAAACGCGATACGCCACCTCTCTGAAAGTCCTGCAGGATCAGGTCGTCCCAGCGGAGCATTTCGTAGACCGTGAGCGTCTTCCAGTTCGAAGCAGAGGCTTCCGCCGTCCATGACGCACTGATGTTTGTCGATGCCGTCAGGTCTGAAACAGTTGTCTTGGCGTTCCAGTTGTTTTTGAAACTCAAAATCGAACGGCGGAACCGGGCGAGCAACACGTCGGGAGCAATCGGATCATATCCCCCGATGTGAAAAACATGTCGCCGCGCGATCATTTCGGGCCGCTCCCATTTCCAGGTATCCTGATCCAATGCCTGCAGACAGATTTACAGAACGAAAACGTAGAAACTAGCGAAAAATGCGCTGCGCGCTCGATATTTCCGTTGCAAGCGTCCGGGGGAGTATTGAAGTTGCCGATAGTGCCGGGTTGAATGTTGGGATGTCGGGAAAATGTTTCTCGGCAGGCGCGGCGCTCCTGAGCCCGGAACATTATCAAAGATGATAATTCAAAGGCGAATGGAGCGCACGAGGGGAGCGCATCTGATGCATCGCTTGAGGCGTCTGCGTGCCGTTCGGGTCTGGACCCTGCGCGCGGCGGGCGTTGTCTTCCTGCTTGTAGGAACGGTTCTGTCCTGTTCTGAGGCTGGCAACGCGCAAACCAGATCGCCCGCGGAAACCTGCCTCGCGGCGAATGAGAATCTATCTCTGGGTGCCGCGCTGCCACGCACCGCGGCGGTCTTTAAATCCGGCGGGCAACTCAAAATCGTGGCGATCGGTTCTTCGTCCACGGTTGGCCTGTGGATGAGGGATCCGGCCAAAACCTATCCGGGAGTTCTGGAGAAGGAGCTCACAAGACTGAAGCCAGCCGTGCAGATCGGTATCATCAACAGCGGCCGGAGCGGAGATACGATTGCGGGAAACATGGCGAGATTCGAGTCCGATGTGTTTCCTCATAAGCCCGATATCATCGTGTGGCAAGTTGGGACGAACGACGTCACATGGCTGGAAAGTGTTGTCAGCCTGAAGCAAAAACTTGTGACCGGTGTGCGCGCGCTCAGAGCCAGCGGCGCAGACGTTATTCTGATGGATCAGCAGTATTCACCGATCATCCTCGCATCACAGCACCAAAAAATGCAAAAGAGTATCGCCAGCGTCGCTCAGGAGGAGCGCGTTGCACTCTTCCCGCGATTTAGCCTCATGCGCCGTTCGGTTGACGCAGGGCTGTCGATTGGCGCCCTTGTGGCATGGGATGGCCTGCATAATTCGGCCGAAGGATATGAATGCATCGGCCGCGCCTTGGCCCGGGCCATCTATGCGGTTGCGAAAGACCGGTAAGCTTTGAGGTTTGACGGACTCAAACCACCTTGCCTTGCCGCAGCGTTGCGATCTCGTCGGCGCTGAAGCCGAACTCGGCCAGTAGTTCCTCGGTCTGTTCGCCGACTTCCGGGGGGCGGGCGGCAATGGTGCTCGGCGTCCGCGACAGCGTGAAGGGCTGGCCGACCAGGCGGATGGCGCGGTTCTCGTCGTTGGGGACGTCCTGGGCAATGCCCCGGTGCTTGACCTGCTCATCGGCGAACATCTGGTCGACGGAATAGATTGGCCCGCAGGGCACGCCGGCGGCGTTGAGCTCGTTGACCCATTCGTCGGTCGTGCGCTTCTCGGTGCACGCGCTGATCGCGGTGTTGAGTGCATCGCGGTTCTTCGAGCGCGCCGGGCCGGTGGCGTAGTCCGGGTTGGTGACGAGATCCGGCGCGCCCCGCGGATCGAGTGGCAGGCAACGTGGTTGCGCTTCTTCGGCGCACCTCTTGGGCGCATACTGCGACTTTGTCATGCGATGCCCGCTGCGGTCTTGTTGAGGCAGCCCAGCACGCGCAGACCTTATCCGCAAAAGTTTCCTCGTCGGCCTTATCGACCACGCCGAAACCGTCACCGTCGAAGCCTAGCTTTTCTAACGGCCTATGCCGTTATGAGCAATGGCGAAGGATTCTAGGGGAGACTGCGAGCTGAGCAGGATTATTTGCCCGGACTCACATTGTCGCCAGGATATCGGCTATACGCTTGCTCGCCCGACCATCTCCATATGGATTTTGCCTGCCAATGTTGGTCTCAGAGGTTTGCTGGAGCAGCATACTTGCTCGTGCGACAATCAATTCCTCATCTGCACCAACAAGTTCGGCAAACCCAGCATCGATTCCCTCTCGTCGTTCTGTCGTCGAGCGGAGCACGAGAACGGGGACGCCGAAACTCGGCGCCTCTTCCTGAATGCCGCCAGAATCCGATAACGCTAATGTTGATCGCGCCAACACGAACATGAAGTCCAAATAGCCTAGCGGGGACAGCAAAAGGATATTCGAGATCTGACTGAGCAGGGGCAATACCTGCGATCGAACATTGGGATTTAAATGGACCGGAAAGACAAATGAGATATGAGGGTGGCGTATTGCGAGCCGTCTAATCGCATTGCAGATAGCGGCAAGGTCGCTACCAAAGCTTTCCCTTCGATGGCATGTGATCAGCACGATTTGTTGCGCTGCCGACACGATTTGCCGAATCTGCGTCGAGACAAGCTGAAGACCAGTGGCAGTTTCCAATTTCAACTTCAGGTCGTTCAGTGCATCGACCACGGTGTTGCCCGTCAGATGGATGCGCGCAGAAGCTGTTCCCTCGCGGCGTAAGGCATCGACGGCCCGTTGAGTGGGTGCGAAATGCAGGTCTGCAAGCACGCCGATCATCTGCCGGTTGCCCTCTTCGGGAAACGGATTGTATCTGTTATAGGAACGCAGACCGGCCTCTACGTGTCCGACCGGAATGCGCTGATAATATGCAGCCAGCGCGCCGGCGAGTGCCGTAGAGGTGTCGCCCTGAACCAGAACAAGATCCGGCATGACCTCGTGCATGGTTCGTGTTAGCGCGACAATAAGCGCCGCCGTCAGTTCGGGGAGAGTTTGGTCGTGGCGCATAACGGCAAGATCTTTGTCGACCGGAAGGTCGAATGCAGACAGCGTCTGGTCCAGCATTTCCCGGTGTTGGCCTGACGAGCACACGAATGTGTCGAATTCTCCGGGGCGCCGGCGCAACTCGGCGATGATCGGCGCCAGCTTGATACATTCCGGCCGCGTCCCAAACAGGGCAAGGATCTTCCTAGACATCGCTTACCGCCCGGTTGCTGCCACGAAATCCAACGGACACCGGAAGCTTTATAGCATGTGTTCTGGAAACCGCGAACGTCTCCCGTATTTCGTTAAGTTCGATGGACGTCGCGGCTTTGTCCTTCATGAAATCCAGAGAGGTCTCTTGCTGGCTTGGCATCACGCCCGGTGGCGCCATTGCCGCGTCGTTCATGGGCACAATCTCGCCAAGCGCTTCGCCAAGGATCCGGAGAGTTTTGGCAAGGGCCGTATCGAGGGCGTATTTGCACCGGAGACCGCAGCGCATGCGTCGGGCACTGCGGCGCTGCTGCCGATGTTGGCGCTGGGCATTCCCGGCTCTGGCACGGCGGCGATCCTGCTCGGCGGACTCATGGTGTGGGCCTCAATCCCGGGCCATTGTTGTTCGTCGAGCACAAGGATTTCGTCTGGGCCTGATCGCCTCGACGTATCTCGGTAATGTTGTGGGCCTCGTCATCGTGCTGACCACGGTGCCGATCTTCGCCTCGATCCTGCGGGTGCCGTTCGCCGCGGTGGCGCCGATGATCGTGGTGTCCTGCGCCATCGGCGCCTATGCGATCCAGAACGCAATGTTCGACATCTGGCTGATGGTCGGCTTCGGCGTGGTCGGTTACGTCTTCAAGATGATCGGCATTCCGCTCGCGCCATTCACCCCTGCGCTGGTGCTCGGCAATCGCGCCGAAGATGCGTTCCGGCTGTCGATGATCGGCTCGGGCGGCAATGTCGGCGTTTTCTGGTCGAACGGCCTGGTGGGCTCGATCACCACGCTGGCGATCGCGCTATTGTTTTGGCCGGTGATAAACAAAGCTTTATTAGCAGCGTGGGCCGGCTGATGCGGCCAGCGCGCGCGACGGGCTCAAACCCGTCCGTCACCTACCTTACCGCAGCGCGGTGATCTCGTGGTCGCTGAAGCCAAATCCGGCCAGCAGCTCTTTGGTTTGTTCGCCGACATCCGACGGGCGTACCATTTCGCTCGTGCTGTTTGGATCGTTTCCGGAAGAGGGAAGGCAGCCTATGCGAGCGAATTTCATTGATGCAAGCAAGCCTTGACAGCCACGTGCACATTAAGTCATGGGGAAGAATGCATCTTACTTTTATCTCATTGTTCTCAGTGGCCTGGCTCTGGGCGGTTCCTCGGTCATGATGAGAGAGCGTCTGCCGCCTCGGCTACCTCAAAGCGGCTCGAATTGCTCTCCGGCGCAGCGCTGGATATTTTCGACGTGGGCAACGAGGGATACGGCTCCTCGCGCGATGCTCGCGACATAGGTTTGCTGGCCGATTGAATGGCCGAATGCGCCATTGACGGTCGCGCGGATGCAGGTGCTCCAGCCCGTCTGTTCCGGCCTAGGAGCAGAAAAGCTGATGTTTGTCGGCGCAGCCGCAGGCAAAAATACCGCCGACATATTCGATTTCAGTATGTTTCGAACATCGGGCGGTGTCTCAGTGATCGCCGTCGTAGTCCTAGCTGCCCGGGGAATCCAAGCAGGAAGAAAAGTGTTCCCGGGATCAACGGCACCGCAGCCTCCTAACGTCGCCGCAAAGCACAAGGCTGCCAACTTACGCAAGGTCATAGCAGCTGATTAGCCCGATCTGGACGTCGTCCCAAGCCCGACAATCACGAACTCCGCGAAACGTGATGACCGCTACCACGCCTGTTGGCCAGCGGAATCCACCATGACCAGCGGTGTCCTCTTGACGAGCACCCGCTTGGCTGTGGATCTAGCGCGGTGTCTTTCCAGGACCGCGCCACATGACAAAGAGTCCCATGGCCGGCGCCGATGCAAGGACGAGTAAGCACACCGCGCCGGCCAAAATGAAGTAGGCCGGCGTGTTCCTCAGTTTTCGGGTCTGGACGAGCGTAATTAGGCCCGCGCCCTAATACGACATTGTAACTCAATGCCCGAGCGGTCTGATTTCGTCGGCTATTAGACGAAGCGCAGCGATCTCAGGAGCCGCAAGTCGTCTACGTGCCTGGACAACATTCCCGGCTTGCATCTCTGGAAGGGCGCGAACAGCCGACACGGCGTCCATTTGGGCTTCCTTTCCGACGACAAAAAAATGGGTTCGCCGCTGAGATTCGGGGGCCGCGATCTCGACCGCCACCATCCACGCTTGCTTCTTCGACATCGACCGCTCCGCCCGTCCCAGGCCGATTCTCGACCCCAAGGCTGGCTTAACGATACTCAGCTCGTATGCAACTGCCCCAGCCGTTAACCAACAGAAAAAACACTAAGCCCAGCATGCGCTGAAAGGCGCGGCTACACCGACCGGGACGGCGATATCTGGGCCCAAGCTGCACTGGCCAATCTACGACCAGGCGATTGCACCGGCGAAGGCCAAGCGCCGTCATCGACGCGCCACTCGGCCGCGTGTTGCCAATCGGCGATTCAGTGCGCAACTGATCTGGTCGGCGCCGCTTCGTCACCCAGAGCATCCGTGCGGGCGAATTCGGGGGCGTCTAGCGGATAGAGTTAACGGCAGTGCAAAAAATGGCCATCCACCGCTGCGCCAACAAGGGAGTTGCGCCGGTAACGCAATAGATCACACCTCCGAAGCGTGTTGACATGCTCCAGCGTGGCGCTGATATTTAAAGGAATTTACCATTTAAATGACAGTCAAAATGACAATGCATATTCAGCCGACCAAAATCGCTGAGATATTGCTCTTAGTGCCTTCGAAACACGAAGATGGTCGAGGATTTTTCTCCGAAACGTTCCGAAGCGACGTTTTTGCGGATTTCGGCATCAAAGGAGAATTTGTACAGGACAACCACGTCCGCTCGACCCAAAAAGGCGTTGTTCGAGGATTGCATTACCAAACTCCGCCACACGCCCAAGGCAAGCTTATCAGATGCACGCGGGGTGCCATCCTTGACGTTGCTGTCGATATTCGTGTCGGCTCACCTACTTTCGGACGGCATGTGACGGCCGAACTATCGGCCACGAACTGGTGCCAGTTGTGGGTACCGCCAGGCTTCGCCCACGGTTACATGACGCTGGAGGATGATTGCGAGGTCATTTATAAGGTAACGGAGTATTATGCTCCGGACTGCGATCGCGGCATTGCATGGGATGATCCAGCGCTCGGAATTAACTGGCGGAGTCCGCCTGCTGAAGTGGTCTTATCGCACAAGGATCGCAATCAGCCACTTCTTCAGGACGCGCCGCCGGCTTTCCAGTTCATCCGTTAGGAGCATCGATGCGGGTTCTCGTGACAGGAGGCGCCGGCTTCATTGGATCTGCTGTATGTCGGCACTTCATATCCAATCTCGACCATGACGTCGTCGTCCTGGATAAGATGACTTATGCGGGCAACCTTGCCTCGCTGGCGCCGGTCGCATCCAGCGCGCACTATGTGTTTGAAAAGCACGATATCTGCGACGCGGTTGCGGTGAACGCGATTTTCACCAAGTATCAGCCGGACGCCGTCGTGCACCTCGCCGCCGAGAGCCATGTCGATCGTTCGATTTCCGGTTCCGATGTGTTCATAAAGACCAATGTGCTTGGCACCTTCACGCTGCTGGAGGCCGTCCGCGACTATCTCAAATCGGTTCGCGGCAATCATGCGATCAACTTTCGCTTTATTCATGTTTCCACTGACGAGGTCTACGGTTCGCTCGGCGATGACGGACTTTTTACGGAGACCACCGCCTACGACCCCAGTTCGCCTTACTCGGCATCGAAGGCCGCGTCCGATCATCTCGCAAAGGCATGGCATCGCACTTACGGAATGCCGGTGATTGTTTCGAACTGCTCGAACAACTATGGGCCTTATCATTTCCCGGAGAAGCTCATACCGTTGATCATCCTCAACGCGCTCGATCGTAAAATGCTGCCTGTCTATGGCGACGGGTCGAATGTCCGCGACTGGCTCTATGTTGAAGATCACGCGCGGGCTCTGGGCGTTATTCTGGAAAAAGGCGTGCCCGGCGAAACCTACAATATCGGCGGCCGAAATGAGCGAAGGAACATCGAGGTCGTTCAGCAAATCTGCTCGTGGATGGATCGACTGCGTCCCGCTGACGCTTCCCACCACGACTTGATCTCCTTCGTGACCGATCGTCCCGGCCACGACCAGCGCTATGCCATCGACGCTACCAAGCTTGAAACCGAGTTGGGATGGCGGGCCCAGGAAACGTTCGAGACCGGTATCGAAAAAACCGTGCGCTGGTATCTCGGCAACGACGGCTGGTGGGGACCGCTTCGCGAGAGGGTCTACGGAGGCGAACGCCTCGGTCTTGTGAAGGCGTGAGGCAAGCATGCGCCTTTATGTGATTGGCAGCGAGGGTCAGGTTGCTCGGTCCTTGCGTGAAGCTGCCACGGGCGACAACACCATTGTGTTCGGGTGCAGTGCGCGCGCGGAACTGGATCTGCTGAATCCGTTTTCGATCAGAAATGTGCTTGCTGCCTTTCGTCCCGATATCGTGATCAATCCGGCGGCATACACCGCGGTCGATAAGGCCGAGTCCGAACCAGATCAGGCGTATGCGATCAATCGCGACGGCGCGCAGGCGGTGGCGGCTGCTGCCGCGGAGCTCAATGCGCCGATCATTCATTTTTCGACCGACTACGTCTTCGATGGGACGAAAGACGGCGCTTATGTCGAAAGCGATCCGGTGGCGCCGCAAGGCGTCTATGGCAGTTCCAAGCTTGCGGGCGAACTGGCGGTCGCCGTGGCCAATCCGCGGCATATCGTGCTGCGGACATCCTGGGTCTACGCCCCGTTCGGGGCCAATTTCGTTCGGACGATCCTGCGGCTTGCCGCTGAGCGGGATCGACTGCGGGTGGTGGATGACCAGGTCGGATGCCCGACGTACGCGCCGGACATCGCTGACGCGGTCATTGCAATGGCAAGACAAGTGGCTGGTAAGGGATGGAGGCAGGATTATGCCGGTGTGACCCATCTCGCTGGGCCGGATACATTGTCGTGGTGCGGCTTTGCCCGCGAGATCATTCGGCAATCGGTGGCACGGGGCGGGAGTTCGATCCCGGTTGACCCAATCTCCACAGTCGACTACCCGACGCCGGCGATTCGACCACCCAATTCGAGGCTTTCCACGGCAAAACTGTCGGCCTTATTCGATATCCGCATTGAATCGCTGGATAGGTCGCTGGCAAAGTGCTTGGACCGTCTGCAGTAACACGAAGCGAGGTTCGTCCTGTGAAGGGCGGTCATTCTGGCCGGTGGCGGCGGCACGCAGCTGTACCCATGACTGGTGACCTCAAAGCAATTGCTACCGGTCTACGACAAGCCAACGATCAACTATCCGCTAACGACACTGATGGTGGCAAGTATCCGCGAGATTTTGATCATTTCGCCCCGGTGACCTGCGGTTGTTTCGGGCTTGCTCGGGGATGTCAGCAAGTGGACTTGTCGCCGTCCTCTACTTTTGCCCTGCATTTCGTCGTCGTCTAGAGATTTCTCTTTCCGCTGTTCTCCAATCCGACATTTTCCAATTATCTGGAAACAAGACGGTCCGGGTTTATTCTGGAGCTCACGGATACGTTCATTTCGCTCGTGCTGTTTGGGCCCTTTCCGAAAGAGAGAAGGCGGTCGATGCGAGCAAATTTTATCGATGCAAGCAACCTTGACAGTCAGGTGCAAATTAAATCATGAGGATGAATGCATCTCATTGTTTTCTCACTGTGGTCAGTGGTTTTGCTCTCGCTGGCCTCTGCAATGGTCGGCGGCGCGCCCGCGCGCGAAGACGGCATCGGTCGTGGAGTTGTCACAATCGTCGGCTCGCGCGGAAATTTCTGTAGCGGTGCCTTGATTGCGCCGGATCTAGTACTATTGGCGGCGCACTGCGTTTTGGCGACCTTCAATGTAACGTTTCAAAGCGCGGTCCGTACCATCGCATCGAATCTCCATTGTTGAGGACGCGGCCGACGACCTCCCGAATCAAAGCGTTTCGCCGCTGTCGTTTCTTCGCTCGGCACCATGCGTTCCAACCGGCTTAACGTTACTTTGGTGTACCGCAGCCAATACATTGAACTGGTGGTAAACATGCGCGATAGCGTCTGTGCGGTAGAAGAGGATAGATTTATGAATCGAACGACATTGACGCAGTTTTTGGTCGAGCAGCAGCGCAAGGAAGGCGCTTTGCCGGCGCAGCTTCGCCTCTTGATCGAGGTGGTCGCGCGGGCTTGCAAGACAATCAGCCATTCTATCGGCAAGGGGGCACTCGGCGGCGTACTTGGCAGCCTCGAAAGCGAGAATGTGCAGGGCGAAGTCCAGAGAAAGCTGGATGTCATTGCGAACGAGCTGTTGCTTGAAGCCAACGAATGGGGTGGCCACCTGGCCGCGATGGCGTCGGAAGAAATGGAAACGATCCATCTTATTCCCAACCGCTATCCGAGAGGCGAGTATTTGCTGCTCTTTGATCCGATCGACGGGTCCAGCAATATCGACGTTGACCTGACGGTCGGAACAATCTTTTCGGTTTTAACCGCGCCGGAGGGATCGTCCGGGCGGACGATATCGGAGCAGGATTTTCTTCAGACGGGACGAAACCAGGTCGCCGCGGGGTACGCCATTTACGGTCCGCAAACCCTGCTTGTGTTGACGGTCGGAACCGGTGTTTACGAATTCACCCTGGACCGTGAGGTTGGGTCCTGGATCATGACGGACGCGCGGATGCGCATCGCGCCGGGCAAACGCGAGTTCGCGATCAACATGTCGAACCAGCGTCATTGGTCGCCTGGCATCCGTCGCTACATCGATGACCGCATTTCAGGACGAGCAGGTCCGTGCGGCGCTGACTACAACATGCGCTGGACTGGCTCCATGGTCGCCGACATCCATCGGATTCTGAAGCGTGGCGGTGTCTTTCTCTATCCAGGCGACGCGCGCCACCCGGATCGGGCAGGGAAATTGCGCTTAATGTATGAGGCCAACCCCATGGGCTTCCTGATCGAACAGGCGGGTGGCTCGGCGTCTGACGGAGAACACTCCATCCTCAATATCAAACCGCGTACACTCCATCAGCGCGTCGGCGTCGTCATGGGCGATAGCGCCGAGGTCGAAGCGGTGACACGCTCGCATATGGATATGATGTCGTCGTGATCATCGGCGCGTCGATCCAGGGGATGCATCGACGCGCTCGCTAACGGCAGGGCGGGGGGCTGAGCCTAGGTGGGTCGAGCGACCATTTTCCCGGTCCGCTCGAGAGGCTGAACGCAAAAGCCTGAGATGGCCATCTTTTGCCGGAGCTGTTCGTCTGAATAGAGCGGCTACGTTATCGGGAAAGCCGTCTCGCAGAGATTGGAGTGCCAGCTTGGATTTTCGAACCGGAGCTGTCAGGCGCCAGGACGACGAGCTCTTCAGCATAGCGAGTTCCTGCTGCGCTTTCCGTATGATGGCATCGTGCTGCAGGAGACGTGGCGTCCGAAACTCATCCAGCGCCTGGTGAACTTGCTACGCGCCCGCTAGACGCGACGGAGCAGGACTTGGCGACAGGTGCGCTGGCGGCGAGGTCCGCCGCCAGACGCCGCATCCACTCAGTTGTGACTGCCGCCCAGCGCCTCAAACAGTTGCGCGTGGATGATGCGGACATCTGTGAAATTGATGATGCCATCACCGATCGCCGATGGCTTGCGGCCAAACTTGGCATCCTTGATCGGCGGCAAGACCATCAGGCGCTGGTCCAGGTAGCCAACCGCAATCCAGTCGCCATTCCAGAGCCGCTCGCGCAGATACTGGTGGCCGGCACCGTGACTCACCTGATCGTCTACGATGCTGAGAATGCCCCACATGATTAGGTAGCTGTTCGTCGCCGCAGGCCCGCCGCGCGAGACCGGCTCGGTCCGTCCCCACAGTTCCGATACCGAATATCCGCTTGCCCAGATGGCGTTGAGGTCAACGACATCCTCATTCATTGCAATTCCGGTCTTCATCAGACCACCTTGCCTTCTCGCAGCGCCGTGATCTCGTCGGTGCTGAAGCCGAACTCGGCCAACAACTCCTCGGTCTGTTCGCCGACTTCCGGCGGGCGTGCAGCCATGGTGCTCGGCGTCCGCGATAGCGTGAAGGGCTGGCCGACCAGGCGGATGGCGCGGTTGTCGTCGTTGGGGACGTCCTGGGCGATGCCGAGGTGCTTGACCTGTTCGTCGGCGAACATCTGGTCGACGGAATAGATCGGCCCGCAGGGCACGCCGGCGGCATTGAGTTCGTTGACCCATTCGTCGGTCGTGCGCTTCTCGGTAAAGCTGTTGATCTCGGCATTGAGCGCGTCGCGGTTCTTCGAGCGGGCCGGGCCGGTGGCGTAGTCCGGGTTGGTGACGAGATCCGGCGCGCCGATCGCCTGGGCGCAGCGCTCCCAGATCTTGCCGCCTGTGGTGGCGATATTGATGTAACCGTCCGAGGTCTTGAACACGCCGGTGGGGATGCTGGTCGGATGGTTGTTGCCGGCCTGCTTTGGGACGTCCTGTTCCATTAGCCAGCGCGCGGCCTGGAAATCCAGCATGAAGATCTGCGCCTGCAGCAGCGAGGTCTGCACCCACTGGCCTTCGCCTGAGATGTCGCGCTCCAGCAGAGCGGTCAGCACGCCCAGCGCGCAGAACAGCCCAGCGGTGAGGTCGGCGACGGGGATGCCGACCCGCATCGGGCCTTCGCCCGGCGCGCCGGTGATCGACATCAGCCCGCCCATGCCCTGGGCGATCTGATCGAAGCCCGGGCGCTTGTGGTAGGGGCCATCCTGGCCAAAGCCGGAGATGCTGCCATAGACGATGCCCGGGTTGATCTGGCGCAGGCTCTCATAGTCGATGCCGAGCCGGGCTTTGACGTCCGGCCGGAAATTCTCGACAACGACGTCGGCTTTTGCGACCAGCCGCTTGAACACCGCGAGACCCCGGGGGTCCTTGAGGTTCAGCGTCATCGCCCGCTTGTTACGATGCAGGTTCTGGAAATCAGAGCCGCGGCGTGGGCCGCCGGGCTGCTCGCCGCCGGCGTCGTCGCTCAGCGCGTCGATCTTGATGACATTGGCGCCCCAGTCGGCGAACTGCCGCACGGCCGTGGGGCCGGAGCGGATCCGGGTCAGGTCGAGCACGGTGAAGCGGGACAGGGCCTGAGAAGCGCGCGGGAAGGGCATACAGGAGCTCCGATGGAGAGTCTTGAGGTCGGAAGGGAGGCTACCTTTCGCGCAAACGGCGCGTCTTGTCAGCCCCTGCTGGATGTCGGAGGTCACCAAGTGTCATATTGCGCAAAAATTCATTGTGACCCGGATGTCACAAAGCGGCTCAAACATATAGTGAGTCTCACCAAACGCTTGACCGCCACCGTAACTGCTTGAACACTCAAGAATTATTCGGGGTTTTTGCGTATGTTTGAAGGTATTATTTTCGGATTCATCGCTTTTGCGATTGGCTATGTGACCTTGATGCGGCTGATGGCCCGGCGAGCCGACGTTCTGCACGGCGAATTCATCCAACCGAACGAGCCGCGCCGGCCCGCCGCACCGACCTTGCTCGCTAGCATCCAGCGCTATGTGCGTGGTTTCCGGCTGCCCGCCCGACGCTAACAGTCCAATCGCCATCGCTCGTCTGGCGCGACTGATTGGCGCGCCAGCGATCAACTCGATATGGATTTTCTGATCAAGCGAACGGAGGCGGCCTGCAAACGCACCTCGCCGTAATAAACCGATCAGAATGAAAAGTCTCGTCATCAGGGGGCACCGGAATTGTCGGCGGCTATATTGCAGAACACGTCGGCGAGGCCGGGGAACGGCCAGCGGCGCTGTCGCGTGCTCAGCACCACGACGCGCAAATCGACTGGATCCAGGGCGACCTCGGCGCGCCTGATGCGTTGCCGATTGCCGTCCGCGAGACGCTGTGTTGCACGGTGGATGTCGGTCTGCTGGCGGATGCACTGCCGCATCTGGATCGTTCCGCATTGAAGCGGGTCGTCGTTTTCACCTTCACCGGCATCGTCACCAAAATGGCTTCAGAGATCGCTGTGGAGCGCGAGCACCTGCGGCGATTGGCCGACGGCGAACGGCGGCTGATTTCGGCTTGCGAGCAGTAAGGCATCGACTGGACGATCCTGCGGGATCATCTACGCCGAAGGCAGGAACGGCAATGTCTCGCGGCTAGCGCGTTTGGTTCAGAAGTTTGGATTCTTGTCGCTCATGGGCAGCGGCGCCGGACTGCGCAGCCGGTGCATGCCGAGGATCTCGCTGTTGGTGCGATCCAGGCAGCGGCCAGTGCGGCGGCTGTTAACAAAACCCACGCGCTGCCCGGCGGCGAGACGATCAGCTACCGTGAGATGGTGGGGCGGATCTTCGACGCGCGCGGCAAGCCGCGGCGCATCATCTCGGCGCCGCCCATCTTATGGCGCGCCGCATTCGCCTTGGCAAAACCGTTCTTCCCCAGTGCCAATGCCGCCATGGGCAGCCGGATGGCGATGGGCATGGTTTTCGTGGGCGCGTCGGCGGTCAGCGATTTTGGCTGGAACCCGCGAAAATTCCGACCGATGTTTAACGCGGCCTAGCTAAGGATGCTGTCGCCAGTAGTTTAGCACTGACTCCAGCGTCGTGTTCCAGGTTCGCTTGGGCGTCCATCCGAGCCAGTCGCGAGCGCGATCCGCGTTGCCCAGCACGATCGGCGTATCGTTGGGACGCAGCAGCGCAGCGTCGACCGCGACGTCGATTCTCACCTGTGACAACGCCACTAGGATGTCGAGCGCATCCTGAATGGCGCGGGCCTCGCCCGACGCGATATTGATGGCGGCGCCATTCGGCAGGCCATCGAATCGCAGCAGCGCCTCGGTGTAGGCATCGACCACGTCTTGTACGTCGAGAAAGTCGCGGCGGCTTCTGAGGTCGCCGATGCGGATCACCGGCTCCTGTTCGCCGCGTTCGATTCTTGCGATCTGCGCCGCGAAGGCGGGAATGACGAATTGGGTATTCTGACCGGGGCCGGTGTGATTAAACGGGCGTAGCCGCAGGACACGCAGGCCACTGAGCGCCATCTGGCCCAGCATGATATCGGCCGCCGCCTTGGCCGCGCCGTAGGGATTCACGGGCTGCAGCAGAGCGGTCTCATCGAGCGCGGCATTGCTCTTGAAGCTGGCGCCATAGACCTGGGCGCTGCTGCAATAGAGCAGCCGGCAATCCGGCACAAATTCGCAGATCGCTAGTGCGATGTTCTGCGTGCCGCTGAAATTCACATTCCAGGCGGGCCGGATGTCGCGATTGGCCGCGGTGACCGCCGCGATGGCGGCGAGATGCAGAAGATGGGTCGGCTGCTCGCCTTGAATGACGCGATTGACTTCAGACGCGTCGGTTATGTCAAGATGAATGCTCTTGTAGTCCGCCGGGTCAGCATTGCCGCGGACGTTTCTGTCCGCGAGCACCAGCCGGCTATCAGCCGGCAATACGGCTTTCAGTTTTCGGACGAGGTGGTCGCCGACGAATCCGCTGGCCCCCGTGATCAGAGTTCGCATCGGCCCGTTCAGGCTCATATGGCTAACCGATCTGCTGCTTGACCCGCTTGAGATCGGCTTCCACCATCTCGCGGATCATTTCCTCCAGCGAGATCTCCGCCTTCCAGCCGAACTTGTCGTGGGCTTTCGCCGGATTGCCCAGCAGCAGATCGACTTCCGCCGGCCGGAACAGCGCGGGATCGATCACCAGATGGTCGTCGATGTTCAGGCCGACATGGTCGAAGGCAATGCGGCACATGTCGCGCACGGTGGTGGTGCGGCCGGTGGCGATGACGTAGTCGTCAGCCACGTCCTGCTGCAGCATCAGCCACATGGCGCGCACGTAGTCCTTCGAATGGCCCCAGTCGCGCCTGGCGTCGATGTTGCCGAGCCGCAATTCTTTATGCTGGCCGAGCTTGATGCGGGCGACGCCGTCGGTGACCTTGCGGGTGACGAACTCGATGCCGCGCACCGGGGATTCATGATTGAACAGAATGCCGTTGCTGGCATGCAGGCCAAAGCTCTCGCGATAATTGACGGTCATCCCGTGCGCGAAAACCTTCGCAACGGCGTAGGGCGAGCGGGGATAGAACGGCGTGGTTTCGCTCTGCACCGGCTCTTGGATCAGGCCGTACATTTCCGACGACGACGCCTGGTAGAACCGCGCCTGCGGCGCATCGAGCCGCACTGCTTCGAGGACATTGGCGGCGCCCAGACCGGTAACCTGGCCGGTCAGTAGCGGCTGGCTCCAGGACGACTTCACGAAGGATTGGGCGCCGAGATTGTAGACCTCATCGGGCTTGACGTCGCGCATCGTCCGGATCAGCGACGACAGATCGAGCAGATTGCCGTCGATGAATTTTACGTCGTTATGAATCTTGAGCCAGCGCAGCTTGGCGTCGATCACGTCGGCAGAACTGGAGCGTCTGACAAGGCCGTGGACCTCGTAGCCCTTTTCGAGCAGCAGCGCCGCCAGATAGGCGCCGTCCTGTCCTGTGACACCGGTAATCAAAACGCGTTTCATGATCTAACTTTCAAAAAAGCCGATGCCCGAAGGAAATCAACATCATTCGGTTCGGATATGACAGATGCGTACGGTTCTTCGGGCGTGTGGCGTAGTCTGGGTTGGTGACGAGGTCCGGTGCGTCGATCGCCTGAGCGCAGCGTTCCCAGATATTGCCGCCTGTCATGGCGATATTGAGGTAACCGTCCGACGTCTTGAACGCGCCGGTGGAAATACTGGTCGGGTGGTTGATGCCGGCCTGCCGCGCTCATACTGTTCCATCAGCCAGTGCGCGGCATGGAAACCTAGCATGAATATCTGCGCTTGCAGCAGTGACGTCTGCACGCCCAGCGCGCAGAACAGCCCGCGGTGAGGTCGGCAGCGGGAATGTCGACCCGCATCGGGCCTTCGCCCGGCGTGCCGGTGATCGACATCAGTGCCTAGCTAGAGCAGATTCCACCTGATGTAGGTCAGCGTCTATAGCCGGCGTGACGAAAATAGTTGGCGCATTGGTCGGGCGCAAACGATTTTATGAGTTTACCGATCAACCGCCAGAGTTCCTTCACAGTGCGCTTGGCGCCTTTGCGCAGCGCGGCCTTGAGTTTCGAGAATGCCATCTCGATTGGGTTGAGGTCTGGCGAATAGGCGGGCAGATAGCGGATTGTCGCACCGACAGTGGCGATGGCTTCGCGCACCCCGTCGATTTTGTGGGTCCGCAGATTGTCCATGAATACGATGTCGCCTTTCGTCAGCGTCGGCACGAGCACCTGCTCGACATAGGCCATGAACGTGGCTCCATCCATCGCACCATCGATGACATAGGGTGCTGTCAGGCCGTTGACGCGCAACGCCGCAATGAACGTCAAGGTTTTCCAGTGGCCGTGCGGTACACTCGCGACGAGTCGTTCGCCACGCGGAGAGCGACCGGAATGGCGAACCATTTTGGTCGTCACCGACGTCTCATCAATAAAAACGAGCCGTTGCCTCCGTAACGACGATTGCTCGGCTTTCAACTCAGCGCGCGCAGCGGCGACATCAGGTCGATCCTGTTCGGCGGCGTGCAATGTTTTTTTTGAACGTGATGTGGTGCCGCTCGTAAAACCGCCAGATCGAGGTTCTGCCGACCTTCAGCCTTTTGGCCGATGCGAGCCGCATGCCGATCTCCTCGAGTGTCAGATCGGGCTCTGCGGTCACTAGATCGAGCAGCCACTGCGCGTGCTGCTCGAGCGGCGGCGGCAGTGGCCGGTGCCAGGCTTCGCCGCGACGCTACCGGTTGTCTGCCAGCGATCCATCCAGCGGATAGTCGTCGAGGCCGCAAGATCAAGCAGCCGCGCTACCGAAAATCTCATCCGCGATTTCAGATCTGAATGCGTCTCCAAAGCTCTCGTAATTGATTTGGCAACTGCATTGGCTGGAATGGCTTCGTGAAAACTTCAACTGCACCGAGATCGCGATAACGCTTGATTTCCGCGGACTGTGCCTTGGCCGTCATGAACACGATTGGCGTCGAGGCAACGGACTGAATTCCACGTAGCGCGACAAGCGTCGTCGGGCCATCCATCTCCGGCATCATGACATCGAGCAAAATTAGGTCCGGCTTGAATTGCTGTACCTGCGCGATCGCCTCGCGGCCGGAATCGCACAGACACAGCGCGAACTTGCCGACCAATTCCAGCGAGATCTTTGCGACCTTGCGGACATCCGGCTCATCGTCAACGTACATGATCCGCCCAAGCGTCCGCTCGCCCATTTGACCTGCCTCCGGCTAAGCCGCCCGGTTTCTGGTCGGTGCCGTACCTGCTGTGTTATCGACGGCTTTCCACGCCGGCAGATTGACGTGAAAGGTCGTGCCAAGGCCGGTCTCGGTGTCGAAGTTGACCGTTCCGTCCAGATGCTCGACGATTCTCTTCACGATGGCGAGCCCGAGCCCTGTGCCGGCGAGACGGCGGCTGTCGGAGCTATCGGCCTGGGCGAACTTCTCGAAGACGCGCCCGCGAAATGCTTCCGGGATACCCGGTCCGCGGTCGGCAACGGCAATACATATCCGCTCGCCCGCACGGTCAAGCGTGACTGTTATCATCCCACCCTTGGGTGAGAACTTCGCCGCGTTCGACACCAGATTGGTAAGGACTTGGATGAAACGATCAGGATCGACAAGTGCTATCGCCTCTTTGGTCAGCCATTGCGCTCTTATGCCTACACCGAGGTTTTGTGCGAATGAGTTTGTCTCTGCCACGGCTCTTTCGATCAGCGGCCTTAGCGGGAGCGGGGCGAGATCGAACGGCATGCGGCCGGACTCGATCTTCTCGATGTCGAGGATATCATTGACGAGGCGGATGAGCCGTTGGCTATTGTTATAGGCCACATTGACCATCTCCTTGGCTTCCGCCGGCAGCGCTCCGACGACCTCGGCGTTGAGCAGCTCTAGCATTCCGGCGATCGATGTCAGCGGAGTACGCAATTCGTGGCTGACCGTGGAAACGAACTCGTTCTTCAGTCGCTCGATCCGCTCTCGCTCGGCGAGACGCGCTCTGAGTTCGAGCGCATCGACAACCGCGTCGGCAAGGTTGCGCAGCATCTCGATGCTGATCTCGCTCGGCGCAGGCCGTGCCACGAAATCGATGGCACAAAGTGTACCAAGCGCAAAACCATCGGCTGTGATCAGCGGTGCACCGACATAAAAGCGGATGTGGGGCGGGCCAACAACCAGAGGATTGTCGGCGAAACGCAGATCGCGCAGCGCGTCAGGGACAATCAGCAATTGGCGGTGGTATACCGCATGACCGCAAAAAGAGATATTGCGCGGCATTTCGCTCGCATCGAGCCCGATGCGCGACTTGAACCATTGTCGATCTGAGTCGACCAGAGAGATGAGCAGCGTCGGCGTGCTAAAGATGTGCCGAGCAATCTTGGTCAGACGATCAAATGCAGGTTCGGCGAGCGTGTCGAGTACGCAATAACGGCGCAGCGCGGCAACACGTTCGGCATCGTCGGGAGGAATAGGGGCGGGGATCATGTCTACCTCGGCATTGTCATCTTATGGGTTCTCAACGTTCGCGCAGCGCCTCGCCGGAGGCGCGTACGATCGGCTTGAGTAAATAGGCCAATACCGTCTTGCTGCCGGTGCGGATATCGGCGAGCACAGTCATGCCCGGGATAACGAGATTCCGGGTTGGATCGTCACCGACGTAGTTCTTATCCAGTTGGATGCGGGCGCGATAGAATGGGGTACCCTTGTCGTCTTGGAATGTCGTCGCTGAAATCGTTCCGATCTTGCCCTCGATCCCGCCGAATCGGGTGTAGTCGTAGGTCGCGACCTTGACGAGCGCCGCCTGTCCGACGCGCACGAAGCCGATATCCCGGCTCAGCACGCGCGCCTCCACGATCAACTTCGCGTCGATTGGAATCACTTCAAGCAGGCTCGAGCCGGGCGCAACGACGCCGCCAATCGTCTCGGTTTGCAAGCCTTTGACGACACCGCGGACCGGCGAGCGGATGGTGAGACGTTTAACTCGGTCTTGCGCCTTCTCGATGGCCTCCCGCACTTCGGCGAGATCGCTTGTCACCTTGCCGATTTCCTGCGTTGCGTCGAGCTGGTTCCGGGCACGCAACTCCGCGATACGGGTGTCCACTTCGGTAATCGCTTCGCCGGAGCGGATCATCTGCCCCTGCATTTCGGTGAGCTGGGTCTTGATTCGCGCTAGTTCGCGTTGCTGATCGAGCATCAGGATGCGGGAGGTGTAACCTTTTTCGAACGTTTCCGTGCGAATGCGGATTTGCTCTTCGAGCGGTACGATCTGCGCCCGGATGTTTTTTTCCTGGGCCGTTTGCGAATCGAACTCAGCCCGGCGCTGCTCTCGCTGCTGGCGTAGGACGGCCTCCTGGCGCTCAACTGATTCCCGCTTGGAGCGCAGGAGCGTGCCCTGCGCAGCGGCGAGATCGCTGAAGCGCCCGTCCTTGGAATCAATCCGCGCGTCCTCGCGGTTTGCAACTGCTTGCAACTGGGCGGCCTGCAACTCAAGTGCGGCGAACCGGGCGCGAAGCTGTTCAAATTCCGGGCCAGTCATGCCGCTCTCAAGCTCCAGCAAGACCTGCCCCTCATCGACAAGATCGCCTTCCCGTACGTTGATGGCGGAGACGATACCACCCTCGAGGTGCTGGATACGCTTCACCGATCCGGCCGGCGTCACTTCGCCAGAGGCGGGAGCGATTTCGCCTACTTCAGTGATCGAGGACCAGATCAAGAATCCGGCAATCGCGGCAACGAGAATGGCGATTGCCAAGCGCGCAAGCCAACCCGGTCCTTGCTCTTCGAGCCGGATCGATTGCGCGAGCCGCCCGCGGCCGGCGAGCCACTGCGGGTTGAGCGCTCCGCCTGGAAGGGCCGGGACTGTCGTCGAAATGTTCGTCATCGTGCGTCTCCGGCGAGCTTGGTCATCAGTTCTTGCGGCGATCCGTCGTGGACGATCGTCCCGTGCCGGAGCACGATCACGCGGTCCGCCGCCCGGACGTGCGCGGGATGGTGGGTCACGAGCAAGACGGTCGAGCGCCCGCGCAAGGCGTCAAGCTGGGCGAGCAGCAGATCTTCGCCGGCCGCATCGAGAAAAACCCCGGGCTCGTCGAGGAGGATAATGCTGGCGTCGATGAGGCAGGTGCGGGCCAGCACAAGCCTGCGCGCGAAGCTTGCCGACAGTTGATCGGCGGGGGCGCCAAAACCGGCCGGAAGCGCGTCGATTTCAGCGAGCAGGCCGGCCTTGGCCGCAGCGGCGCGCAGTTCATCGTCGGTCGCCGTTGGGCTGGCGAGCCGCAGATTGTCGGCGAGCGTGCCGGTAAACAGATCCGACTGCTGCGGCAGATAGGCGACGGATTGTCGCAGATTGATCGGGTTGATGTGTCGGCTGTCGACGCCATCGATCAGCACGGCACCGATCTGCGGCTGGTAGACCCCGGCGACAAGTTTGAGCACCGAGGATTTGCCGCATCCGTTGCCACCGGTGACGGCGACTACCTGCCCCGGCTTGATATCGAAGGATATCCCACCGATGGCGGGCTCATGATGCGCCGCGTAGCGCAGCACGACGCGCTGGAACGTGATCCGTCCGGCAAAGCGACGACCGCGCGTGGGTCTCGGCCGGCCTTCGGCGATTGATCCTTCCGAGGGAAGAAGCATCGCCTGATTGACGCCGCGGACGGCGCTCCCGATGTCCTGGACCTTCGTCAAGGTAACGAACAACGCTTGAAACGGTGCGAGCATGCGCCAAACCAAGGTCATGCTCGCGATCAGAGCGCCGACGCTCAGGCTGCCGTCAAGCGCCAGCAACGCCCCGATCGCAAGCGTACTCGCGCCGGCGACGAGATTGACTGCTTGCGCGATGTTCTCGGTGAGGGCCGCGATGCGTGCATAGCCGAGATTGACGAGGGCGATCTCGGCGGAACGTTCCCGGAAGCGTTCGAGCCAAATCGCCTCGGCAGCGCTCGCTTTGATGGCGGGCATGTTCGAAAGGATTTCGATCAGCAGGCTTTGATGATCGCCATGGCTACCAACGGCGCGGCCGCTGGCGTCGCGCGCATATCGGATGGCGAGAACACCGAGACTGGCAATGATAAGGGCGAGGCCGATGGGCACCAGTGCAAGCCATCCTCCGATCCCGGCAATGGCGATGACGAAAACGAACACGAACGGGAGCTCAAGCAGTGCGAGCGCCATTGGGCCCGTAAACGCGCTTCGCAGACCTTCAAATTGCTGGAGCCGCGCTATCTGGCTGCCGATCGTCGTCTTTTCCAACCGCGCGAGCGGCAGGCTCAGCAGCTTGCGGATTATCGACGTGCCGATCAGAAAATCCAGCCGCGCGCCGAGGTGAGCCAGAATGGCTCCGCGCACGGCCCGGAGCGCCGTGTCACAAACAAGCGCGAGCAGAACACCGACGGCGAGAAAAACGAGCGTCGCATGCTCGTGCGTCGCCAGAACGCGGTCATAGACCGCTTGGACAAAAAACGCTGGCAGTAATGCCAGCAGGCTCAGGAAGAAACTCAGGACGAGAAGCAGAACGAACGTTCCTTCGAAACGCCGCCTGACGGACTTCAGCCAGCCGCCTTTCTGGCTCGGTGACGCGTCGGTCCGCGCCTCGTCGAGTGTAAAAAAGCAGACGCTGCCGCGACGGTCGAGGGCATCGGTCGTAGCAATCTTGGCGGATGCGCCCTCGAAGCAGACCAACGTGTCTGGCGTTCGCCCGGCTTCAAGTACGACCATCGGGCCGCCGTCGTCGGGAACGAACACGCATGGCAGCAGCCGGCAATCGATGTCCTTGAGCCGTGCCTTCTCGACCCGGCTGGCGAAATCGAGATTCGCCATCGCGTTGCGGAAGTCGAGCAAATCCATGCATCCGTGGGAGGTCACCGCCTCGGCAAGCTGCCGGGGGCTGCCGCGCCACCGGAACCCGCCTAGCAGCGGCTCGAGGCAGGCCGCGAATGCGCAGTCCGCAACGGGCGTGGCGCCACGCGTCACGTTGTCCAGACGGGCGACCATAGCACTCATCACGCGACCTCCCTGATCAGGGCCTTGCCGGTCTCGACCGAGATCGGCAGTAGGCGACCATGACTGAGGCGATAGCGACGCTGCGCGAGCTGCATGATCTGCGGCTTGGCGCTAACCAACACGATGGTGGAGCGTTGTCCCAATTGACGCAGCAAATCGACGAGCCGCCCGCTCGCGTTCGCGTCGAGCGCATGGTCAGCTTCATCGAAGAGGATGATTTTCGGTTGCTTGACAAGCTCACGGACGATCGCGATGCGCTGCCGCAGGCCCCCGGGCAGCACTTCACCAGTTCCGATTCTTGTGTCGAACCCTTCCGGCAGGCGCTTCACGGCGTCGTCGAGACCGAGAAGGTAGGAAAGGTAGAGCGCCTCGTTGACGCATTCACCTTCTTGAAAATTGGTAAGATTGTCGAGAATTGTGCCGCCATAGACGGCGCCGTCGCGGGGCAGCAGCGCAATATGGTGTCTGAGCCAGTCTGGGTCGATGTCGGCTGCGTCGTTGCCGTCGATATGCACGCTGCCGCGCTCGGGCCGGAGCAGGCCGAGCATGAGCAGCAGCAGAGCACTTTTGCCGGAGCCGGTATCGCCGTCGATGCCGATAATCTCGCCCGGCCGCACCGCGAGATTGACGCTTTCGATAAGAGTGGAGTCTCGCGTTTCGCGGCGGAACGTGAGATCTCTGAGCTCGAGACTGCCCGCAATGTCCGGCGTGGCCCCGCGTTCGGCTCTTTCGCCTGGCAGCGCCATGATCTCCGCGATGCCGGCGCGCCCAACGCGAATGCCCTGAAAATTCGCCCACAGGCCCATCGCGGTCTGCAGTGGCTGCAAAGCGCGGCCGGACAGAAGGGTACAGGCTGCCAGAGCGCCCATCGTCATGCGGCCGTCGAGCACGAGCAGCGCGCCGAACGCGACGAGCACGACCATGTTGATCTGACTGAACAGACCGCCGATCGTTTGCGCCAGTGTACTCTGATACATGACGCGCTCGATGGCAAAGGCGCTGTCTTCCTGCAGCGGTTCGGCGCGGCGCAGCATGGCCGCGTTCAGCGCGAGCGCCTTGACCGTATGGATGCCGCGCAGCGCTTCGATAACGAAGTCATAGCGCCGCTTGTCCGCCGCGGCGCGGGCGGCAGCGCTATCGCGAAGCGCTCTTCCAATAGCAAACGCCAGGGCGCCGAATCCAACAAGAAGGACGAGTGGGCCAAGAACGAGCCATGAACCGAGATAGGCGATCAGCGCCAGAAACACGAACGCGAAAGGCAGATCGACCGCGGCAAGCAGAAGCTGGCTTGCGTGGAAGTCTCGCATCGAGCCGACGGCGTTGATCCGTTCAAGGTAGGAACCGGGCGTGCTGCGTTCGAAATCGCCAAGCGGCGCACGCAGCAAACGCTCAACCGCGCGATAGCGCACCATATGCTCGAAACGCGCGCCGTTCCAGGCGGCGACATAGGCGCGCAACGCCCGCAGCGCGGTGTCGAATACAAGGGCGACAACAAGGCCGACGATCAACACAAACAGCGTCATTGTCGCGCCGTTCGGCAGAATCCTGTCGTAGATCTGCAGAATGAAGATCGGCAGCGCCAATGCGAGGACATTGATGCCCATGGAGGCGAGGAGGAGGGGTAGACGTCCTCCCTCCATGACGCGGCGAATGAGGTCGAGTATGCCGCTACGATCCGTGGGCACGTCTTCGAGTTTCGTGGCTTGCATGCTTCGAGGCTCCCGCCCTTGACGAGTGTCGCAGGCAGACGGATTGCCGCCCGGGACGTGAACTCGGTTCTAACCGGTGAGGGTCTCCTCCATGTTTCGGCCGAGTTCCGAATTGATTCGTTTTGTTTCGCTGTGGATCAATTTGCGGACCGCGAGACCTTTGCCGCAAACACATACCCGGCCCCACGCACGCTCTTGATGAGCGCTGGGGTGTTTTTCACGGATTCCAGCTTGCGACGCAGGCGCGTGACCAGGACGTCGATGCTGCGATCGAAATAATCCCACGCTCGTTGATGCACAACCTGCAACAAGTGCTCGCGGTTCAAGACTCGCCCCGGCACGGTGACGAATTCGCGCAGCAGATTGAATTCACCCGTCGTCAGTTCAACAATCCTGCCGTCCTCATCGGCGAGTTGCCGCGTCCCAAGGTCGAGGCGCCAGCATGCAAACTTGACCACGTCGAACTCGGCAACGAGCGGCGGCGACGGTTGTTCCGCGCCGTTGACGCGTCGCAGGACACTCCTTATGCGGGCAAGCAATTCGCGGGATTCGTGCGGTTTTAATACGTAATCGTCGGCCCCAATCTCAAGACCGATGACGCGGTTTATCGCGTCCGCGCTGGCGGTGAGCATGATGATGCCGCAGCGGTGGTGTTCGCGCAGATAGCGAGTCAGCGAGAAGCCGTCCTCGCCCGGCAGCATCAGATCGACGATGACGATGTCGGCTGGATCGCGCGCGATCGTATTGCGCATGGTCTCGCCGTCGGCGGCAAGGCTGACTCGATAACCCTCGCCGCGCAGATGAACGGCAATCGTTTCTCTTAGAGGCGCACAGTCATCGACGACAATGACGTGCTTGCACTGGTCCATTCGCAGATCCGGCTGAACGCTCAATTGGCGGGCATCGTCGCCGCAGACAGGCCCTGAATCAGGCGCTGTATCCAATGAAGGTTCAGCTAAGCAGATCGCGTCATCTGAATTCGATTTTGCAACAAAATCGAACAAATCACCGCATGACGGAAATATTAAATGTAGGACGGTCTGTTAGAAATTTCCTCCCATGGCGTGCGCCGCCCGAGTGCTGCCTGTCGTATGTGTGGAGAAAGACGTGATGGCGAAGTCCGGTCGAGCGAAAGTTGGCGACAATGTTTCGGTCACCTCGGCAAATTTTCTCGTAGAGCGGCAGCCGGCCGACGGTAGCCATAAATCCGATAACGGACCGCTGCAGTTGAAAACTACGGCTGGCGCAGATGACAAGTCTTTCGCTAATATCCACACCGGCGACCGGACCACCCATCAGTCGGTGCAGATGTCATATCCCGCCGGGTCGCCCGCGCAGGCCACCGCTGCTGCGGCGGTGGGCGCTTCACCGTCCACTGGCAGCGCGCCCGGCTACAACGCCGTGGCATCTCAAGTCGGGGAGGCACGTGGATCTACATCTGCCGCCACTTCGCGAAGCGATAGCGCAGCCGCCGATATAGCGCCGCTGATTGGTTCCGGATCCCCCGTGGCGCGCGTCGGTTCCCACGCTGGTGAGTCCACGCAGCATTTTGCCGGGGCCGGCGTGCCCAGCTTGCGCGGGGCGTCGGGCAACGATTCTCTTTCGACGCACGGTGGCGGAGGTGGCGGTGGCGGTGGTGGCGCAAATCACGAACATGATGGCAAAGTCACCGACGCTCCGCTGGTTCATGCTCCGAAATTGACAGTTTTGGCAGCGGTAGGCGCAGAGGACCACACCATCCCGCTCGACATCCGCGCCGGCAGCGCCGATTCCAGTCATGCGGAGACGCTCTTCGTCACTATTGCCGGTGTTCCGGATGGGGCCACGCTATCTGCCGGCATTCACAACGCGGACGGCACCTGGACTCTTACCAGCGATCAGCTCGCGGAGCTGACGCCAGCGCCCGATTCCGGCGAGGATTTTACTTTGACGATTACAGTATTGGCGCATGACAACGTCACGGGCGTGGAAGCCGCCGCCGTCGCGCACTTGCCGGTGACCGTCGTCGATACCGTGATCGTTCCAGATCTCATCCCTGCGGTTAGCCCGCCAAGCCTTGCGGTTTCGGCGGCGGTTGGAACGGAAAACACAGCGATCGCGCTGGCCATCAATGCAAACCTGATCGACATTGGCTATGATGAAGCGTTGACAATCGTCATCGGTGGTTTGCCCGAGGGCGCCACGCTCTCGGCAGGCACGCAGAACCCTGACGGCACTTGGATGCTGACCGGCGATCAACTCGCGGGTCTGACACTCACGCCAGCTGCTGACTCCGGCGAGGATTTCACCCTCACAGTAACCGCGACAGCGATTGGCGTAGAAGCCACTGCCACAACCCAGTTGCCGGTTACTGTTATCGATGCCGTCGAAATTGCGGCGCCATCGGCGATTCCCGCTGTGACCGCTCCGAGTTTGGCGGTGTCGGCTGCCGTCGGAGCGGAGAACAGTACGATCCCGCTCGCGATTGGTGCCGGCCTCGTGGCTCTCGCCGGCAACGAGACGCTTACGGTCACCATCGGCGGATTGCCCGAAGGCGCGACGCTCTCCGCCGGGGTTCACAACTCTGATGGCAGCTGGACTTTGACCGGTGATCAACTCGCGGGTCTGACGCTGACGCCAGCTGCTGACTCGGGTGAGGACTTTACCCTCACGGTGACAGCCACGGCGATCGACAGCATCACGGGCGTCGAGGCTACAGCCACAACCCAATTGCCGGTCACTGTCATCGATGCGGTCGAGATTGCCGCGCCATCGGCGATTCCCGCTGTGACCGCTCCGAGCCTGGCGGTGTCGGCGGCTGTTGGCGCAGAGAACGGCACGATTCCGCTCGTGATCAATACCAGTTTGACCGATCTCGCCGGCAGCGAGGCTCTCACGGTCACCGTCGGTGGATTGCCCGAGGGCGCTGCGCTTTCGGCAGGAACGCAGAACCCTGACGGCAGCTGGACTTTGACCGGCGATCAACTCACAGGTCTGACGCTGACGCCGGCGGCTAACTCAGGTGAGGACTTTACCCTCACGGTGATCGCAACGGCGACCGATAGCATCACCGGTGTCGAGGCTACTGCCTCCACGCAGCTTCCGGTGACGGTGATCGACAACGTCGTGGTGCAAGCGCCGGACGCGATCCCATCTGTCACCGCTGTCGGAACGGAGAACAGCACGATCCCGCTCGTGATCGGTGCCGGCCTCGTGGACCTCGCCAGCAACGAGACGCTCACGGTCACTATTGGCGGCCTGCCCGAAGGTGCGACGTTGTCGGCAGGGATTCAAAACCTTGACGGCACCTGGACTCTGACCGGCGATCAACTCACAGGTATGGCGCTGACACCGGCGGTTAACTCAGACGAGGACTTTATCCTCACTGTGACCGCAACGGCGATCGATAGCATCACAGGCGTTGAAGCGACCGCCTCCACGCAGCTTCCGGTGACGGTGATCGACAGTGTCGTGGTGCAAGCGCCGGACGCAATTTCATCTGTCACCGCGCCGAGCTTGGCGGTCGCGGCCGCGGTCGGAACGGAGAACGCGACGATCCCGCTCGTCATCGATGCCGGCCTGGCGGATCTGACCGGCAGCGATACTCTCACGGTCACCGTCGGTGGATTGCCCGAAGGCGCCATGCTTTCCGTCGGAACGCAGAACCCTGACGGCACCTGGACTCTGACCGGCGATCAACTCACAGGTCTGACGCTGACACCGGCGGCTGACTCTGGCGAAGATTTTACTCTCACAGTGACCGCGACGGCGATCGACAGCATCACCGGTGTCGAGGCTACTGCCTCCACGCAGCTTCCGGTTACGGTGATCGACAACGTCGTGGTGCAAGCGCCGGACGCGATCCCATCTGTCACCGCTCCGAGCCTGGCGGTGTCGGCGGCTGTCGGAACGGAGAATAGCACGATCCCGCTCGTGATCGGTGCCGGCCTCGTGGACCTCGCCAGCAACGAGACGCTCACGGTCACTATTGGCGGCCTGCCCGAGGATGCGACGCTTTCGGCAGGAACGCAGAATCCTGACGGCAGCTGGACTTTGACCGGCGATCAACTCACAGGTCTGACGCTGACACCGGCGGCTGACTCGGGCGAGGATTTCACGCTCACGGTAACCGCGACGGCGATCGATAGCATCACGGGCGTCGAGGCTACTGCTACCACGCAGTTGCCGGTCACTGTCATCGACACGATGGAGATTGCGACGCCGGCGACGATTCCTGCCGTGACGGCTCCAAGCTTGGCGGTGTCAGCAGCTGTTGGCGCAGAGAATGGTACGATCCCGCTCGCGATCAACGCCGGTTTGACCGATCTCGCCGGCAACGAGACGCTCACGGTCGCCATCGGTGGCTTGCCGGAGGGTGCCATGCTTTCCGTCGGAATGCAGAACCTTGACGGCACCTGGACTCTGACCGGCGATCAACTGACAGGTCTGACGCCGACACCGGCGGCGGATTCTGGCGAGGATTTTACCCTCACAGTGACCGCGATGGCGACCGACAGCATCACCGGCGTCCAAGCGACTACCTCCACGCAGCTTCCGGTGACGGTGATCGACAGTGTCACCGTGCAAGCGCCGTACGCGATCCCATCCGTCACCGCGCCAAGCCTGGCCGCGTCTGCCGCGGCGGGTCTGGAGGATCAGCCGATCCCGCTCGATATCCACACCGCTCTCGATGGTATGGAGACCTCTGGCGAGTTCCTTGTCGCGATCGGCAATTTGCCGGCTGGCGCTGTGCTGTCGGCCGGAACCGCCGCGCCGGACGGTGCGTGGATCGTCGGCGCCGACCAACTCGAAGGGCTCACGCTGCTGCCGTCCCTGAACATGAGTGGGCCGTTCACCCTTTCGGTGGCGCCGATCACGGTCGGCGCCGACGAAGTTGCTGTGGCTGGAACAACCAAGCCGCTGGTCGTCGACGTCCAGGGACCCGCGGGTATACCGACGTTTTCAGTCAACGCTGCCACCGGCCTCGAAAATACACCGATCCCGCTGACCATCGCCGCTGGGCTCAGCGACATCGATGGTTCGGAAAGCCTCATGGTGACGGTTGCTGGTCTGCCCGAAGAGGCGGCATTGTCGGCCGGCGCCCAAAGCCCGGACGGCACGTGGACACTCACCGACAATCAGCTTGCCGGCCTCACCCTGATCCCGGCGGCCGACACGAGCGGCAATTTTATACTCACCGTCACCGCGACGGCACATGAGGCCGAAACGGATTCGACCGCAAGCACCACCTATTCCTTGCCGGTCACCGTCATCGATGTGCTGGACGCGCCGACCTTGTCGGTCATCGCCGCATCCGGGCTGGAGGACACCGCCATTCCGCTTGCGATCACCGCCGGGCTTGTCGACCTGTCGCCGACCACGACGCTGTCGGTCGCGATCGATGGCCTGCCGGAGGGTGCCACGCTTTCGGCCGGAACTCATAGTGCCGACGGCAGCTATGTTCTCACCCGCGACGAGCTCGTCGGCCTCAGCATCACCCCCGCGCCGAATTGGGGCGAGGACTTCACGCTCGATATCACGGCCACGGCCCATGACAGCCTGACAGGCAGCGATACGGTCGCGACCGCCAGCCTGCCGGTCAACGTCATCGACGTGCTGGACGCGCCGACCTTGTCGGTCACGGCCGCATCCGGGCTGGAGGGCACCGCCATTCCGATTGCGATCACCGCCGGGCTTGTCGATCTGTCGCCGACCACGACTCTGTCGCTCGTGATCGACGGTCTGCCAGAAGGCGCCACTCTCTCGGCCGGAACTCAGAATACCGACGGCACCTGGGCATTGACCGGAGAGCAGCTCGCCGGCCTGACGCTCACGCCCGCGTTGGATTCGAGCGAGGACTTCACGCTC
Organism: Nitrobacteraceae bacterium AZCC 2146; assembly: GCA_036924855.1. Classification (NCBI taxonomy): domain Bacteria; kingdom Pseudomonadati; phylum Pseudomonadota; class Alphaproteobacteria; order Hyphomicrobiales; family Nitrobacteraceae; species Nitrobacteraceae bacterium AZCC 2146. Next base: position 7,081,768 of record JBAGRP010000001.1, read on the forward strand.
GGCATCACCACTACGGCCCACGACAGCCTCACCAACAGCGATGTGGTCACGACCGCGAGCTTGCCCGTCGAGGTCATCGACGTCGTCGACGCGCCATCATTAGTACCCGCGGATGATACGACCACCGGCTTAACCGACGCAGAGTTTTTGCAGGCACTCGAGTCGTTAAGCAGTCCGACCAGCGACACAAGCAGCGTAGGGTTTGTGCTGGATCCAGTCTTGTCGGCAACGACATCGGATCTATCCGCCGACACGACGATGCCCGCCGTAGGAATGACGGAAGCCATTGTCGTTCAAGAGACCATGGTCGTTGCATCGGAGCCTCCACCGCCTCCGCCGCCGCCAGATCCGACCACGACCATCAGCTTCACAACCCCCACGCTTTGACGGCGACGGCATTTTTAAAGGAAATGAGAACGACATGACAGCACATAAAATTCGCCTCATGGTAGTCGATGACTCCATCTACATGCAGATGGCGATCCGCGCGATGGTCACCATTCATCCCGAAATCGAGATCGTCGGCGAAGCGACGAATGGCGAGCAGGCCGTCGCCATGGTGCGCCAACTTAAGCCGGACGTCGTCACCATGGACATCAATATGCCCGGCCTCGACGGTCTTGAAGCCACGCGCCGTATCATGGCCGAGGCACCCACCCGAGTGGTCATGCTGAGTAGCCTCACGGAAAAGGGCGCCGCATCGACGTTCCGGGCGCTTGAACTCGGTGCCGTGGATTATGTCCCAAAATCATCTTCGGCGATCGACGTCGATCTCGCCACGATCGCGGAGCAGGTGGCTTCGAAAATCCTATTCTGGGGCAAACAACACGCCGCCGCCCCAACGGCCACGGATGATGCCTTGCCGGCGTTGCCGGGAGGCACCGACATGCTGGTGATTGCGGCCGGCAGCGGCAGCCCACTTCTGGTCAGTTTGCTCCTCCGCGCGATGGCTCCGTCGTCGTTTCCGATTCTTGTCGTGCAGGAGATGTCCGCTAACTTTACATCGTCATTCGTCGACTTCCTCAAGCGCACAACTGGTCATCCGACACGAGAAGGTCTGCATCAAGGCACGCTCGCGCCCGGGACCGTCACCGTGATGCCAGGTGGGCGCCGAGGTTCTGTCTCGCGCGATGAGGCCGGCGTGCTGAGCCTCAAACTGGGCAGTTCGGTCAGCGCCAGCCATGGGGAAGAAGACCTGATCGCTTCAGCGGTTGCTGCCGCGCGGATTCCGGTTTTGATCATGTTGTCAGGCGAGGCTCGACCGCTCGATCGTCTGACAGCGGCGTGGGCAGGAAAGGGCGGCGCCCTCTGGCTGCAATCGCCGGATAGTTGCGTCGTCGAAGCGCTGCCGCGCGCCGCCATTGCGAGCGGGTTGGTGAATACCGTCGTGTCGCCGCAAAATCTAGTTGCCGCGTTGCAACGCGGGTTCGAAAGATCGGCTGCGTGAGCGACGTGCGCGAGGAAGCCCGGCGTCAGTTGGATGCCGTTCGACAAGATTTTCAAGCGCGACTCGGCAGCATGATCGAGGAAATTGTCGTGGCCTGGGAGGCCGCCAGAGGCTCATCGGATCAAATAGCCGGCATGAAAAATTTGGCCGAATTCGTCCACCGGCTTGCCGGGAACGCGGGTTTTTTTGGTTTCACTGGGGTTAGCCGTGCGGCAACGAAGCTTGAGGCAGCTCTGGACCAGCGGCTCGCCGCAAGGACGCTTGATGGAAGCGACATACAACATCTCTCTCGGCTCGTTGGGGCGTTACAAGGACAATTTGACGTCTGCGCCTCCGACGACACATGACGGCCAACGCGGATCCAATTCGCGCTCCATCAAACTGATCTGGACCATATTCGCGGAATTGGCGACATGAACTTTGACCAGTCTAAAATAATTTCCGAATGACAGTGGGTAAGAATCGGGCAACAGGTTTGACACTGCAAATTAGCGTCCGTTGCTTGCGAGCGACTGCCAGCAGGGAATGCCGCAATCGGTAAGATTCGTTGCTTCAGGCAGCGGCAGAGTCCAGAGGCGCTCGGCTAAGCAATGCAGGAATATCGGCAGCGGGAATGGCCTTTCCGAACAGGTAGCCTTGCCCCTGAGTGCAGCCGTCGATTTTAAGACAGGCCGACTGCTCGGTGTCTTCGACGCCCTCGGCCGTTGTCGTCAGACCGAACCCTTTTGCAAGACCGAGGATTGCACGAACGATCACTCGATTGTCGCCGCTTTTGTCGAGACCTGACACGAAGCTACGATCAATCTTGATCTTGTCGAGATGAAATGAAAGCAGCTGGGTTAGCGTAGCATAGCCTGTTCCGAAATCGTCGAGTGCGATGCGCACGCCAGCTCGACGCAGATCTTCGATCACAGCTTGGGCCGCAGCGATATTTTCCACGAGCGCGCTTTCGGTAATCTCAATCTCTAGCAGTTTGCTGAAAAACCCACTGGCGACGGCGATGGCTTGATGATTCACTTCAGTCATCTCGAATCGATGGGGCGAACATGCGAGGCGGATTTTTGGATCAGGGCGGGTTGTTCTCGTACATCTCGCCGGAGACACGAGTACCTCCGCACCATCCGCTGAGGAAGATCCGGGAGCTTGTCCGCGATGTGCTGAGCGAGCTGAACCGCAGCCTTGGGAGGCTCTATGCCAGCGAAGGGCGTCCTTCGATCCCTCCGGAGCAGTTGCTGAGCGCATTGCTGCTACAGGTGTTCTACGGCATTCGGTCGGAACGTCAGTTGATGGAGCAACTGGACTACAATCTTTTGTACCGCTGGTTCGTGGGGCTTTCGCCGGACGATCGGGTCTGGGATCCTACCACCTTCACCAAGAACCGAGACCGGCTGCAGAACGGCGAGGTGTTTACGAAGTTCATGACCAGGCTGCTGAACCATCCACAGGTCAAGCCGCTGTTGTCGGACGAGCATTTTTCGGTAGACGGAACGCTGATCGAAGCCTGGGCATCACAGAAGAGCTTTCGCCCAAAGGATGGCAGCGGTGATGGCGACGGCGGCGCGAACTTCCATGGCCAGAAGCGCAAGAACGACACGCATGCGAGTGCGACCGATCCCGACAGCGCAAGGCCGCCGGGCGGGAGGCGAAGCTTTGCTATATGGGCCACGCCACCATGGAGAACCGGCATGGGCTGGCGGTGGCCGGCATGGTCACGCACGCCAATGGCACCGCCGAGCGCCGCGCCGCGGAGATCATGCTGAAGGCCAGGAGCAAAGCCGCTGGCCACCGCATCACCGCCGGTGAGGACAAGGCCTATGACACCGCCGATCATGTGACCACTCTTCGTGCCATGAAGGTCACACCGCATGTGACGCAGAACAACGGCATCACCAAAACCGGAAGAGCCCGCAAGAGTGCGATCGATGAGCGCACCACGCGGCACCAAGGTTATGGCAGGTCGCAATCACGCCGTGCGATGATCGAGTGCATGTTCGGTTGGGGCAAGCAACACGGGACTATGCGCAAGACCAAACATCGCGGCATCGGTCGCGTCGCCGCAAATTTCATGCTCAATCTGATCGCCTATAACCTGATCCGCATTCCCAAACTGGTTGCTGCGTAGCCAAGCCGGTATCCAAACCACCAAAGCGCCTCAACCAGCGAACACTCCGCCCCAGAAAAAGGACCCGCGACACAATCATCGCCGCTTTCTTAAGTTTTTCCGCAGACTGCTAGTCTAGAGTGGTTTCCACCGGATGAGAATCAATTTATGGAGCGGGGGATTCCCTAACTGCTGCAAATCAGATTCGATCTTCGCTCCCGTTGGCGGCGAGGGCGATCATGGCAAAGGGCTATTCGACGGACTTGAGAGATCTTGTGGTGGCCTTGGTCGAGGCCGGTGAGAGCCGTCGCGAAGCCGCACGCCTGCTTGATCTTGCAGCATCGACGACGATTCGCTGGATAGATCGTTGGCAAAGGACCGGTAGCGTCGCGGCGAAGCCTGGCACCGGCTACTGCCGCTCGCGGCTCGAGCAGCACCGGCAGTGGCTGCTCGATCTGGTTGCCGCGGAGCCGGACTTGACGCTTGAGGAGATTGGTACGCGGCTGCGCGCCGTGAAGAAGCACAAAGCCGGTATTAGCTCGATCTGGCGCTTCTACGAACGTCACGACATCACCTTCAAAAAAACCATCTGGGACAGCGTCAGCGTCCGCCTGTGGGCGTAGAAACGGCTGAGGTCTATCCTCGTGATGGAAGGGAGCGGCCGACGGGTTTTTGGTGGTAAGTTGACGGGCATGAAGTCGAGCGGGATCATCGAATCGTTCGCCGACGCGTCCGCCCATGTTGGGACGTGGGGGGCGTCGATTGAACCCGCGCTTGGAAAATTCCTCGGAAGTCGATCGACTCGACGAGATGGTCGCCACCCTGCGGGCCTCCGGCGACTCCGCGTGCCGTCGCCTGATGCGCCGGTCCATGGTCGAAGAGCACGACGGTTCTCCGACGCGGCATGGACTTTTCGTTGACGTCGAAACCACCGGATTGCATTCGCATCGGACGAGATCATCGAATTGGCCGTCGTGCCGTTTGTCTACAGTCTCGATGGTCGCATCCTCGATATCGAGGAGCCCTTCGAACAGCGGCATGGTACAAGAAAACAGAATTCACATTCTCAGACGCGATCGGCGCAGTGCGCCTCGTTCTGTGGAGCGATGATCTTTATCGACACTGCCCGTCAAACCCGGACATGCATAAAATACCTCCCAGCCGTCTGTTCCGAATGGCTCAGGCCCTTTGCTTCGCCGCATAATGTACAAAGTCGAGCTCAGGCGAGACTCCGCAAGGCGGCGATGCGCCGGCTGGCCGAGCACGACGCCACGGACAAACAGATTGCGGCCGTGTCTGGCCATAAGACCCTGCGCGAGGTCGAACGGTACACCGCGGCGGCCGATCAGAAGCGTCTCGCCAAGGCTGGAATGGACAAGATCAGGGGCAAAAAGCGAACGTGGATTGCCTAATCGGGTTTGGAAAAGTGACTAACGATGCAAGAAACCCCTGCGGCACAGGCACAGCATATCCGGTAATCTTAAACAAGGCGTTTTGTCATGCCCCTATGCGGAGCCGGCCGTCACCCCGCCGGCCGGAGGCTGGGCATTCCGATGAGACAGGGACTCGGCATGAAAAGCGCTGCGGGCGCCAGAAAATTCTTGGACCCGGTCGTAACGCGTTGAATACTCAGGCATTATTCGGATTTTTTGCGTATGTTTGAAGGTATTATTTTCGGATTTATCGCTTTGCGATTGGCTATGTGATCTTCCATGCGGCTGATGGCCCGGCGTGCTGATGTCCTTCACGGCGAGTTATTGAGCGGGACGGCGCCCGCTCATAGTTCGTCACCCTCCAGCGCTATCTGCACGGCGGCCGCTTTCCTGCCCGGAGATAGCTTAACTCAGGGAAGGAGCAGCCGTTTCTGACTCAGCCTCCCGCAGGCTCTAGTGGCCGGCCCATGCATTGCGCAGCCGGAGTTCGGCCACGACCTGCCCGATGCTGCTGGCGAAATCGGACCCGCGTCTGCGGTCGAGGTCGTCCGCATCCGAATCGACGATCGCGACCCAGTCGTGCTCGGCGGAGCGGTCGATGGTGAGTTCGAACTGCGACGGCCACCAGTCCGCCTGACGTTGATTGATCAGTGCAATCAATTCCGCGGTGGTCTTTCTGGGCCGATTGACGATCTTCATGAGCATGTCACTAACGGTTCCTGCATCGGCAATATTAGCAGGCGCGTCCGGCAGAAGCTAGCCGGAGCGGTGACGCGATTCGGCGCATTAATTGCCGCCTGTTTTGGCATCGGTTCCCGCACTCGCCGGCGGTCGCACGAAGACGCGATAAGGCACTCCGAAAATCTCCGTGGAATAAAGCAGTTTTCGGTTCTGGTTGGTCCATTGCCAGAGTTCGGCCCAATATTCCTTGATCTTGGTGTTGATCGGATAGGGATGCGAGCGGTCGGTAACGGGGTCGGTCAGCACGATGACATCGCTAGCGGCCAGCAGCCGCATGGCGTCCTCGCGCGACGTCGCAAAGATGCCGTAGGTGCCATGGCCCAGCAAACCATCGACCTCCAGATGTCGATGCAGCAATTCGATGCTGGCAAGTTTGGCCGTGCCGACATTCTGGTAATCAACCACTCGGTCGGTCGACATCGACAGCCGGTCGAGATTGTTCTCCGCGGCATAGGTGGCGATCGATCTGGCGAGCTGCGTGATGCGCTCCAGATCCGCGCGCGGCGCGATATCCTTTGACGACGAGCCTTTGATGGCAAACGCGGCGACGGCGATGCCCATCGCCACGGCCGCGACGCTGATCGATCGCGTCCGGGACAGCTTGAGCACGGCGCCGCCCGGCCAGATCGCTGCGCCGAACAACACCATGGCGAACAGGATCGGCACGGTGACGATTCCGCCAACCACCGGCGACTTGGAAACGTTGGCCGTCAGCGCCGCGACCGGAACAAGCACCGCAATGCCGAGCGCCAAAAATTCATGGCCGAATGGGCGCAATCGCGCCAGCATTTCGCTTGCGGCCACGCGGTCGCGCCACAGCGACCAGCCCGCGAGCGCGCCGGCGATCAACCACGTCAGCAGTCCGATGTGCCGCTCCAGAATCGACTTCGGATAATAGAGCAGATGAGCGGCGAAGGAGTAGAGGCCCAGTTCATGGGCGCGGATGTACTTCTCCTCGCCGAGCACATGCCCGATCATATAGTAGCCGTAGATGGCATCGCGTGACAGATAGAGCCGCGGCAGGCAAATGGCCGCGACGACCCCGCCGGACAGCAGGATGTTGCGGACACGCCGCGCTGCGCCGCCGTCTGTCGCCGGTCCACGCAGCAGTTTGTAGAGATTGATCGCGAGCAGGGCGCCGAGGACGACGCCGATGTAGATGACCGTGAAGAAGCGGCTGTGGACCAGCAGGATCCCAGCCAGCGCCACGACGAGCGATCGCCCGGTGTGCCGGAATGCGCCACACCATACGATCAGGCAAGTCCAGATGCCATAGAGGCACAGCGCCGAAAAATCGATGCGGTAGTCATAGATGCCGCCCGCAGCTAGAAACAGGGTAGCGGATGACAGCAGCAGGGCAATCCCGGTCCAGGCAAAGTCGATGCGGCGGACGCGCGATCGGACCACTGCAAAAAACACGAATTGCAAAGCGAGAAAGTATAACAGATTGACGCTTAGGATCGCCGTCCGATTTTCGCCGCCAATCAGCGACAGGAGTGCGCCTTGCAGAACGAACGTTGTTCCGGTCGGATTGCCCGGCTGCAGCATTTCGTCAATGAAGGCGCTGAAACCCTTAGCGTGGAACGAGCTGAGCAGATCATAGGTCGACAGATAGTACGACAATTGATCGAAACGTGGCGGATAAAACGGCGCGACGTCGCGCGCCACATGGGCGTAAAAGACGATCGCCTCGGCGACAAACAAAGCGATCAGCAACGCAAGTTGAATATGCCACCTAAAACCGGAAGGTGCGGATGGATTGAAATCGTTCACGCTTGCATCCGGGTTGCATTTGGCAGAAGTAAACTGGACGCAAACCTAATCCACGATCACAGGGAAAGCCATCGCGCCGACGGCGGCGTCCTGGCGTTTGACGCGCTCAGTATTTCAGTATCTTCAGACGATACAGCCAGTGCCAGGCGAACTGTCGCGCTAGAAAGGGAATAACTGCGCGGTACGTTTCCGATCGTGTCGGAACATGTCCGAGATGACGCCGGCGCAGAAACTGCATCTCCTCAAGTCCGACATCCATCATGGCCGAGGTTTTTTGTTCGGCGTGGATGCGGAAGCATCCGAGGAACCGCGGAAGCCGGGCCATGCTGAAGCCAGCTTGCTGCGCGCGCAGCATGAAGTCCCAATCCAGCGCGAAGCGAAAGTTTTCGTCGATCGGACCGACCCGGTCCCAGACGCGACGCCGCCAGAACATCGTCTCCTGCGGGACGTAGCCGATATAATTCAACGCGCGGGCGTCGTGCGTCGGGAAAACGGCGCGACCGGTTTCCATGCCGTCGCCGTCGATGAAGATCCGCTGGCCGTAGACAATGTCGATCTCCGGACGGTTCTGGAAAACATGCGCGACATAGGCCAGCGTGCCCGGCAACAGCGTGTCGTCGCTGTTCAGGTACGCCATGATGTCGCAATCGCCGGCAGTCGTGCGGAAGCCGGTGTTGATGGCGTTGGCCTGTCCGGTGTCCGGCTCGCTGCGCCAGCTTACTGCCGGTCCATAGCTTTGCAGCAGATCGACCGTCCCATCCTGCGAGGCGGCGTCCTGCACATGATAGGACAGCGCCGGGTAGTTTTGACCCAGGACGCTGGCGACTGTAGCGTCGAGATAATTACGCTGGTTGTAGCTCGGCGTGACGATTGCGATCCGTGGCACGGGATCGGTCAGCACGGGCGAGGCATCTACCCGACCAATCCGAAGCGGGCGGGGAGGATACTGCTCGAATGTCGACATCGGTGGCCGCGGCCAGAACCGCCACCGCCTGAGGAATGTTTCGAAGCTCAAAATCGTGCTCTCATGCTGCGGATCTCTTACCGTACGGCCCCCAGGCGGGCAAGCGCGAGCACCGCGATGGCGCAGTTTGCTTCGATGGCCCGGGCTGCTAGAAGCCCTGATCCACAGTGATGGCACGAATGGGCTCGATTGGAACAGCATTTGGTGGGTTGGCTGCATGAGTAGCATCGTTATCGGTGCAAGCGGCATTGTCGGCGGCCATATCGTCGACCAGCTGGTGCTGGCCGGCGAAAGGCCGATCGCCGTGTCGCGTACGCATCGAGCAGCCGCAAATGTCGATTGGCTGCAGGCCGATCTCGCTGCGCCGCAGACCCTTGAATGGCCACCCGCGACCACGCTGTATTGCACCGCGCATGTCGGTCTGATGGCGGACGCGCTTCCGTATCTCTTCAAGCCGTCCCTCACGCGCGTGGTGGCATTTACGTCCACCAGCATCGTCACCAAGATGAATTCGGAGCTCGCTGCCGAGCGCGACAGCGTACGGCAATGGGCGGAGGCCGAACAGCGGCTGATCGACACCTGCGCCCGGCTTGGCGTGGCGTGGACGGTGCTGCGTCCCACCATCATCTATGACGAGGGCCGTGACGCCAACATCACGCGGTTGGCGCGGCTCGTCACAAAGCTTGGCTTCATGCCGCTGGCAGGCTCCGGATCGGGCTTGCGCCAGCCGGTGCACGCCCAGGACCTGGCGATCGGGGCGCTCGCCGCAGCGAACAGCCTGGCCGCCGCCAACCGGATTTACGCCATTCCGGGCACCGACACGGTCAGCTACCGCGAGATGATCGGCCGCATTTTCGACGGGCTGCACAAGCCTCGGCGCGTCATCCCGGTGCCGCCATGGCTGTGGCGGACGGCGTTCGCGCTGGCAAAGCCGTTCATCGCCAACGCCAACGTGGCGATGGGCAACCGGATGTCGAAGAATATGATTTTCGATCCGGCGCCCGCAGTGCGGGATTTCGGCTGGACGCCGCGCCCGTTCCGTCCTGTCTTCCTAAGCCGCAGCGGAGAACCGGACGCCACATGACAAAAATACCACTCGCGCCCTGGACGGTGAACGGTTCGACCACCGTGATCCAGGACCGCTGGATCGACCTGCGGGCGGAGGATTGCACGACGGCCGCCGGCGTAAGCATTTCGCCTTACTACGTCCTGCGCTATCCGGACTGGGCGCACATCGTCTGCCTCGACGGCGATGACCGCATTTGCGTGGTTTCGCAATATCGCCACGGCGCGGCGCGCACCATGATGGAATTGCCCGGGGGCGTGATCGAAGCGGGAGAGGATCCGCTCGACGCGGCAAAGCGCGAATTGCGCGAGGAGACTGGAATTCGTGGCGTCGAATGGCAGGCCTGCGGCAGCTACAGCACCAATCCGGCCACCCACACCAACAGCGTGCATGTCTTCGCGTGCCGGGTCGATTCCGTGGAGAGCACCGCGTTCGACGCCGCGGAGGACATACGGCACGAATTCCTGACGCTGGACGAATTGCGCGCGGCAATCGACAGCGGTGACTTCGGCCACCTGCTGCATGTCGGCGCGGTGTGCCGCGCGCTGAACCTGATCTGACGCCGGCGCGTCGCTCAGGCCACCGCAACGCTGTTGTAGGCGTCGAGAACGGCGTTGATGTCGCCGATCATCTTGACTTCGCCGCGCTCCATCCACACCGCCTTGTTGCACCATCGCCGGCAGATTTCGCTGCTGTGGGACGCCAGCACCAGGATGCCGGCCTGTTCCACGAACGCCTCGATGCGATGCTGCGCCTTCGCCAGAAACCCGGCGTCGCCGGCAACGATCCATTCGTCCATCAACAGAATCTCGGGCGAGAAGCAGGTGGCGACCGCGAATGTCAGTCGGGTCATCATGCCCGATGAATAGGTGCGGACGGGAATGTCGAGATAGTCGCCAAGCTCGGTGAATTCGACGATGTCGTCCATCCGCTCTTCGATCTCGCGGGCGGACAGGCCGAGAATCAATCCGCGCAGGCGGATGTTGTCGTAGCCGCTGATCTCACCGTCGATGCCGAGGCTGATGTCGAACATCGGCGAAATCCGGCCGCGGCTTTTCACCTCTCCCTTCACGGGCTCGTAAATGCCAGCCATCACCCGCAGCAGCGTGGTCTTGCCGGCGCCGTTGTTGCCGATCAGGGCGACGCGGTCGCCGGTGCGAAATGCCATCGAGACGCTTCGCAGCGCCTCCACGGTGATCCGGTGGCTGGCGTCGCTGGCCAACTGGCCACCGGAGCCGCGAAACAGCAGGCTCTTCTTCAGCGAGCGCGAGCCGCCATGATAGATCGGAAATGACACGCTGACGTCGTCGAGCAAAAGCTCGCTGTGCTCTGTTGAAGCGGTTGCGCTGATTGTCATCGTCTCAAACCCAATAGGAAATGCGCGAACGGAATCGCGCGAAGAACGCGCCGACGACGGTGAGGTTGATCAGCGTGATCAGCAGCACCGCCAGATAGGTATTGGCCGACGGCATCTGCCCGAGGAGCGGCGCGCGGACGACCTCCACCAGATGATAAAATGGATTGAAATCGGCGATATAGGATCGCGTGCGCAGCAATTCCGGCTTCCACATGATCGGCGTCACGAAGAACACGATCTGCACCACCGAATTGATCAACTGCGGCACGTCGCGAAACCGGGCGGATATCATCCCGATCAGGAGCGTGACGGCCGCGCCGTTCAACAGCACCAGCAGCAGGCCGGGGATCGCCAGCAGCGCCACGGCGCCAGGCCAGATCTGGAAGTAGATCAGCACGCCGAAATAGATGACGAAGTTATGTGCGAAGATGACCAGCTTGCTCCAGCTCGACCGGTAGACATAGACCGAATAGGGCAGCCTGATCTGCTTGATGTAGGATTCTGCGCCGGTGAACAGGACGCCGCCTTCGATCAGGAAACTGGAAATTAAATTCCAGACCAGCAGACCGACGCACAGGTAGGGCAGGAAGTCATGGATCGGGGTATTGAACAGTTCAGCGTAGAGCACGCCGAGCGCGATGACCATGATCGCCATGCTCGCAGTCAGCCAGAACGGCCCCAGCATAGAGCGGCGGTAGCGCTGAAGGATGTCGTTCCAGCCAAGCCGCACCCAGAGCGGCCACATGGCAAGCCCGGTGCTAAAATCGGACACCGCCATGCCGACGGCAAATCCGGTCCCGCCGCGCGTGACAAACTGGGAACGCAGGCCCTTTCCAGGCTCGTCGTTTAGAATCATTGTCATCTAGTAAATTGTCCGGCCGATTTTAGAACGCCCCGCAGCGGCCCCCTACGTAGCCCATTTGATATGCGAAAGAAACGTCTGTTGGAGCCTGATTCGGAACGCAAGCGAGCATAATCCGGCGGCTGCGGCGGCATGCACTGCGCGGGCGGCCGCCCCCGTCAGATCGCAATGATGACAATCGCTGCAAAAATCAAAATCGCGCCGCCGATCCGCCGCGACGACAGAGGCTCGCGATGCAGGATGATCCCGATCGCCATGGCAAACAGCACGCTGGTCTCCCGGATGATGGTGACCGCGCCGACGGCGTTGCGGCTCAGCGCCCACAGGAAAACGCAGAACGACAGCAGACCCAGCATTCCCGAAACGAGAACGCGCCACCGTGCGGCGCGCAGTTCGGCCCATAGTGCGGGTCCGCGCAGAGCCCGGCCGAGCAACAGGAATGCGAAGCTGTCGAGCACGATGAGCCAGGCGGTGAAGCCAAGCCAGTTGCCGAACAGCCGCGTGCCGTAAGCATCGAGGGTTGAATAGGAGGCGACGGCCGCACCGGCGACTGCCGCAGTCAGAAGCAGGGGCCACGGCGCCAGACCATGCAGCTTGTGGACCGCGAGCAGCAGCAAGCCCGATGATACCAGCACGATGCCGACGCACTGGCTGATCGACGGGATCTGTCCCAGGCCGAAGAATGCGATCAACGTTGCGAACAAGGGCACCATTCCGCGCGCCAGCGGAAACACCTGTCCAAAATCGCCGCGTGCATAGGCGCCGGCAAGACATAGCTTGTAGGCGATGTGCAATCCCACCGACAGCAATAGTACCGGCCAAACATTGGGTGCAGGCCATGGCAGGAACGGCAGCGGCGCAGCCGCACAAAGGCCTGCGACGGCACCCATGCCCGCCAGCACGGTGACCTGGTTCTGTCCTGATTTGACGAGGCTGTGCCAGCTCGCGTGCAGCAGGCCGGCGGCAAGCATCAGGCTGATGGTCAGAATATCCAATGCAGCCTCGCATCAGCCCGCGGTCGCTGCCCAATCCACAACATCGATCAGAGTCCGGCGGCTTCTCTCAAGCCTTGCTGCAGCGGGGTGAAGCTGAATTGCGGAAAAGCCAGCCTGCAGGCGGCATTGTCGAACGGGCGATAGCCGTCGTGCGGCATCGCGCCAACCCGCGGCGAAGGCTTGATGGCGATTGGCCTGCCCGACAATGCGACCGCCGTCTTCGCGATGTCGGCGAACGAATGCACCTGTCCGGTGACGATGTTGAGCGCGCCGACGCTCTTGTGCAGCAGTGCCTGGACGATCAGCTCCGCGACGTCGTCGATATAGACGTGGTCACGGCGTTCCTCGCCCGCTCCGAACAGGACGATGTCCTCACCCGCCTCGGCAAGCCGGCGAAAGCGATTGGGGCCGTATCCATTGTGCGGATCCGATGCCCCATAGATCAACGTCGGACGTAGATTGACGAGCGGTGCATTGGCCTCTGCGCCAAACGCAAGCTCTCGCGCCAAATGCATGACGCCGTGCAGGCTGCCCGGCGCCATTGGCGACAGTTCGGTCAGCGGGTGCGGTCCGTCGGCGTAAACAGCGTCGGAGCTGATATTGATCACATGGGCGACCCCGATCTTGCCCAGCGCCGCGATCACGTTGGCGACCAGCCGCATGTTGTCGGACAGCATCGGGGTGTTCTTGACGGGCGCGATCGCGGCAACGGCGACGACGGCGTCAGTGGGCCTCAGCAAGCCGGCAAGAGTGGCCGATGCGTCGTTGGCAAGAAGGTTGACCTCGGTGCGGCTCAGGGCCAGCACCGGGATATCCGCCTGCGCCAGACGTTTTACCAAGGCCCCGCCGACGAAGCCGCCGGAACCGATGACGACGACGCGCTCGGGAGGCCGCGGCAAGAGATTGAGGTGGCTGATCATGGCAGGTTCCAACGTGAGGGTGATTTCCGAGCCCCAAGAACAAAGAGTCGCGTGACAAGGAGGTCCGGCTCGTCGAAGCTTAAGGTGCAAGCAATCATTGCCATGTTTTCGAACATTTTGCGACGCGATGCAGCGGCGCTCGCCGCATCGTGAAAAAAACATTGATGCCGCCGGCAATTTTTAGTTGCAGGAAGTGCGGCAGTCTTGACAACAGGTTTGATAACCCTCAAGGAAACCCGCATGGATGTTTAGTTTTAAGCGTGGGTCGGCCTTTGTCGATCGAGCGGAATCAGCAGTAAACTCAATGCGTTCTGCTGCGGGCTTTTCAGACTTTTGGGTCTTACGGGGGATGGCAATGAAAAAGATTTTGGTCACGGGCGGTGCCGGCTATGTCGGCCATATGCTGACGCCGCAATTGCTCGCCGCGGGCTATGCCGTCGTCGTCTACGATATGATGTGGTACGGCAACGACAAGATGCCGAAGGATAACCCGAACCTGACGCTGGTCGAGGGCGACATCCGGGATACCGCCAAGCTCGCCAAGCATTTCGAAGGCGTCGATACCGTCCTGCACCTCGCCTGCATCTCCAATGACCCCAGTTTTGAACTCGATTCGAGCCTCTCGGAATCGATCAATTACGATTGCTTCGAGCCGATGGTGATCGCCGCCAAGAAGGCCGGCGTGTCCCGTTTCGTCTATTGCTCGTCCAGTTCGGTCTATGGCGTCAGCGATGCGCCCGACGTCACCGAAGATCATCCGCTGGTTCCGCTGACGCTGTACAACAAGTTCAAGGGGCTCTGCGAGCCGCTGTTGTGGAAGCACCGTGGTCCGGGCTTCACCTGTGTCGCGATCCGTCCGGCGACGGTCTGCGGCTACAGCACCCGGACGCGCCTCGATTTGACCGTGAACATCCTGACCAACCATGCCGTTAACCGGGGCAAGATTACCGTGTTCGGTGGCGATCAGCGTCGCCCTAACCTGCATATCCAGGACATGGTCGATGCTTACAAGCTGATGATCGAAGCGCCGGCCGAGAAAATTGACGGCGAGACCTTCAACATCGGCTACCAAAATTTGAAGGTGATGGAGATCGCCGAGATCGTGCGCAAGGTTGTCCAGGAAGAATTCCCGAACAAGGCGCCGATCGAGATCGTCCGCACCGAGACCAACGACAATCGCTCCTATCACATTAATTCGGAGAAGATCTTCCGCGTTCTGGGTTATCGTCCGAAGCACACTGTCGAGGACGCGGTGCGCGATCTGTGCAAGGCGTTCGCGCGTGGCGATCTGCCCAACAGCTTCGATGATCCGTTGTATTACAACGTCCAGAACATGAAGACGGTTGAAGTGGCATGAGCGACAAACAGGTTGCCGTCGTTACCGGCGGCGCCGGCTTCATCGGGAGCCACGTCGTCGATTTGTTGCTCGATCGCGGATACGAAGTTCGCGTGATCGACAATCTGGTGGGGGGGCGCGAGGTCAATCTCGCGCACCACGCCGGCAATTCAAATCTGCATTTTCTGAAATCCGATATCCGCGCGCTCGAGGCGGGCGCTTCGGTATTCAAGGGCGCCAGCCGGGTATTTCATTTTGCCGGGATCGGCGACATCGTGCCATCGATCGAGCAGCCGCTTGAATACATGTCGGTCAATGCCCAGGGCACCGTCCAGGTCCTGGAATGCGCGCGAGATGCCGGCGTGGCGAAGTTCGTCTATGCCGCGTCGTCGTCGTGCTACGGCCTCGCCGAAACACCGACGCGCGAGGATCATGCGATCCGCCCGACATATCCCTATGCGCTGAGCAAGTACCACGGCGAACAGGCCGCGATGCACTGGCACGGGGTCTATGGTTTGCCGGTGAACTCGATCCGTATCTTCAATGCCTATGGCACGCGGTCAAGAACGTCCGGCGCCTACGGTGCCGTGTTCGGGGTGTTTCTTCGGCAGAAGATTGCCGGGACGCCGTTCACCGTGGTCGGCGACGGCACGCAGTCACGCGATTTCCTTTTTGTGACCGATGTCGCCGAAGCCTTCGTGCGTGCGGGCGAAACCGAACTCGCGGGAAAAATCTGGAATCTCGGCGCCGGCAACCCGCAGCCGGTCAACAAGCTGGTCGAATTGCTGGGCGGTGAGGTCGTTTACATTCCGAAGCGACCCGGCGAACCCGATGTCACGCATGCGGACATTACCGCGATCACGCGTGACCTCGACTGGCGTCCGCGCGTTAGCTTCGAAGACGGCGTGAGCAAGATTCTCGGACAAATCGATTACTGGCGCGAAGCCCCGTTGTGGGATCCGCAGTCGATCGCGCAGGCCAGCAAGGTCTGGTTCAAATATATGGCAAAGGCTGACGTCAATGGATGAGGCAAGTCGCAAGTTACTCAGCCACAAGGTCAAGACGGTGGATGATCTGATCGCGCTTGTCGGTCCGCGGCCGCGCGCCAAGAAGGTCATCATGTGCCACGGCGTGTTCGACGTCGTGCATCCCGGGCATATCCGTCATCTGTTGTATGCCAAGAGCAAGGGTGATCTGCTCGTCGCCAGCCTAACGGCAGATCGTCACATCATGAAGGCCAATATGCGGCCTTATATCCCGGAAGATATCCGCGCGCTAAATCTCGCCGCGCTGGAAATGGTCAACTACGTTATTGTTGACCCGAACCCGACACCGCTCGCCAACATTTCGGCGATTCAGCCCGACTATTTCGCCAAGGGCTATGAATACGGCAAGGACAATTCGATCCATCCGAAGACGCAGGATGAAATCGGAATCCTGGACGGCTATGGCGGCGAAGTGATCTTCACGCCGGGCGACGTCGTCTATTCGTCGTCGGCGCTGATCGAAATGCAGCCGCCCGACATTTCGATCGAGAAGCTCAACATGCTGATGATGGAGGAGAAGGTCACCTTCAATGACCTCCGCTCCATCCTCGATAAGTTCAAAGGCATACGCGCCCATGTCGTCGGCGATACCATCGTCGACAGCTATACGTATTGCGCCATGATCGGCGGCCAGTCGAAGACCCCGACCATCAGCGTTCGCTTCGAACGCAAGGACAGCTATGTCGGCGGCGCCGGAATCGTCGCCAAGCATCTGCAGGCCGCCGGTGCCGACGTGACGTTCTCGACGGTGCTGGGCGATGACGCGGACGCAGCCTTCGTGCGGGAAGACATGCTCGCCGCCGGCGTGACGATGAAGGATATTTCAGACCCGACGCGACCCACGACCAACAAGAATGCGATCATCACCGAAGGATATCGCATGCTGAAGGTCGATACGCTGGATAACCGCACCATCTCCGACAAGATCTGCGCAAAATTCTGCAGCCAGATCGGTGAGATCGAAACCGACGTGCTGGTGTTCAGCGATTTCCGCCACGGCGTGTTCAATCGCTCCACCGTTCCAATCCTGATGGGGGCCATTCCGAACGGCGTGTTCAAGGTCGCGGACAGCCAAGTCGCCAGCCGCTGGGGCAATATTCTTGAATTCCAGGGCTTCGACCTGTTGACGCCGAACGAGCGCGAGGCGCGCTTCGCGCTGGGCGATCAGGACTCCCATGTGCGCCCGCTCGCCACCAGCCTGTTCAGCCTGGCCAACTGCAAGACGCTGATCCTCAAGCTCGGCGATCGCGGCATCCTGACCTATCGCACCCGGCCGGCAGAAGATCCGCGCACCTTCGCGGTGATCGACAGCTTCGTCGACCGCGTGGTGGATGCGGTGGGCGCGGGCGACGCCTTGCTGGCCTATTCGTCGCTGGCGCTGAAACTGACCGGAAACGATATCATCGCCTCGATTCTCGGCTCGATGGCCGCCGGCATCGAGTGCGAGCACGACGGCAATATCCCGGTCACGCTGGACGCAATGCGCAAGAAGATCGATGCGATCGAACGGGTTGCCATTCTGAACTGAAATCAGCGGCGATAAATTGACACGGGGTCCCGGAGCGCATGGCGCTTCCGGGATCGGATCAGGGTGAACAGGTATGCGCGTCGTCGTTGTCGGGTTGGGCGTTCAGGGTCGGAAGCGGACCGCGATCGCCGGGCCGGAAGTCGTCGCCACCGTTGATCCAGTTTTGCCCGATGCCGGCTATCGCCGCATCGACGATGTGCCGCTGGATTCCTATGATGCCGCGCTGCTGTGCGTGCCGGATGATCCGAAGGTCGAACTGCTTACCTACCTGTTGGGCCATGGCAAACATGCCTTGGTCGAGAAGCCGCTGTTGTCGGTGAACGATGGCGAACTGACCGCGCTGGCGGCGCTCGCCGCGAAGACGGGTACCGTCTGCTACACCGCCTATAACCACCGCTTCGAACCGCACTTCATGCGGATGCGCGATCTCATTCACTCCGGCAAGCTTGGCCAGATCTACACCGTGCGGATGTATTACGGCAACGGCACCGCGGCGCAGGTGAAGGCGTCGCCGTGGCGCGACACCGGCACCGGCGTGCTGTTCGATCTGGGGTCGCATCTGCTCGATACCCTGTCGTTCTGGCTGGGGCCGATCGCGCAGCCGTTCAAGGTGATCTCGGCATCGCGGTTCGAGAACCTGTCGTTCGATCATGTTACCTTCGGTGCTACCGGAACGCCGCTGCTGCAGCTCGAAACCTCGTTGCTCAGCTGGCGCAACCATTTCTATGCCGATGTCCATGCCGAGAAGGGCAGCGCCCATATCACCTCGCTGTGCAAGTGGGGCCCGAGCACGTTCACGGTCCGCGGTCGCGTGCTGCCGTCCGGGCGGCCCGATGAGGAATCGGTGACGCTGGTGCAGGCCGATCCGACCTGGGCGCTGGAATACGACCATTTCAAATCGTTGTGCGCGACCGGCGGCGCTTCGCTGCAGACCGACATGTGGATCAACCGCACGCTGAATTCACTCGGGGCCGCGGCACTTTCGGGCGAGGGACAATGACCAAACCGGTGATCGGCTTTGCCGGCATGACGCATCTCGGCCTGAACTCCGCGGTCGCTTCGGCCGAACGCGGCTTTGACGTGATCTGCTTTGATCCGGATGCCGGAAGGATCGGCGCGCTGAACGATGGGAAGCTTCCCGTCGTCGAGCCGGATCTGCCGGAAATGTTCGCGCGCCGCCGCGCGCAGCTGACGTTCACCTCCGATGCCAGCCTGCTGAAGAAATGCGACGTGATCTACGTCGCGCCGGATGTGCCGACCGATGACAAGGGCGCCAGCGACCTTGGTCCGATTCGCGGGCTGATCGATATCGTCGACGCCGCCATGGCGCCGGCAGGCGTGCTGGTGGTCCTCAGCCAGGTGCCGCCGGGCTTCACCCGCGGCCTGAACCGGCCTTTGGACACGCGTTACTATCAGGTCGAAACGCTGATTTTTGGCCGTGCCATCGAGCGCGCGATGTATCCTGAGCGCTTCATCGTCGGATGCACCGATCCTGCGGTCCCATTGCCAGCTGCGCTGGCCACCTATCTCGCGGCGTTCGAATGCCCGATCCTGCCGATGCGCTATGAGAGCGCCGAACTTTGCAAGATCTCGATCAACATGGTGTTGGTCGCGCAGGTCAGCTGCGCCAACACCATCGCTGAATTGTGCGAAAACATCGGCGCGGACTACGGCGAAATCGTTCCGGCGCTGCGGCTCGACCGCCGCATCGGCGCCTACGCCTATATCAGCCCGGGGATGGGCATTTCCGGCGGCAATCTCGAGCGCGATCTGGCGACGTTCAACAATTTTGGCGACGCTTTAGGCACCGATATCGGTGTGGTCCGGGCCTGGCAGCACAACGGCGGCTATCGCCGCAACTGGGCGCTGCGCACACTGCACCAGACGGTGCTCAGTCGGATGGCCGATCCGGTGATCGCCGTGCTGGGGCTGGCCTACAAGGAGAACACCGATTCGGTGAAAAACTCCCCGGCGGTGGCGCTGGTCGAGGCACTGCAGCCGTTCCGCGTGCAAGCGTTCGATCCCGTCGTCGCACCGCGCGTGGAATGGCATCCGGCACTCACGGCCGGCGCCGATCCGCTCGCGGCCTGCACCGGAGCCGATGTCGTGCTGATCATGACGCCGTGGCCCGAATTTCGCACGATCGACGTCGGCCAGCTTGCCAAGGCACTGCGCGGAAAGGTCGTGATCGATCCCTACGGCATGCTTGATCGCCGCGCCGCGATCACTGCCGGACTTGAATATCACAAGCTCGGGGTCTCCTGACCGCGAAGCTTGCAGCAAGCAGATCTGGAGAGACGACATGTTAGCGCATCAGAATGCCCAGCCGAAGAAGCCCGCGCGCGTCGTCGTGCTGGGCTCCGGCGGCGTGCTTGGAAAGGCACTGCTGACCTGCCTGAAGGCGGACGGCATCGCCGCGTTGGGCGTCGGATCCGCGGATATCGATCTGCAGGGAGCGGATGCGGCGGAGAAGCTGAATCTCTTGCTCAAGCCCGACGACGCCGTGGTGTTCCTGTCGGCGCTGACACCGGACAAGGGCCGCGACATCGCAACCTTGATGAAGAACCTGCGGATGGCCGAGGCCGTCGCCGCCGCGATGGCAGCGGTCAAGTGCCGGCAACTGGTCTATATGAGTTCGGATGCGGTCTACCAGTTCGGCAACGGGACGGTGGACGAGACCACGCCCGCCGATCCACTCGATCTCTATGGCGTCATGCACAAGGCCCGCGAGGTCATGATGATGAGTGCCGTGCCGGCCGATGCGCTCGCAATCCTGCGCTGTACGCTGGTCTGTGCCGCCGACGACACCCACAATTCCTACGGCCCGAACCGGTTTCGTCGCCAGGCCGCCAAGGATGGCAAGATCACGCTGGGCGGCGAGGGCAAGGAGACGCGCGATCACGTCTTCGCTGACGATGTTGCCGAACTGGTGCGGCTCGTGCTGGTTCACCGCTCGGCTGGACTTCTGAACGCAGTGTCCGGCCGCTCCTATTCCTTCGGCGAGGTGGCGCATATCGTGGCGGCGACCTTCGATCCGCCTGTGGAGGTCAGCTTTGCGGGTGGTGGCGGAGCAGTGACCCATCGCCATTTCGACGCGACGGCGTTGCATCAGGCGTTCCCGAACTTTCATTTCCAGTCTCTTGAAGCTGTCGTCGCGGAAGTGCGTCGGCGCAGCGCGGGGAGGGCCGATGGCTGAGGTCAATCTGCTCAAGACTTATCCCAAGGCGGTGCGCGATATCGCGCAGCGAGTGCAGGGCAAAGAAGCCAACCGCGAGCTGGCGCTGAAATTCGGCTTTGAATATTTCGACGGGCCGCGCGAGCAGGGCTATGGCGGCTATCGCTATGACGGGCGGTGGGTGCCGATCGCGCAGACCTTTGTCGCGCATTTCGGATTGAAGCCGGGCGACCGGGTGCTCGATGTCGGCTGCGCCAAGGGGTTTCTGGTCAAGGACCTCGCCGATGTTTGCCCGGGACTTGAGGTCTACGGCCTCGATATTTCCAAGTATGCGCTGACCCACGCGCACCCGGACGCAGCCGGCCGGACCGTGCGCGGCTCCTGCGACGTGCTGCCGTTCGCCGACAGTTGCTTTGATGCGGTGATCTGCATCAACACAATCCACAATCTCGAACCGGGGCGTTGCGCTACAGCGATTCGCGAACTGCAGCGGATCTCGAAGGGGCAGGGCTTCATCCAGGTCGACGCCTATCGAAGCGCGGCGGAGCGGCAATTGTTCGAAGACTGGATGCTGACCGCCAAGAGCTACTACATGCCGGAAGCGTGGGAAGCGCTATTCGATTCTTGCGGCTATACGGGTGATTACTACTGGACGGTGCTGGAATGACACGCGCGCGCGCAACGTTGTTACGATTAGCCAGAATATTCCAGAGCGCTTCGCTCAAGCGACCAGGCTGCTGACATGTTTCGCGCCATTCCCATCAAGGACCGCGGCACCCTGACATCGTTCTGGGGGCTGTTCTGGATGTTGGTCTGCCTGCATCAGCTTTACTATGGCTGGTTCATGGTCAGGTCGTCGTTCGTGCCCTACGTCATGGACGGCAATGAAACCTTTTCGGTGTGGTGGCATTCACATAACCTTTATACGTTCTCATTCTGGAAATCGTTCGGGCTGACCGATGAATCCTATGGGCTGACCGAGGCGTCGCACCCGTTCTTCCATACCCATCAGGGCAACATGCCGCGGCTGTTCGGCTTCCTGATCTACGCGCTCGGCGCGCGCACGGTCGAAGCCCAGGTGCTGGTGACGACTCTGATCATCGGAAACCTGACGCTGTTCTTCTGCTACGCCTCAATCGCGAAAGTGACGCGGCCGGCCATCGCATTCATATTCTGCCTGTTCCTGTTTTCTGACTATCTACTTTACGCGCAATGGCACGTGGTCACCTACCGCGTCTGGTACGGATTTCTGTTTTTTGGCACGCTGTTCGCAATTTCGAGTGCCTCGCCAGAAAACCGAATCTGGCCATACGCGCTGCTGGGCGTATTGTTTTTTCTTGTCTTCTATTTCGAGCTCGTCTTTGCAGGCTACGTGTCCATCGCGGCGGGCCTTTACGTTCTCTGGCTGCACTGGGGATCGCCGAAACGGATTGCCAGGCTTTACGCCGTACAAGCCATCGCCGGCCTGGCGTCGCTGGCTATGCTGTTTTCACAGCTGGTGCTGGTTTTTGGGCTGGACGTCGTCAAGGCAGATTTCGCGACGACGTTTCTGGCCCGCAACGCATCCACGCTCGGCATGACCGATTCGGTCGAGTTGTTTTTTCGCAACCACAATATCGTGTTCTGGAATAACTTTCGCGACGGCGGTTCACTTCGGATGCCGCTGGCGTTTGCGCGGTCGATCGGAAACTACATTTTCCAGGTCTGGACGCCGGCGTTTTCCATATTGGTCATTGTCCCCTTCGCGGGCGTCTTGATCTCGTTTCTGCAGCGCAATTCCGTGCCAAGCGTCGCCGCCGACGGTTCAACTGCCCGTGGGCCAAATACCGGCTCGTCTTCACACCTGTTCGAAGCCCGTATCGTCGGTCCTCGCCGAGCCCGGTCGCTGTCATGGCAAATTCCGGCCGCCCTGACGCGGGGCGGAATCTGGCCGCTTCTTGCCTACGCCGTTGTCGCAATCCTTGCGCTCAAGGTTGTAGTCGTATCGGGCGCACTGTTCGGGCTCGCACCTGCCAGTGCGCCTCGCAGGCTCTGGACGATTGTCCTGGGCATCGCGATTGTCGGATCGCTCGTGCTTCTTGTTTTCACCGGATGGACGAACCGGCCGTTCTGGATGGCGGTCTGTCGCGGAATCCTGGCGATCGCATTTGGCGCCCTGTTCGTCGCCAAAAGCTATTTGCTGTTCGACCAGACCTACAGCGAGATCTGGTTGCCGCTGGTCGAAAGCTGGAAAGTCCGGCTCGTTCTCAGAGCAGCGACGATCATCGCATTCGTGGCGTCGGCCGGCATTGCCGCTTTCGGCGCGACCGCGTCTTTCGGACACGAAGGAAAATTGTTTGTCCGGCGGGCGCTGGCCTTCCTGGCAATAGGCATTGTCTGCTACACGTCAATCTATATGCTCTCGCCCGGCTATGTTATCAGCGGATACGCTGAGCGATATGCGCCCTTTGCGATTTTCTTCGTCGCCATGGTTCCGGCCATTGCGATCTACGCCATGAGTGTCGCAGCGCGACGCTACGGGCAATGGCTTCTCGCCGACAGCCGATTTCAGCACAGGCGGAGGGTCGTCGTGCCGTTGCTGGTTGCAATCGTCATTGCCGCCCCGGCGTTGTTGTGGGTCAGGGTGCAGGTCTATTACGCAAACCTGTTTCCGCCCGATCACCTCGCCTTCTTGCAGAAATTGAAGTCGCCGCCGCTGCACGGCGCAACTTTTGCTGTTAGTAACTACGCGGCCCCGGTGGCTTACTACGCCGGGAATTGGGCGTATTTTGACACCGTAATTGGCAGCGCTGCCGCAGACGTGACCGATCCATCTTCGCGGTGGTTTGCTGACTGGAAATCCAACGCGCGATACGCGTATCCTAATTATTATGTCTGTATGAGAACGAAAACGTTCGATTCCGTTTTGTTGGAACGCTATCCGGCTCGTCTCGAACTGCCATTCCGCTTCTGCAACGACGAGCGGATCTTTCGGAAGAAAACATCGCTTCCCGGTGAAGTCATCGCAAGCGATTTTGCCGAACCGAAATTCTGGTCGGCCGTTGCGCTTGATGCAGCGAGCCTGAAGATTGACGCCGTATTGACCTCGGTCAGTTTTCTTGATGACCACTGGACGATTGTGCCCGGGTTGAAGATCGAACCGAATCTCGCGCATCCAACGACATCTAGTGAGTTCAGGCTGCTCGCTCTGCCTGAAGCTGCGTCGTGCGATATCAAGGAAAGTGATCTAAAAGCCATTCAGGCAAATAGGGATAACTCGAACTTCGAGTTACCCCGTGACTTCAAAGGCGTGTTCCTTGTGCGGGCCAGAGCGGGAGCGGACATCGGAGTGAGCAAATGGAAGTCTGGCGGTCTCTGGATCGTCAAGGCTACCACCGCCGATTCCGCCGGCATCCCATCGCGCTGCCCCATCACAATTGCTGGAGGCTCATTCGGCGTGGGTGGCCTGCCGATGCATGAGAGAGGGTGGGGTGACGCTGAGCCATGGGGAACCTGGACGACAGCGCCTGAAGCGACGCTGCGTCCGTTTCTGATCCCCGATATTGCCGTAAATTCCGATCTGCTGTTCGAGGCAACGGTCCGCGCGTTCGTTCCAAAGCCGGGCGGAGTTCAGCAGATAACGGTCCGCGCGAACGGGGTGGCCGTCGCCAGCTGGATCTTGAGCGACACCAAGCCAGAGCAAGAGGTCTCCGCGCGCATCCCGAACAGCGCAATGACCGGACGGCCCACGCTCGTGCTGTCCTTCAACATTTCAAATCCAGCCTCGCCCGCGAGCGCCGGCCTGTCTCCTGATACCCGAGAATTAGGCATGGGGCTGATCGAGTTCAGGCTCAAGAAATGGGACCAATAGGGAGCAACGGGAAAGCCTCGGCGGACGCCGCGCCCTTCGCCCACCCAAGGGCGCGATGGCAGGCCGGATGAACTCAATAATCCTGACAGCGCGATCAATTTGGTCGTATACTAGACTCGAAATATTCTTTCTGCGATGTTGAGATTTCATGGGGATCTTATGACAACTTCCGACCGCGCCGACGATGCTTCGACCCGCGAAGTCCAGTACAATCGGCTTCTCGATGTGGCCGATCGTCATGGGCGCACGCAGCTTGGCCTGATGATGAACCAGGCGTGGCATGATGACCCCAAGCGCCTGACGTTCACATTTGCCCGTTATAAGTTCGTCGCCAAGATGCTGTCCGGCCGCAAGAACGTGCTGGAGGTCGGTTGCGGCGATGCGTTTCCGAGCCGGATCGTGCAGCAGGAGGTCGAACACCTAACCGTGACGGATTTCGATCCGATCTTCATTGAAGACGCGAAGTCGCGGGGCGGCGTCGGCTGGGATCTCGCCGGCGCGTTTGTCCACGACATGCTGTCCGGACCGCCGCAGGGGACTTATGACGGGATGTATGCGCTCGACGTGCTCGAACATATCAACCCCGAAAACGAGCCGCTGTTTCTGTCGAACATGATTGCCTCGCTGGAGGACCACGGCGTGCTGATCCTCGGCATGCCGTCACTGGAAAGCCAGCCCTACGCCTCCAAGCTCAGCATCGAGGGGCATGTGAACTGCCAGAGCTCGCCGGTGTTGAAAGCGACGATGCAGAAATATTTCCACAACGTGTTCATGTTCAACATGAACGACGAGGTGCTGCACGTCGGCTACCACAAGATGGCGCACTACATCATCGCCGTCTGTTGCGACAAGCGGACCTGACCGGGATGTTGCGTGCGGTGCGAACCGGGATCGTCTCGCACCGCACGATCATTTCATGGGCCATCGTGTTCGCGCAGTATCCAGATTGAAATTGATGCCGAGATGACCCGACAATCCGGCTATGGAACAGCGGAGCGGAGTGCGCTTGCTTTGCAGTTTGAAAAAGTTCGTGGCGCGTTGTCCGGCCCTGCGTTCGGTGGTCGATCTGTTGCGCTTCGGACTCCGTTTGCGGCGTTTGTAGCGGCCGCCCTGTTCTGCTTCTTCGCGGCTGTGTTGCTGTATCGGAACTTCCCCGAATTCCTTCTCCAGCATCACGACGGCATGCATGCTTACGCGTTGCTGCAGACACTGCGCAACTGGTCGCAATTTGCGGTAGGCTCGACGGTCACGCCGATCGAGGGCATGGCGACGTTCAGCTATCCGCTCAACCTGTATCTGACGCCGCATTTGTGGCCGTTCTTCTTTTTCCGCGATCCCAACTCGCAAATATTCTGGATCTACGTCTCCTACGCGGAAATCCTGTTTGCCAGCTGCTACTTTGTGTTTCGGGCCATGTCGGTGGCCGTGCCCGTCTCCATTGCCACTGCATTGCTCACCGTCCTGTTCTGGACGACGCAACAGGATCCGCATATCGCCGGACTGCAGGGCGGAATACTTTATTTCGTGGCCATCATCCTGGGCTGTTTCGCGCGCTGCGGCCGTGGAGATCGTCTCGCAAACGCGCTCTTTGCCGCGGCTTTCGTTTGCGCAGTCCTTGCCATGCTCTGTGCGGACATTTCCACCAGCATGCTCGGTGGCCCCACGCTTGGGCTGGTGGGTGCCGTGTTGCTGCTGTCCGCGCGCGGGCCTGAAGTCTTCTGGAAAATTGCGGCGATCATCGGCGCGTTGGCTGTCCTGGTCGTCGCGGGCTTCCCGGAATACGCCATACTGCTGTTCCGTGGGACGGCACGGATCTATTATGGCAATGCCATCTCGCTTCAGTCGCGTTCTTTTCATGTTGCAGGAATTCCATATCATCCGAGCGATCTGTCCCGCGGTCTCTATGTGTTGTCGCTGCTGTCGTCGGTTGCGGTCTTGTTTGCGTCGAGAACGATTGTGATCCCTCGGACGCTCTTCATTCTTGCAACCACATCGCTGGCGCTGCTGATTGCTTGGGCTGTGATCGGTGTCCTCTACGTCACGGAGAACCTTCCGTGGATCGGGCCGGCACCATGGTATTACCAATGGGCGTATTATCCGTTTCTCGTTCTGCTTCCGGTCCATGCCATCTATCTCGCTTCCCAGGCAGTCGCTCCGCGCGCTGCGTTTCGAGTCGTGCTTGCGGGCGCGGCGGCAGGAACGGTGATCTTTGCGCTGTTGTCGGCGGCCGATCACCGCACCTCATATGAGGTTGGTCTATGCCTGGTCGCGTTCCTGGTTCTAGGCGTCGGACTTGCAAAGCAAACGCGCGGGATCGTCATTCTCGTGCTGGTGTGCGGCGCTGTCTTTGTTTCCGTTCAGACCCCATTTGTGTGGGCGGACAAACGGCGCGACATGAGAGAACGGCTTTCACTTAACCCGTTGCCAATTGTCGAATTTGTCGCTGCGCGTGTCGCCATTGCGCCGGGACAGCCATTCCGGGGATATATCGACGATTTCTATACCGGGGGCGATCCAACGACCAAGATGCTGGACGAAATCCTGAAGCACTGGCACAAGAATGTGCGACTGTATGGCAGTGGTTTTCACACATTCAACTGGCAGGCATTTTCGATCCCGACCCTGTCCCAATATAACACATTCATGACGCCGGACTATTTCTGGTTCTATTCCCGGCTTCAAAATACCCACGCGCAACAGCAGTCCGTGAGCATGATTGCATTGACGCATCCAGATCTGACAATGCTTGCGGCAATGGGAGCGCGCTATCTCGTGGTCAACGACGCGAATCCGGAATTGGACGGGAAATCCCGCGAGGTTTATTCTTGGAAAGAACTCAGGGTCAGAGAGCTCTCTGATCCGAACCTTATGTCCTACAGCCCGGTTGACGTCAGCGTCCTCCCATCCTGGGCAGAGGCGCTGACGGCCGTCGCACAGCCTGCCTTCGATCCGCGGCGCCAGGTTGTTTTGGACCGCAAACCGGCTCAGGTGGGCCCGTTTCTGCCGGCGACGACAAGCCGGGCGCGCTTCGAGCGCGGCGGATTCCATCTCTCGGTCGAGGCGGCGGGGCCGGCCATGGTGCTGCTTCCGATGCAATATTCTCATTGCTATGAAATCACGAGCGGCCGCGGACAATTGGTGCGGGCCAACATCGCCATGATGGCCCTAGTGGTCGACGGTTCAACCGAAATCAGTGCGGCATTCAAGTTCGGTCCATTTGGACACACCGCCTGCAGGCGCCGCGATCTTCAAGAGATCGAGGCAAACTTGCCGAAAACTCTCGATCCAGTGTCATCAATCCACGCTCTTTAACGGCTGATATGGCAGGAAAGCTGTGGTTGCTCCGGACCTAAAAAGTGCCCGACGGATGATGAGGGCCTGGCTTCCCGGGGTGTGCATCCTGCTCGCCGCAATGGCCTTCTGGCTAAACATTGTCGATGCCCGGCGACTGAAGATGGACACCGAACCGCCGGTCTGGGTCGTTGACGCCGTTCCGCCCGCGCTCTCTAAACTGGCTTTTCATCACATCCGAAACTACACATCGCTCACCGTTGTTTACGATCGGTTTTACGCGGGGATCAAGGAGGACAGGACTGCAGTGGGGATCGACAGGACGGTTGCCAGCCTCGTTAAGGAGGCTCCTGCGATTTCCGATCGCTCCGACCGTCTGCTGGGCAATGATGATAAGGGGATCGTCGACTTGACGATGTTTGCGTTTCGGCTGATGGGCTATAAGGTCGAAAACGTCCTCTATATGTATTATGCGGTCTTCGGCGTTTCAGCGCTTTTGTTTGTCGTGAGCTATATCCGTAATGTCGCTGCGCTCCTCTGGCTAGTAGCGTTTTTTTTGATGTGCGACGCGTTGCTGCCGATGATCAAATTTAATGGTCAGTTAGGCGCAGTGACATCGTTGCGCTGCATGCCGATACTGGGGATGGTCGCTTGCATGCACTGCCTGTTGTATCAGTGGAAGATCAAGGTGAACGTCTGCAGCATGATTTGCGCTGTTGCCCAGGTCGCCATTATCGTTTTTGTCATCTATATCCGGTCGGCGGCATTCTGGGAATTGCTCGTCGTTGGGTTCGCCGGCGTGGCCGCCGCAATGCTTCGGAAGGGACCAATCGCTGATGTCAGGGTGCCTGCCTTGCGGGGGCTTGCGATGCGCGAAAGTGAACAGCGATCGAGGTGCCGCGGGTGGTGCCCGGGCTGGACGCTGTCCCGAAGCTCAGGGGCAGCTGAAAAGGAAATCTCTTGATCGTCCCCGCCACCGGTCTGCGCTGGCAACTCTGGCTGGCGCTCGCCGCCGCGGTGCTGTTCAGTTGCGATTCATGGATCCTGGGGCCGTTTTCCTGGATCTACGCCTATGGCGAGGGGATCGAGACGCTGCCGGTGCATCTGGCGCTGTCGAAGCCGGGGCAGAATTTCTCGCTGTGGGCGCCGTTTATCGCCGGCGGCGTTGACCGGCTGTCGTTCTGGGGCAATGCCGACCCGCTCAATGTCGAGCCCCTGATGATCCACCTGCTGCCGCTGTGGGCCGCCAACGGACTGCATCGCTTCCTGCAGTATTTCATCACCATCTTCTTCACCGCACGTGTGGTGCAGGAGCAGTTCCGGCTGGACCGGCGCTGGGGCATGCTGGCGGGTTTGATCCATGTCGCCTTTGCCTATTTCAGCTTTGGCGAGCTGTTTGCCTTTCCCGGCGTGCCGCTGCTGGTCTGGACCTTGATGCGGGTGATGGACCGCTGGCCGTGGTGGCTGGCCTGCGTCGCCGGCCTGCTGTTCTCGACGCTGACGACGTTTTCGCAGAGCGATCCGTATCTTCTCGCTTTCGCCGCAGGATGGATACTGATCGTCCGGGCCGACTATCGGCCAGCAGCGCTGGCGCGGTTTGCGGCCTTCTTCGGCGTGCTGCTGCTGGCGGACAGTCCGCAGTTTTTCGCCATCATGCTCAATGCGGCGCAGTCGCATCGCAGCCACTGGCCGATGGAGACTGTGGATTGGTCGATCGACGGCCTGTTCTATCGTCAGTTTCAGTTCGATCTGTTCAATCAGGACATTCGGCTGCGCGGCTTCACCACCACGATGCCGGGTCTGGCGATGCTGGCGGGGCTGGCGCTGGCGATCATGGCTCTGGTCCGCGGCAGGGTGCGTTCGCCACCGTCCGCGCCGGCGTCGGCATTCCTCAGGGTTTTTGCGCTCTATGCCCTGGTGTCGCAGAAATGGCTGCTGGTCTCGCTCCAGCACTTCGGCAGCCTTTCGCTGCCGTGGCTGAGCGGGATCTATATGGGGCGCTTCTATACGCTGGCGGCGCCGTTCCTGTTCGCCTGCGGCTTCACGCTTGCGGCCTATATCGCCTGGCATGCGCTGCTGCGCTGGCAGTCGCTGCGATGGCTGGCGACCGCAGCGGTGGGATGCTTGATTGCCTTCATGCTGATCGAGCCGAAGGTGTTTTTGTTCTACCCGATCGGCGTTGAGGACCTCGGCCAGAGGAACTATGAAGTGGCCTCGCTGCAGGCGCTGAAGGCAGTCGAGACCGATCCGTTCCGGGTTGCCAGCGTGCTGCCGCTGCAGCCCGGCTACGCCTATGGGCAGGGATTCGAGACAGCGGACGGCTGGGCCAATCTCTATCCCTCTGTCTATCGGGATCTCTGGCTGCGCGTGATTGCGCCGGTGATGAGCCAGCTGCCGGTGGTGCGCAATATTTTCGATCCCGCGGTCGGACGTCCGCAGGATCACTACATCTTTCTCGGCGCGGATCTGATCTATCCGGGCATCGGCGCCTTGCCCGGCGAGGATCCGAAACAGGAGATCACGACCGGCTTCGACATCGACCGCCGCTTCAATCTCGATATCCTGCGGCTGCTCAATGTCCGCTATCTGCTGTCGGAATACGCGTTGTCCGGCAGCGGCATCAGCCTGGTCCACGCCCCGGCGCATCCGCCTACCTTCCCGCAGTCCAGGAGCCATCCGACCGGGATGCCGCACTGGGAGCGTCCACCGAAAGCCGAACGCACGGGACTGGTCGCCAATCTCGCGGGCCTGTTGGGTGACTGGCGTGAGGGCATCCGCAAGCGGCAGGAAGGCAAGGACATCTATATCTACCGGATCGAAAATTCCCTGCCGCGGTACCGACTGGTCGGGCAGGTGGTCGCCGAGCCGAGCGCAGCGGCGGTGCTTGATCGGTTGTCGACGTCCGGCGCGCGCCAGCTCGCGCAAATGGCGTTCGTCGAATCCACCGAAGCGCCGGATCTGGCTGCAATGACTGCGTCCAGTGATCTGGCGGGCAGCGTCAGGGTGGTCCAGCAGGATCCGGACAGTATCGAGCTTGACCTCGACCATGCCGGCGCCAGCTTTCTGGTGATTGCAAATACATGGAGCCAGTATTGGCGGGCCACGGTCGATGGCCAGCCGCGCAAACTGATCCGCACCAATCACGCCCAGCAGGGGCTGCGAATCGCCGCCGGCGAAAAGCGGGTCACCCTTCGCTATCAACCGCCTTACGCACCGGCGGCGATCTTTGGGCGTCTGACCGGCGTTGCGCCGGATGTCTCGCAGTGACGCCGAATTTGGCTAGGCTCTGTAATGTCAAGACGTTTGTCCGCGCGGCCTGCACAGGGCCAGCCAGGCACTCGCTCCCATGATCAGCACTGTTCAGGATGTGACCGCCTTGATCCAGACTCACGCTGCCTTCGCCGGCCTGCTGGGGTTTGTCGTTGCGTTTTTTGGCAGCTTTCTGGGCACCAACCTGATCGTTCCCGCCGGCTCCGTCCTGACCGCCATGGGCGTGCTGATGGGCGCCGGCGTGATACCCTGGACCATCCTGGTCTGGGCGGCCTGCGGGGCGGCACTGGGCATGACTGCGTGTTACGCTTTCGGCCAGTATTTTGGGGACCGCGTACAGCAAATCCCGCTGTTGAAAAACCGGCCCGAATTCATGCGGCGGGCCAAGGCAATTTTCGAAAAACACGGCTTCCTGTCGATCTTGATCGGCTATTTTTCCGGGCCGCTCCGGGCCCCGATCGCGTGCATCGCTGGCATCGCCGACATGGGCCGCCTCAGATTTGAACTTGCCAACCTGTCGTCCGCCTTCATCTGGTCCGCCGTCGCGATCGGCATCGGCGCAGCGCCCGGAGCCATCATCGAACCGGACAGCATATGGCTGCTGATCGCGCCTGTTCTGGTGCCTGCGGTCATGGTCGGGCTGTCGGCGGCGGTCTATTATTTTCGATCTAAAATGAGGCGGTAATCGCCATCTCCGGTACGAATGAGGAGCTCCGGGCTTGATGCCCGGTATGGTCACGGGACATGTCGCTCACACCAGAGCGGATTACGGCCGTGCAGAATTGAAAGCACGCATTGACGCTGCAGTGTTTATGAACATAAACGTTGATAGCTCGGTTGCGGATCGTATTTCCGTATCGGATTTGACCGGAGCGACTGCGCCCGCTGTCCGCGTGGTGCTGGATTCCATGTTTCGGGTGGTCGTTTAAGGGGACATGATGCTTGATTGGACTGGCGCTTCCGGCTTCGTGGCTTTGGTCTGGCTGGCCTGCCATTTCCTGATCTATGTGGCCGTGTTGCGAAACATGCCGCTCTTCCAGACCGAAAGAGGCATTTTTCTGTATCATCTGACCTCCACAGCGATTTTCGTTGGTGCTGCACTGCTGATCTTTCTGATCCGTCGTGACAGCGAAGCGTTTGCCGTCGCTTGCGCGCTGGTCGCGGGTCATGGCATTTACAGCATTTCGTTTCTCGAGCTGTGGTCGCTGGCCCAGGGAAGCTATTCGCTGTCGATCATGGGGCAGGGAAGGTCGGACAAGGCGCCGTCCCGGGCCGAACTCGTTGACTCGTTTTCGAGGATTGGAAACGCCAAAAAGGCGGACCGGCTTTCCGGCCTGCAGGGCTCAAACCTCATTCGGCTGGATGGAAACCATTGGAAGCTGAACGGCTCCGGTGCTACCGTTGCTTCGGTACTGAGAAGACTTTTGTGGCTGGCCAATATTAAAGAGCGCGGTTGAATCGATGTTGGCTGTCTTCGGCGCGCTGGGGGTATTTATTGGCACGGTTGTCGTACACGCCATCGTCTGCCGACTGCCGATCGGCCTCAATATCGTGTTTCGCTTCGTCGCCGTCGGTGGTGTCCTTGGCTTGGCCTGGACGTGGTGGTTGTACAGCAGTTATGGGCTCGTGCCCCAGTTCTGGGCCGGTGCGCTGGTTTACGGCCTATGCTGCGAACTCTATGTTTTCCTGTTTACGCTGGCCATGAGCAGCATTTCCGCGAACCTGCTCGTCAGCCTCAGCCGGCGTGCGATGACCGCAGTGGAGATCGAGCAGCTCTACGACAGCCGCGCGATGGTCTCTTCACGGATTGACCGTCTGGTTGCCGTCGGATTGTTCGACGAGACCGCCGCCGGGCTGGAGTTGACCGCGAAGGGCGCACGTACGGTTCGGACGTTCGGAAAGCTCCGGACCTTTTTCCGTCATCCGCCGCCGGCCAATCTTCAGTGATGAAGTCCGGCCCCCACTGGAAGACTGAGCGATGACCGGGAGTCGGCCGCGGATTGACGTGTCGTTGCTGTGCCAGGACCTCGCGGTCGTCGCGCTGCTGGCCGGCCTCAGCGTCCTGCTTTTTCGCGACAGCCTCGCCAATGGCCTCTACATCGGCAATCCCGATCGCCTGAACAGCAATCTCAAGATCTTGAAGTTTTACGTCGATGGTCTCGCGCAGGGGCATCTCGATGCCTGGAGCCCGTTCGAGATGCTGGGCTACGACTCGTTCACGCTGCCCTACACATTTCCCAGCCTGTTCACCCTGATCGCCTACCTCGGGGGCATCTCGCAGCTCTACATTATTGCAGGTTACGACGTCATCGCGCTGCTTGGCCTAGCCGGGATTGCCGCCTACGCGTTCCTGCGCGCGGAACTCAAGCTCGTGTTCCCGGCGTTGATCGGCGCGGTGATGTACGAATTCTCCGCGCTCTCGATCCTGAAAGTCGGACAGAATGATCTGAGCTTTGCGGTCTTTATTTTCATTCCCGTCATCATGCTCGCGATCAGGTCGATCTCCCGCCAGACCCTGGTGAGGAGTTTTGTTGCGCTGAGCCTGCTCATCTTCCTGCTGCTGCATTTCACGTTCCTGCAAAAGGCGGCCTATGCGCTGATCCTCGCGGGCTGCTACGCGCTTTATCGAACATGGTCACAGCGCGAATGGCGGATCGCCGTGGTGTTCGGCGGGGCGAGCCTGGCCGGGCTGATCGGGGCCCTTCCGCGCCTCTACGGCATCGCGGTGGCGATCAAGCAGTATTCGCGCGTCATCGCGGGCATGAATTTCGACAACTTCGCAGACGTCTATAATTTTCAAGGGATCTATCCATTGCAAATGCTGCGATGGTTCGACGTGAGCATCTTCGGTCGCTTTCCGTCGGAGGCGGTCTCGATGCTGCGCAATTCGATCAATTTGACCGAGGGTTTTCTGCTTTATACGTCCTCGCTGGTCCCGTTTTTCGTGATCTTCGGGCTGTTCACCTATGGTGGCCGGCCGCTCCGGCTTCTTCACACCCGGCGTAACGACGCCAGCTTCTTTTTCTGGTTCTTGTGTTTCACATTCTCGGTCATCGCCATTCCGTGGATGCTGGAACTGGTGTGGCTGCTGTTCATGCGGATGGATTTCACGCATGCGCGGATCCTGATCGTCGGTCTGCTGCCATTGTCGATGGTTGTCGGCCTCCTTTTGGCCGACATGTCGCCGCGGGAATCAAGCACCCCACGGTCCATGCTTGCGCATGCAGCGATTGCGATGTGTCTGGCGATTCTGCTGGTCGGCGGCATCGAACTGATCGTCGGCGTGGTCCGGGGCAGCGTCCCAGTGCGGTTCATTTATTCGGGATTGCGACTGCTTGATTCAGCGCTCATCAGGATCGTTCTGTCGGCGATCGTCGTGGGCTGCCTCATGGCGGCGATGAACCCGCGTTATACGGCGCGGCCTGGCCTGACGCGCTTCGCGCTGTTGCGCCGGCCGGGGGTGAACCATGTCCTTTACCTCACCATCGGACTTGCCATCGGACTGCACACGTTCCTGGGCGCGAATTTCGACGTCAACGGCGCTTATACGCGCACGCCGCCGCCGTTCCGCGACGGAAACAACCACTACTCGACCAAGGATAATTTCCGCCCGCCGTCGCCGGACGCGATCGCCGCGCTCAACCATCGGCTTGAGAACAACGACTATCGCGCCGCGCTGCTGTGCGATCCGAGGATCGCCGGCGGCTTTTGTGCCGGTCATGTTCCGGGCTTCTGGCGGTTGCGGGTGGTGGATGGTTATTACGGACTGGGCGTGCCGACGCGGCTGGCGATCTTGCCCTGGAAGTCAGGACTGAGCCTGCGCACGATCAGTTTCACCAATCCGAATGAACTTGATTGGCCGATGCTCAGCCTCCTGAACGTCAAATACGCGGCGCGAATTCCGGAGTCGCTCTATCGCAACAACAGTGCGCAAGACGGCGAACCGTGGAAGCCGGCCGATCCGAACGATGTCGAGATCATTCCGAATCCGTTGCCGGTGACTCCGCGTTATTTCTTCACCCGCCACGTCGTTCCGGTTGCGAACGTCACTGAAGCGGCAGCGAAGCTTATTCAGAAGGATGCGGTTCTGGTCGATCTCACTGAGACCTCGTTTGTCGAAGGCGGCCCGATCCCCAGTGACTGCGCGGACGGCAAGGTCCTCTCGGCAACGGGGAATGGCGACAACATCAGGCTCGAAGTCGCGCCTTCCAATTCGGAGCGTTTCCTCGTTGCCAACGAGCTGTATTTTCCGGGATGGTCGGCCCTCGTGAATGGAAAGAGCGCATCGGTCTATCCGACCAATGCGGTCATGCGCGGTGTCGTCGTGCCGGCGGGGACGACGACGGTGGAACTGGTCTATACGCCGGTGGTTCGTCGCCCGCTTTCTTTCCTGGTCTATGGTATAGCCTTGCTTCTTCTCGTCGCCGGCGCACTGTTTTTCGGGCGCAGTAGCTGGTTTGCGCGACCATGATCAAATCGCTGCTGCTGCCGGGCGACGAAGATCGGCGAGGCCTGCAGCGGCACGTCGTGTTTGCGCTCATCGTAGCTGCGCTGTGCTCCTGCGAATCCTGGATGTTCGGATCGCTGTCATGGGTGTACGGCTACGGCAGCGGGCTGGAGACCATTCCCGCCTATCTTGCACTGGACAGCAACGACCGGAACTTCTCGCTGTGGTCGCCGTTCGTCGCCGGCGGCATCGATCGGCTGGCGTTCTGGGGCAACGCCGATCCGATCAGCATCGAGTTGCTGCTGTTCAAGCTGCTGCCGATCTGGCTGGCAAACGGGCTGCATCGCTTCCTGCAATATTTCGTCGCTGTGTTTTTCGCCACGCGGGTTGGCAAGGAGCAACTCGGCCTGGATTGGCGCTGGAGCGCGTTTCTCGGTCTGCTGCACGGCGCCTTTGCCTATCAGACCACAGGCGCGCTGCTCACTATTGCGGGCGTTCCCTTGCTCGTGTGGCTGCTGGATCGCGTCACCGCTCCGAACCGGTCATGGATCGCGGCCGTGGTCGCCGGAGCCCTGTTCTCGCTCTGCACCACCTTCACCTTCAGCGATCCCTATCTGCTGCTGTTTGCAGCGATGTGGCTGATCATCGTGTCGCGCCGTTATTCCTTCCATGTTGCGCGGCAGTTCGCGCTGTTTTCGATCGCGCTGCTGCTCGCGGATTGTCCGCAATTGTTCGCTATCGCCGCCAATGGTCCGACCTCGCATCGCGCCGGCTGGCCGAGCGAGCAGATCGGATGGTCGATCGACGGGCTTTTCTACCGGCAGCTGCAGTTCGATGTTTTCTCGCAGAACAAGCTGCTCGATTTCATCACGCTGAACGTGCCGCCGGTGATCTTCCTGCTCGGTCTGCCTTTGGCTGCTTTTGGTGGCTGGCGCACCGATCAGGAGCGATATTCCGCATCGATGTTTTTGCGTGTCTTCGCCATCTGGGCGGTGCTCTCGCAAAAATGGCTGTGGATCCTGGTGCAGACGATGGTGGCGCTGGCGCTGCCATTCGTGAATGGCGTCTATATGGGGCGGTTCTTCCAGATCCCCGCGGCCTTCGTGCTGGCCTGCGGACTGACGCTGGCCGGGCGCATGCTGTGGCTGCGGATGTCGCGCCCGGCCTTGCGCCGCGGCGTGGCTGCGGTGGCGATCGGATTCGCCGCGTTCATGATCGTGTGGCCGAAGGTTCACCTGTTTTATCCACTCGGCGTCAACGACTGGGGCGAGCGCAACTACCGGATCACGGCACTGGACGACATCCGGGCGAAGGAGGCCGCGCCGTTCCGGGTGGCGAGCGTCTTGCCGCTGCAGCCGGCCTACGCGTACGCCCAGGGTCTCGAGACCGTGGATGGCTGGGCCAATCTCTATCCGGCCTTCTATCGCGACCTGTGGTACCGGGCGTTGACGCCGCTGTTTGCGGAATTGCCCTACACGCGCGGTGTGTTCGGCGTCGATACCGGACGCCCGGAGGACAATTTTGTTTTCCTCGGCGCAGATCTGATCCAGCCGGTGGTCGGGCTGTTGCCCGGCGAAGATGTCGTGGCTGCACTCAAGGCCGGATTCGATGTCGACCGGCGCTTCAACATCAACATTCTGCGCCTGCTCAACGTGAAATATCTGCTGTCGGAATATCCGCTGCAAGGGCAGGGCATTGCGCTCGTGCATGCGCCCGACGCCTGGCCGGATTTCCCGGTCTCGCGCAACCATAATACCGGCCTGGTGCAGGGTCCAACGCAGGACATCCCTGGCGGTAGGTTCCAGTTTCTCAAGACCTATGCCCGGCCGCTGTTCGACCTCGCCAACGCGTGGAAGCGCGATCTGCGCGGCAAGGACATCTTTATCTATGCGATCGACGGCGTACGCCCGCGCTTTCGCATGGTGGAGTCCGTCGCGGTGGAAAGCTCGGGCAAGGCCGTGCTCGATCGCCTTGCCCGGTCGCGCAGCAACGAAGCCGTGCTGGAACAGGCCGATGTGAAAACTGCGACGGATGGATATGGCGAGGTTGCGGCCGGCGATGTTGATATCGTGCGCTACACCCCGGATGAGATCGTGCTCGACCTGAAACACTCCGGAAAGGGCTTCCTTGTGATTGCCAACACCTGGAGCCCGTACTGGAACGCAGAAGTCGACGGCCGCACTGCGCCGCTGCTCCGGACCAATTACGCGCAGTATGGCCTGGCGATTGGCGATGGCGACCGCCGGGTGAGGCTGTACTACGATCCGCCTTACGCGCCCGCACGGCTGTTCGCTCGGTCGAGGCCTGAGCCTTCGCATTGACAATGTCGATCAACCACACGCTGTTACGTGGTATCGAAGTCCTGAACGGTTGGACGATGCCAACTGTGTTCGCGTGACACCTCAATAGTCGTTCCCGGGGAAGAGATGACCTCAGAAATATCAACTGAAGCAGCTGCGGCCACTCCGCTTGCGAGATGGGAGCGCTTCGCGGCTGCCGCGCTTGGCGCACTGCTGGCGATCGCGGTCGTCTTTCTGTTCCTGCTCCGCGTAGGTTCCAGCGGCACCATGAGCGAATACGCCTTCAAATTCCTGCCGGTGCTTACCGATGGCGGCCTCGCTGCGATTTTCGATGGCAATGCTATAGGCGATCCGCGGCCGCGGCTGCTGACCTTGCTGCTGACCTACGTAAATATCGTCGTGCGGCGCTATCTGCTGCTGCAGGGGACGATCCACCCCTCGCTCGGAATCGCCTGGCTGCTTTATCCGCTCTGTATCGTTCTGATCAGCAAGGTGGCGTTCAGACTGACGCGGGACCGCCGGGCGGCGCTGATCGCGGCAATCCTCTTTGCCTCGTCGCCGGCGATGCTCGACACGCTGACCAACTACTACGTGCCGGGAAAGGCTCTCGCCAATGTCATGCTGCTGCTGGCATTCTATGGCGCCTGCATCATTTTTCCGGCGCGCGGCGGATCCAGCGTTGCTTACCCCACGCGCGGTGCGATCGTGCTCTTCACCGCCGGTTTACTTGGGCTGCTCGCCGATGAGACGGCCATTTTTATCTATCTCTGCGTGCCGCTGGTGTTCTTGGACAGGCTTTTCGATCGGGCCGTGCCCGTTGCGTCGAAGGTGAAATTCTTCGCCGGCCTGGCCATCTCAATGCTCGCATTCGCGCTGCTGGCATTTGTCGTCGTCCCCGCCGTGAATATCGCTCTTGGCCAAGTGCCGGTCGATCTCTGGACGGTCGTCACGCGTGGCGTGTATGAATCGATGTTCCTCACGGCGAGCAAGCCCTATGGCGCTCTGCTTGCCAATGTGTCGCCGGGGTCGCTGCTGGAAACCATTCTATCCGCACATACAGTGCTGCATCGGTTCGTGCAGAACATCTGGTCCAGCGGCAATCCGCTGCCGCATTTTTGGGCATGGCGCTGGTCCGATCAGCTCGGCCTCTATGTCTTCTTTGCCATCCTGCTATTTCTTGTTCTGAACGCGCGCCGCGATGCTTCGCGAAAATATCAGCTCGTGCGAATCGGGATTGCCTTCGCGCTTTTTATCGTCGTCGAATCGGTGATGTTGCTGCGTGGGGTATCGCCCTGGATTGTCGAGGTGAATTACTACGCGGCGTTCTCCTCGTTCTTCTTTGCGCTGATCCTTGCAATCCTGGCATCCGGATTGCGCCAACAGTTGCTGGCGCCCGCTGCGTGGGTCATCACGGCCTATCTGGCCGTCGTCCAGTTCTCCAATTACTACGAGACGGCGCAGCGGCATCCGAGCATCGGGGGTCATCCGATGACCTGGCAGATGGTCCGCGATACCCATGATCGGGTGGCTGTTGGAGAACTGGCTGGCGTCATGGCGGCGCACCCGTTCCCGTCGCGGCTGTTCTCGATCGGGTTCGAGCAGGCCGTCGCCATTGAACACGTGGCGGGGCGGCGCGTCGATTTGCGTCCGATGCAGGGAGTCGACGCCACGATCTACCACTTTGTCGGAATGGAGCATTTGCAGGATCCCAGCATTTTGGCGCTCGTCGTTCCACCGCTCGATCCCTCGACGACGGCTGGCCCGTTCGGCAGCGGCGACGATCTTGCGCGCCGGCTGATCGGCCGGACCATCCGGGGGCAGTCGGAGGGTTGGGAATTTCTGGCGCATGTCAGCCGCTCCGGAGCCGTCCGTGAGCGCGCTTGGTTGCCAGGCGTTATGCGGGCATGGGGACGCAAAGGTACGGTCGTGGTCGAAGGCGGCAGCCTCTGCCTGAGGTTCGAGTCCTATCCGCCGGAATGCATCGCGCGGACCTATGACAAGGGCGATATGACCTACGGCTTCTCCGAGTCTGGCAGACTGGTTATGTCCTTTAAATGGTTACCGGAGGAGATGCGGCTGCCAGGGGATTTGCGGGAGTAGTTCTGGCGTCTCGATCGCATTCGATCTGTTTAACGCCTCAACCGCAGGCTTTGTCATATGGCATATCTACGACGGCCATGGTAGAGCTTCGAAGTCGATGTGAACGTTGATGGTGACGCTAGTTGAGATTGGCGGAGCCCGTAACAGCAACAGCCGGTTGGTGATCTGGCCGATTGAGTCGGTGAACTGAGCGTAGGTTGCGCATGCTATTCAATTCTCCAGAATTCCTGTTCTTCTATCTGCCGGTGACACTGTCGATCTTCTTCATTTTTGGGAGATGGAGCGTCACCGCGGCAGCGGCATGGCTGGGACTGGCGTCTTTGGCTTTCTATGGCTGGACAGATCCGACGACGCTGTTACCGATCGTACTGGCCTCCATGGTATTCAATTTTATCATTGGATATTACCTCGCCAGATACGGAAATCGATCACTTTTGATCCTCGGCGTCTGCGCCAATCTGGTCTACCTCGGATACTTCAAATATCTGAACTTTCTGGTTCCGATTATTAACGACTTGACGTCGTTCAATTTTCCCGTTCCCAACATTCAACTGCCGCTCGGCATTTCGTTTTTTACGTTCACGCAGATTGCGTTCATTGTCGACGCTTACAGGCGAGAGGCCAGCGAATACAAGCCGATTCACTATTGTCTTTTCGTGACGTTTTTTCCGCACTTGATCGCCGGTCCGATCATTCATCATAAAGAGATCATGCCGCAGTTTGCGGATCGGCAGATCTATCGCTTCAACTTGTCCGCGTTCACCATGGGGCTGACGTGGTTTTGTCTTGGCCTCGCGAAAAAAGTGCTGTTGGCCGACAACGTCGGAATTTATGCGACCAAGGTTTTTACGGCAGTTCACGCCGGAACGCCGGTTGGCTCACTGGATGCGTGGCTCGGGACGCTGGCATATACGCTGCAGATCTACTTCGACTTCTCGGGGTATTCGGACATGGCCATCGGGCTTGCGATGATGTTCGGAATAATCTTGCCGCTGAATTTCAACTCGCCCTACAAGGCGACGTCTCTGATTGAGTTCTGGCGACGCTGGCACATGACGCTTTCGAGGTTTTTGCGGGATTATCTTTATATCCCACTCGGCGGCAGCCGGCACGGTCCAACGAGACGCTACCTCAATCTGTTGGTCAGCATGCTGCTTGGCGGTTTGTGGCACGGCGCGTCGTGGAATTTTGTGGTGTGGGGTGCACTCCATGGGGCGGGCCTTGCCATCAACCATGTCTGGCGAGACTTCATGGGCAACAGGGGATACGCGCTGCCACGTATCTTCGGACTGATGGGCACCTTGGCTTTTGTGACCCTGGCGTGGGTGCCGTTCAGAGCCGAGACCATGCACGACGCAGTCGTCATTTGGCAGTCGATGTGCCGGTATTTTATCGTGGCACCTCGGATTCTTGACACCGCAGTGCTGTGGTGGGTCGTGCCGCTCCTTTCCTTTGCATTGCTGGCACCGAACACCCAGGCGGTCATGAGGGGCTCATCGGCAGCCTGGCGATGGCTGCGCTGGCGGCCTGCGCCTATGTGGGCGGCTATATCGGGGATCGCTTTCGGCGCGGCGGTTGCGGTGATGTATGGCGGCGGCGCTTCCGAATTCCTCTACTTCCGGTTTTGAGAAATGCTGAAACGAGTAGGCTACCTGCTGGTTTTCATTTCATTCGCCGCGGTAACCTCGGGTGTTGGCATCTTGGGCCAATCGATCTGGCAGATCCGGGCGTGCGCTCATGCGAGTCGGCCCGATGCCTTCGTGGCATATTGCAACGACGCTGCTTTTGGCGACTACGAGCATGGCGCTCTGTATTACGGGTTCGAGCCTCAGGCCATCAAGAATATGAAGCAGGCCGACGTGTTGATTCTCGGCAGCAGCCGAACGCAATTTGCTTTTTCAACGGCAGCTGTCGAGGAATATTTCACGCGGCGAGGTATCAAATACTTTCTTCTTGGATTCGGATACGGCGAAGCAAGTGATTTGCCGTTGGCGATTATGCAGAAGTTCGGTGCCAAACCAAAAGTTATTATTGCGAACTCTGACCCGTTTTTTGGACATCACCGCAGCGAGCCGACCGCAGCGATCTTGCGAGGAACGCCGCCAGCATGGGCAAAATATCTATTGAAGAAGACGTCAATTGATCTGCTCTCGGCATATTGTGTTTGGTCTGTTGCTTGCCCGCAACCGATGAGCTTCGTCTATCGCTCGATGAATAACGGTTTCTGGATTCCGATGTATTTTCCACAGAAGGCCCTGCCGTTCGAGCCAAGCATGGGTCCCTTTGATCAGAGTCTGATCGATGCATGGTCCAAGGTCGGACTTGAATTTTTGGGGGTAACCAAGATCCCTCCAGAGTGTGTCATTCTCACCGGCGTTCCGACACCAAACCTGAGCACTGCAGCCATCGCGACCGGTCTGAGCGTGCAGGTGGGCGTGAGCGCTCTGAACATCGCCGTGCCTGAAATGGCAACCATGGACGGTGCCCACTTGAACGACGAGACAGCCGAACGCTGGTCGGCCGCCTTCCTCGCAGCCGCGGACCCTATTATCAGCCGCTGCCTTGCGCGCCAGAAGAACCCTGGTTCTGTTTCGTTTATTGCGCCTTGAAGAAAATTCTTGCGAACGAGCGTATCGGGTGGGATGACCGGATTGGTCAGCACGATCGTACTGATCGTGCGGCTTATGGCATCCGAATTACGTGCCCACTCGCCGCGGAGTTTGGGAGATTGGTCACCTCATAGGTCGCGCCAGCTTTGTTCTTTGCGTCGGCCAGTAAGGGATAATGATTTTCGACGGGGCGAAGCGAGGGGAGATCGAGCCATACCAATAATGCTCCACTTGGGATCGGCTCGTTCCATCCTCCCGGAAAAGCATATTCGCTGATGAACGTTATATTAAGACCTATGCAATTTAGAGTCGCCGGTCCTGTGCGGGCCATGTTCCATGTCGGAAAATCCGTGCTGCCTTTAAGAGCAATGATGAAGACGTCACCGACCTGATAATTGTTATTCGGAACGAAATAAAAGATCGGATGACCGTCAGCCTGCTTTCGCACTTTTCCAAAAAAAATCCCACTGCTCGCTGCCTGCTGCCTTGCTCCAAATGATCGCGCCGCGTGCGGAATAAAGCTGCGCAGAATGGCTGGCGACCAAAATGAATGCGTCGGCTCCAACCGCGACCGCTGCAGTGAGAATTCGGGATTGGCGTGAAATGCAAATCAACATGGCGCCAATAGCCAAGAATACAAGGGCCGAATCGCCGACCGTTGTTCCCGCTGGCCGTTTCCAGATTGAGACCGCGCAGAGCAGTGCGGAAAGGAAAGCCGCTAGAGCAGATTCCACCTGATGCAGGTCAGCGTCTATAGCCCGCATGGCGAAAATAGTTGGCGCATTGGTCGGGCGCAAACGATTTTACGAGTTTACCGATCAGCCCCCAGAGTTCCTTCACTGTGCGCTTGGCGCCTTTGCGCAGCGCGGCCTTGAGTTTCGAGAATGCCATCTCGATTGGGTTGAGGTCTGGCGAACAGGCGGGCAGATAGCGGATTGTCGCACCGACAGTGGCGATGGCTTCGCGCACCCCGTCGATTTTGTGGGTCCGCAGATTGTCCATGAATACGATGTCGCCCTTTTTCAGCGTCGGCACGAGCATCTGCTCGACATAGGCCATGAATGCGGCTCCATCCATCGCACCATCGATGACATAGGGTGCTGTCAGGCCGTTGACGCGCAACGCCGCAATGAACGTCAAGGTTTTCCAGTGGCCGTGAGGCACACTCGCGACCAGTCGCTCGCCTCGCGGAGAGCGGCCAGAATGGCGGACCATTTTGGTCGTCACCGACGTCTCATCAATAAAAAAGAGCCGTTGCGCGCGTAAAGACGATTGCTCGGCTTTCAGCTCAGCTCGCGCAGCGGCGACATCAGGCCGATCCTGTTCGGCGGCGTGCAGTGTTTTTTTTGAACGTGATGCGGTGCCGCTCGTAAAACCGCCAGATCGAGGTTCTGCCGACCTTCAGTCTTTTGGCCGATGCGAGCCGCGTGCCGATCTCCTCGAGTGTCAGATCGGGCTCTGCGGTCACTAGATCGAGCAGCCACTGCGCGTGCTGCTCGAGCGGCGAGCGGCAGTGGCCGGTGCCAGGCTTCGCCGCGACGCTACCGGTTGTGTGCCAGCGATCCATCCAGCGAATAGTAGTCGAGGCTGCAAGATCAAGCAGGCGTGCGGCTTCACGGCGGCTCTCACCGGCCTCGACCAAGGCCACCACGCGATCTCTCAAGTCCGTCGAATAGCCCTTTGCCATGATTGCCCTCGCCGCTGCTGGTAGCGAAGACCGAATCTGATTTGCCGCTGTTAGGGAATCCCCCTGTGCACAAACAGATTCACATCAGGCGGAAACCGCTCTAATAGATCATTTTTTCCATCGGCAGCGTGCTCAGCATTTCTTCCGGCGCGGCGAAGAAGTTGCGGTGGCCTGACATGGCGGAAACGGCCTTGCCATAGGAGACGACGTCCGGCGCGAAGCAATCATTGTTGATGTTGTAGAGCAACAGTGTGTAGCGACGCGCGGTCAGGTAGCTCTTGACCTTATCGTATTCCGTCGCCGCGATCTCGGTGACGATGAAGGGCCGCGACCGCTCGATGGTTTTTTCGAGTCCGGCCAGAACGTCATAATCAAAACCTTCGGCATCGACCTTGATGATGGCGGGATCGACGTTCAGGTCGTCCAGCCTGATGATCTCGGCTTCGAAGGGTTGAATGAAGATGGCCGCGCCGACGGACTTTCCAAAGCTTCTCGTGACGGAGGCCCGCACCTGTTCCTCGCTGCTCGAGGTGAACGTATGCAGCACGATTCCCTTGTAGCTCGGGACGAAGAACGGCAGCCG
The DNA here is from genome assembly GCA_036924855.1 of Nitrobacteraceae bacterium AZCC 2146. Classification (NCBI taxonomy): domain Bacteria; kingdom Pseudomonadati; phylum Pseudomonadota; class Alphaproteobacteria; order Hyphomicrobiales; family Nitrobacteraceae; species Nitrobacteraceae bacterium AZCC 2146. The sequence goes on from JBAGRP010000001.1 coordinate 7,126,649, forward strand.
CAGCGGCGAGGCGCCAGCACCGACCATCTTGAAATCGAACAGCGGATCGCCGGACTTGATCTTCTGCAGCGGCGGCTTCAGTGCCGGGTTCGGCTCCAGCCCGAGAATGCGATACTGCTTGCTGAACTTGCGAAACGACAGCACCGAGATGCCGTCATTGGCGCCGACATCGAGAAACAGCCCTTGCGGACGGGCGGCGATGAAATGGCGAAAGGCCTTGTAGCTCTGGTCATGCGGCAGCAGGAATGTCAGCCGGTGCACAGCTTCCCAGGCCAGCTTCCACACAAAGGGATGCGTCTCGGCAAGCCGCGCGCAGTTTTCGATCACCGCGTTGATCGCGTTTCTCGAAACCATCCGTGTTTTTGACAAAGCCGGCATAAATGATCCAACAGGTCGATCGCGAGATTGCGAGAAAAACTTTGGTCTCGCGAGCCGAAGCCGGAGAGCGCAGGTCGGCGGGAAAAACATGCGACCGCGTGGCGTCGGCATGGCTCAATCAAAACGTGACTCTCGCTATCGCGGCATCGCTGGAATTTCCCGTTGAATTGAGCGCGCCCGAGAAATGGCCAGAAGCACGCCCGGTTGTCAATCAATGCCAATGATCTGGGTGCAGATCGACAATCCGGATCAACAGCTGGCCGCGCGTGCCGCAGGCCGCTTCAATCCTGCAGCGGCGGCCTGCCCCGAAAGCAGCGCATCGGGCTGGCCGCCCCCCCCCCGATGGCGGGACAGCTGGCGTTGCTGCCGCAGAAGCCCCGGCAATTGCCGTGGCTCACATATCGGCGACGGCCGGATTGCCATCGATCAATGGCTGGCTGTCGCGCGCGGCCGCGTAGGACCGGCCGTCACGTGTGATCTGGCGGCCGTCGAAGCGCCGCACTTCCCAGACCAGCAGGGTCAGCACCTTGGCGATGTTGATTAGGCCCTTAAGGCGCACCGCGCTGGAGTTCTTGGTCATCTCGGCGCCAGCCACGCCGACTTCGGTCATCGAGCAGCCGCTGCGCAGCAGCTTGGTGAGAATTTCGCCTTGGAAGCCGAAGCCACTGCTGTTGATGCGAAGCTGCCGCAGCAGGTCGACCCGATGCACCGGGAGGCCGTTGTAGTACTTGATCTTCTGTCCGAACAGGATGTTCAGCAGGTTGGTGTAGGTGCGCGAGGTGAAATAGCGCACCGGCGACTTGATCTGCTTCAGGTTGGTGATGAAGGGGAGGACGATGTCGGCCGAGCCGACGGCCGCGAAAATCGGCGGCAGGCTGGCCGCAGGCATTCCGCCATCGCCGCACAGCATCATCAAATAGTCGCAGCGCGCTTCGGCAAGCCCGCGCTGATAGCTGGATCCCAGGCCGATATTTCCGGGATTGTGGATAGCACGGACGTTCGGCAATTCGGTTGCCAGCCTTTCCATGATGTCGCCGGTTTTGTCAGTCGAACCGTCGTTGATCAGAATGATCTCATAATCGGTGAACGAAGCCGCGATCTGCTTCGAAATATCGCGGACCACGCCTTCGACAACGGTCTCTTCATTCAGAGCGGGGATGACGATGGAAATGCTTCTGGCAAGAAACGCCCGACTGGCTGTGCCCAGGCCCTCAGTCGCGAGGCGGGACGACGTCGAATTCAGCGCGCGATGGTCCATTGGTCGGTATCCGTCTGTTACTAAATATAACCGACTATACGACAGGTTGGGCCGCTGGCTGTTGCGTTTGCGCCACACAGACCCAAATTGCGGCTAAAACACGTCTCTCCGATCTTTATTAATTGCAAGAATGGAGCGGCAGCGCAGGTCCAAATCCTGTTCAGCAAACGCCGCCTTAAATACCTTCCGCGCGGGGCGGCGCTGCCGCGATACGGGTGGGGCGGGACGACAGCCAAAGCAGGCCGCCCGGCAGTGATGTCACCAAGGTGAGCACGCCGAACATCACCGACGCTGCCACGGCCGCCGCGGTCGGCGCCTGCACCAACGCAAAGCCCGTTGCCATCGCGCTTTCACGCAGCCCCCAACCGGCCACCGAGAATGGCAGAAGCGAGATCAGCATCACCGTCGGTACGATCAATGTGCATTGCCAGATCGAAACCTGGGCGCCCATTCCGTTGATCAGAAAAAAAATCGCCGCCACATTGATAATCTGAACGAGAAGACTGGTGATAAGAATCTTCGGGAGTTCGCGCCGCCCATCGAACAGGTGGCGGGCCACGGTCATCACGTCGAGCAGAACGTAGACGATCTTCGAGCCCCTGATCTTGGCACGCACGGTTTCAACGACGCGGGAGCGCCGGGCCAGGAATCCCACGAGAGCGAAGCCGATCACGATCAGCGCGCCGATGATGGCGAGTACTTCGATGCTGCGACGAATCCTTTCGTCCCCGGTCAGCTGGATCGCCCACGGGGCAGTGATCGAAACGATCACCAGGATCGCCAGAAGCCCGACGATGCGGTCGAGTGTGACGGTGCCAACGCTTTCGCGCATCGGCAGGTGGCAGACCCGCCGGAGCATCATGGTACGCACCACATCGCCGCTGACGAAGGTGACAAGCGCGAGCGAGAAGAACGAGCCGATCCAGTTGATGCGCAGGGCCGTCCGTATGGACACGCTTGACGCGATCATGCCTGCGATGGCCGACAGGCGCAGGCTTGACAGCAGCATCTGGCCGAACAGCAGGGCGATAGTCAAAATCAGCAGTGACAGCGGCAGTTGCTTGATGTGAAGGACGACGTCGCCGATATCGATCGATCGAAGGGCAAGGGCAAACAGGCCGAGCGTCAAAACGACTTTTAAGGCCGCTAACAACAGCGTCTTCATTGATCCTCGAAATTCTTTGCTGGATAGCGGCAATCTTTAAGTTCTGGTGTTTCAGCTGAACTGTCGGGCAGCCCGCAGACGACCGCAGATTTCGTAATTCAACAATCCGTCACCAGCCAACCTTGCTACCGCTCGAAGATTGCTTTGGCAATTCACTTTGTGCGCAAATTGGATGACATCAGGGCAAAGCGTCTTCAGTTTGAAACGATCATTCGCACTGACTGATCATGATTGTCCGTTTCTTTTAACGGTGAAAGCCCCGCTGCTAGCGCGTAAGCCTTGCGCCGGGGCCACGCCCATCCCCCCCAATAAATTCAATGCCGGCGGCTTCCAGAGCCGTCCGTATCTTTTGTCCAGTTTCTGCCCGGCCACCGAGTTCGCCGTCTTCCGATTCCAGGCGTTTCACGGTCGGAATCGACACGTCCGCCGCCCGAGCTAAGTCTTCTTGTGACCAGCTGAGAAGCGCTCGTGCAGCTTTGATCTGTCGTATTGATACTTTTAGTATTGACATCGTCGCGCCAGCATATGATACTTTTAGTATCGAAACCGCCAAAAAGGTAGCAAAGGATGCTTAAAGCACAGAAGTCCAAAGACCAAGACCGCCGCCATTTCATCGGCGGCTCTGACGCCCGCGCCATCATGGGCAAGGACGAGAAGGCGCTTCTGCGCCTCTGGAAGGAAAAGCGGGGCGAGGTCGAGGGGCCGGACCTGTCTGATGTCCTGATCGTCCAGATGGGCCTCGTCACCGAAGACCTCAACCGCCGCTGGTACGAGCGCAATTCAGGTTTTCACGTCGCGAACATCCAACGCAGGGCGATCCACAAATCGATCCCATGGATGGCGGCGACGCTGGACGGTCTGGTCCAGGAAACCGGCGCCGTGTTCGAGGCCAAATTCATGCTGCCCTGGTCATTCTCGGAGGAGGCCGCCGCTGAGAAACACATGGCTCAGCTTCAGCACAACATGCTGGTTGCGGACACCAAGAAGTCCGTACTCTCGATCATCAACGGCGGTGGCAAATGGGTTGAACTATCGATCGAAGCCGACCCGATCTACCAGACAATCCTGATCGCCGCCGAAAAGGCATTCTGGCGGGCGGTCAAAACCGGCGAACCCCCGATGCTGTTCGATTGCGAGCCGCCAAGGCCACGTATCGAAGCTGTCCGTGTGGTCGATATGAACGCCTCCAACTCCTGGGCGGAATTTGCGGAACTGTTTCGGGATACTCACAAAGCTCATGATGACCACGAGCGGGCCAAGAGCGAACTCAAGGAGTTGATGCCGGAGGATGCCAAGGAGGCCATGGGCCACGGCATCCGTGCCAAACGCTCAAAGTCTGGTTCTGTCAGCTTCGATCTCGTGGACATGGAGGTCAGCCATGCATCGGTCCAGTGAATGCGTAGCCGCCATCGCAACGGCTCTGGCGAAAGCCCAGACCGAACTTTCCACCCCGGAGAAATCGATGGTGGGGAGTGTCTACACCAATCGGTCAGACAGTCCGCAAAGATTCCGCTACGCCTCGCTGTCAAGTGGCCTCGACATCGTTCGCAAAACGTTGGGCGGCCAACAGATCGCGATTGCCCAAACCACCGAAATCGACCGGGCGAACGGCATGGTGAATCGTAACCATGCGCTGTAGGCCGCAAGCGCGCTGATCTATCCGGTTAGCGGTTAGATCTCGTCGGGCTCTTCGGTCTTCGGCTTCATCATCGCAGCGAGCGCTTGGCGGCGTTTTTCGATGATGCTGGGGGTGTCCTTGTGGATTGCGATCAGCTCTTTGAGGTTCTCGATCCCGTCATCGGTGAACGCCATCACCCCGTCTTCACCGACGCCGACGACCCATAGCTGGCCATCCTCGGTGTCCATTTCTTCGGCGACCTCGAACAGCCATTCCTCGTCTTCACCGAGCATCTCAGCGACATGGCTGAGAGTGAACACGTGGCTGACTTTGTTGACGTGCCCCATCAAGCCGCCTGCGCCGCAAGGCCTTGCTGTTGCGCAGTCTTCCAGTTCCAGGGCAGCAGCTCATCGAGCCTGTGGGCGGGGTGGGTGGCGATGCGAGCGAGTACATCGGCGAGCCAGGCCTGAGGGTCGACGTCGTTCATCTTGGCAGAGACGATGAGGCTATACATGGCGGCGGCTCGGCGCCCTCCGCGGTCGGACCCACAGAATAACCACGACTTTCTGCCCAATGCGATGCCGCGCAGCGCTCTTTCGGCGGCATTGTTCGAGAGGCAGACGCGGCCATCGTCGAGGAAGCGTGTGAAGGAGGCCCAGCGCTTGAACATGTAGTTCATGGCCTTGGCCAGATCGTGACCGCGGGAGAGCTTGGCGCATTGCTCGCGCATATAGGCTTCCAGATCGGCGACGAGCGGCGCGCTCTGCGCCTGGCGAACAACCTTTCGTTGGTCGGCGTTTTGGCCTTTGATAGAGCGCTCGATCTCGAACAGAGCGTCGATGCGGCGCACGATCTCCATGGCGACGGGCGAGATGACGATCTCCTTCTTTCCGGCCGCTTTGCGCCGCGCGTTCTCCTCAAGATCCGCCATGGCGAAGAACGGGCGCCGGGCATGGACCCAACAGGCCGCTTCCCTGATAAGCCCAGGACTTCGCTCGGGCTCGTAGAGCTTGATGTATCCGCCGAAGGCGTCGGCCTGGAGGATCCCGGTGTATTTGGCCAGATGCGCCTGCGGATGCTCACCACTTCGATCGCGCGAGTAATAAAACATCGCCGCCGGCGGATCTGAGCCGCCGAAGGGGCGGTCGTCCTTCACATAGACCCAGCATCGAGCGACATCGCACTTGCCCAAGGCGAGCACGGGCACGGTGGTGTCGTCGCCATGGAGGCGTTCGGCTGCCATGACGTGGGCTTCCAAGAGCCGCGACAGCGGCTCTAACACCGTGCAGCACGCCCCTACGGCGTCGGCCATGGTCGAGAGGCTGATCGGCACGCCTTCAAGGGCATAGCGCTCGGCCTGACGGTTCAACGGCTGATGCTGGCCGAACTTCTCGTACAGAACCATCGCGAGCAGGCTCGGTCCCGCCCAGCCCCGCGCAATCACATGGAACGGCGCCGGCGCTTGGCTGATTTTCTCGCAATCCCGGCAGGTGAACTTTTCGCGCACCGTCTCGACCACTTTCCACTGGCGCGGCACCGATTCCAGCGTCCGGGTCACGTCTTCGCCGAGCTTGCGCAAGCGATTGCCGCCGCAGCATTCACACGCCGTTGGCGGATCGATCACCACGCGCTGGCGGGGAAGATGATCGGGGAACGTATTGCGTTCGGGGCGCGTGCGCGTAAATCCGCGTACAATTGTCGTCCTGGCGACGGCTCTCTCGGCCGCAAGCTCGTCTTCGGTGGCGTTGGCTTCCAGCTCTTCGAACGTCAGCGCCAACTGGTCGATCAGCCGAGACGAACGCTCTGACCGCTGTCCGTAGATCTGGCGCTCGAGCTTGGCGATCCGTAATTTTTGCTGGGCAATCAGCGCGCTGTCTTCCGATGCCTTCGCATGGGCGACCGCGAGCTCCGCCGCAATATCCAGCGCCTTCGCGCGCTCGGTCGCCAACGCCTCTTTCAGAGCGGCTATGTCGTCGGGAGGGGCGTCGGGAGCCGTGTCCATGCAAACGAGAGAATCATAAATTCAGTGATTTGTGACGCCCTAAAATCCACGTGATCCAATATTTTATTTGGCTCAGCCGGCGCTCTGCGGTCGCCATGTTAGTTGCGGATTTCTCCAGTCGATCCCTTCCAGCATATAAGCCATCTGGGCCGCTGAGACCGACACCGCACCAGCGGATGCTGAGGGCCAGATGAACTTGCCGCGGTCCAGGCGTTTGGCATAGAGCGACATGCCTAACCCGTCATGCCATAAAATCTTGACCAGATCGCCGCGGCGACCCCGGAAGATATAGAGATCGCCGGCATGAGGATCGCGCTTCAAGCCCTCCTGAACCATCAGGGCCAGACTTTGCATGCCGCGGCGCATGTCGGTGTGGCCGGTGGCGATCCAGACCCTGACGCCGCTCGGGATCGGGATCATCGCCGCCTCAGAAGCTCAAGCACCCGCTGCAGTGCCTCGGCGTCAACATCCCGGTCAACGCGAACGCGACAGCCGCCGCTAAGCTCAATCTCGATTATTCCGACTCTTGCACGCTGCGCAGGAGGCGACGACGGCGGCTGTGGTGTGCACGTCGAGGCCGGAGCCGGCGTAAAGGCGATCTCCACAGGAACAAGCGCCGGCACGGCATCCCCGCTCAGCTGGTCTTCGCGCGCCAACCGGCGCCACGTGAACAATTGGCTCGCAGACAACCCATTGCGCCGAGCCGTCACTGACACCAATCGTGGCCCGCCATAGCTCTCGGCAACGATCCGCTGCTTTTCCTCCAATGTCCAACGGCGTCGAGCGCCCGTCGAGACAACTTCCAGTCGGGAGACCTTCGAATTAGGCGTATGGTCAGTCATACGCCTATGTCTTCACCCTCCATCGCTCCGCGCAAGGCGGCCCTCGCCGGAGCGATACGGTGAATCTAACCACCATGCTGATGCACACGTCCGGGGAGTGGATTTCTTCAGACTGGCCGGTGTGCCAAATGTCGGAAACGTCTGAACCCCGCCGGATGGGGGCGGCGCTCACCTATGCCCGCCGCTACGCCTTGTTCACGCTGGTAGGAATAGCCGGCGAGGATGATCTGGACGCGCCGGATCTCACCCACGATCAGCCAAAAGGATACAACGTCGCGGGCGCGGCTCTTACTCTCAACTCGAAAGTTGTGCCGGCGTCTGTCGACTCAACCCCATTCCGACTCAGGACCCCGAACATTCCACCTGTACGGGAAAAGCTTGGTGCTCATGAGTCCGCTGCGATCCGGGCTCAACTTATCAAGGATATCGAAACGCTTTCGCAAGATAAGGATCTCCAGCCTCGTGCGATCGCCATCCTGAAGGCAAAGAACCGCCTCTCAGCGGATGATGCAAAGCTCGTCGAGGACGCCTTCGCGTCCAGGATGGCACTTCAAGCGACGTCGCCGGAGGCATCGGCGACAGTTGAACCCACGTCTGCTGCGGTCGATGTAACGCCGCCAGAACTGCCATCAGCGTTCACCGTCAAACCAGCGCGAGGACGAGGGCGCCCACGAAAGACCAAAGCCGCGGCCGAGGAATCTGCGGCGCCTCCAATCCTGTTGAAGCCGGCCGCCGCCAATAATCCGACACCACCTTCTAACGATCTCCAGGCCGATGCAATTCCTACGAAAATTCAGAAAAGCGAGCTTACGATCGGCGAGCCGCGCCGACTACGTGATAAGACGCACCTCAAGTTCGTGTCGTCACAGCCATGTCTGACCTGCGGACGAAGCCCTGCCGACGCCCATCTCCTTAGATTCACTCAACCCCGCGCGATGGGACGCAAGGTCAGCGACGAGTTCACGGTCCCGCTCTGTCGGACGCATCACCGGGACAATCACCGCTTCGGTGACGAGGCCGCCTGGTGGAGTCGGGCTGCTGTCAATCCGGTCGAGGTTGCACGAAAGCTATGGACAACAACTCGCGCCATTGACTGATAGGCTGATGACGCGGAATAGTTAGTGCCGCTACATTCTTTTCGGCCATATTGGCACACGCTTATTGCTGGCCTTAAATTCAGAGAATCGCGATCCTTGCGGTCAGGAGCGTTCCTCGCTCGCGCGGCGGATCTCCTGGCCTCATATTGAGCCCAACGGCAACACCAATGCCACCGAAAAAAGATGTCCTGGACGATGCCTATGGCGCGTGGTCGTCACGAAAATTGACGGCAGGGGAGACGTTGATTGCACGGATTTGGTGATCTGTTGCTGGCCCAGCCCTGAGGCTATTCCAGGATTCAGGTCAAAATTCCGTGATTGAGAATAACGAAATTCGATGCATGAAGCGCGTCGATCGTTACGCCTTGCAGCGTCACACTTTCACTTGCCGACAGATTGACGACGACATCGGAACCGGACGGGTGCATCAAGGCCTGCAGTTCCTGAAAAGTCGCAAAGTTGACGTTGTCGAATTCAATCGTGTCAGAGCTTGGTTGGAAATTGCTGATGACTTCATGGCCAGTGTTGCCGAACGCGAACACGAATGTATCGTTTGCTCCTGTTCCAGTCAGGACGTCATTTCCGGAGCTGCCTACGAACACGTTACCATTTGCCGGCATGACAGTTTGATCAGGGCCTCCGGCGCCGGGCTGGGAAAGAGATGTGCCAGCAGAATTAGAGACGGCCTGCGGTGAGAAGACCGCACGGAAGGTTCCATCGCCGTTCGACAGATAGACGGCGATGCCGTCCAGCCCGGGGGCAGTCACGGCGATGTCGGTTTTGCCGTCGCCGTTGAAATCGCCGGTGATCGCTTTCGCACTCGGCCAGTCGACCCAGTCGGCGCCGGTTTGGGAGGAATAAACCGCATGGAAGGTGCCATCGCCATTTGACAGGTAGCTGCCGATTCCGCCGAGCCCGGAGGCAGTCACGGCGATGTCGGTTCGACCGTCGCCGTTGAAATCGCCAGTGATCGCTTTCGCACTCGGCCAGTCGACCCAGTCGGTGCCGGTTTGTGAGGAATAAACCGCATGGAAGGTGCCATCGCCATTTGACAGGTAGCTGCCGATTCCGCCGAGCCCGGAGGCAGTCACGGCGATGTCGGTTCGACCGTCGCCGTTGAAATCGCCAGTGATCGCTTTCGCACTCGGCCAGTCGACCCAGTCGGTGCCGGTTTGTGAGGAATAAACCGCATGGAAGGTGCCATCGCCATTTGACAGGTAGCTGCCGATTCCGCCGAGCCCGGAGGCAGTCACGGCGATGTCGGTTTTGCCGTCGCCGTTGAAATCGCCGGTGATCGCTTTCGCACTCGGCCAGTCGACCCAGTCGGCGCCGGTTTGGGAGGAATAAACCGCATGGAAGGTGCCATCGCCATTTGACAGGTAGCTGCCGATTCCGCCGAGCCCGGAGGCAGTCACGGCGATGTCGGTTCGACCGTCGCCGTTGAAATCGCCAGTGATCGCTTTCGCACTCGGCCAGTCGACCCAGTCGGTGCCGGTTTGTGAGGAATAAACCGCATGGAAGGTGCCATCGCCATTTGACAGGTAGCTGCCGATTCCGCCGAGCCCGGAGGCAGTCACGGCGATGTCGGTTCGACCGTCGCCGTTTAAATCTCCGGCTACCGCATGAGCGCTCGGCCAACTAACCCAATCAGATCCCGTCTGAGCTGAGAAGACCGAATGAAACGTGCCGTCGCCATTTGAGAGATAGCTTCCGATTCCGCCGCGCCCGGAACTTGTAACCGTGAGATCGGTTCGCGCATCGCCGTTTAGATCGCCGGCTAGAAATCCAACGTTGGTTGCACCAACGTCAATAATAGTCGGGTGAACTAAACCGTCTGATGTAAAGATTCCGTCGAGAAATTGGAAATTCTCAACGCCGGTCACCGTATCGATGCCATCGGGCGCGCCCGCCCTTTGATCCGCCACTGTGTAGGTCTGTGTGACGGCATTGTAAGAAATAAGATAGTTAGCTCGATTGCCGGAATAAACTGCAACGTCGTGCCGGCTCCGCCGATGATGGTGTCGTTGCCCCCCCCACCGGTAATTCTATCATTGCCGGGTCCGCCATTCAGCACGTTGTCGATCGCATTTCCGATCAGAACGTCGTCTCCTGAGCCCCCGGTTGCGTTATCGATGAGGGAGCGTTGGTCGCCGAATTGATACGCGTTGTAAATGTTACCCTGCGCATAATGACCGTTGCCGAGGTAAGCGAGCTGCGCTGCGGACGTGACTGACGACGCCCCTGGATTCAGGTTGATCGAAACCCCCGTCGTATAATTCGAAAGATCATAGGTATCGCCGCCGCCGCCGTCCCAGATAGTTTCGAAAATTCGGTTTGCTGACCCACCAACGCCGCTACCGGGCGCTAACTGCGCTATGCCATTGATGAATTCCTGCCCCGTGAGAGGGCTCCACGAATAGACAGTGTTTTCGCTATGGAGGTTGTAATTCGCCCCGTAGAGCGTCTGCAGCGCGAGGATATCGTTAGCCATATAGGATTGAGAATATCCATATGATTCGTTCGTATAGCCTGTGAGCGGCGCCCCGACGTAACTGCGATAGCTCATAACCGAGAACTCGAGGTCGTCATGTACAGCGGGCACTGCAACGTTGGCTACGCCGCCCGTCTCCTGGCTGTGCTTCAGACCGAGAGCGTGGCCCAGTTCATGAATTGCGGTGGCGAAATAGTAATTGCCTAGCGCCGCAGCCGAATAATTGTATTGCGTTCCAAACCAGACATCCCCTCCCTCTCCGTAGGTACTATTGGACGGGTAATAGGCATAAGAAGTCGGGTTTGCGGCCGAAGATTGCGCGACACGAACATCCGCTCCATTCGTGCCCGCGTAAGAGATGACTAGATTAGTAAAGCTGGCAACCGATCCAAGAGCGTAATTGACGGCCTGTTGGATCGCCGTCGGGGCCTGCCCAAAACCCGTTGCAGTGGGCTCTCCAGCGCCATATCCCGCTGCATAATCGCTTGGGAAGTCTGGAAAGCTGTATGTGATTGACCCGTTCCATTTGGTGCCGGCGAGCAAGCCGTCAATTTCGGCGTTGCCCGTCGCGCTTACATTTACCACGAGTGCCATTGACTCTCCCGCGGCCTTAGTCGCCGCTAGTTCCGACTAAGATAGCCTGTCGGGTTTATCCCCGACTGTGTTATCGTTCGGCGCCAAGTCTTTCTAAGTTATTAACTTTCATCAGATCAGGCGCGTAGAATTCTAAAATCGTATTGGCTGATTCGCTGAAAGCGATGTGAAGGAAAATTTTGTCGAAAATTCGCAGGTACGGTTCAGCGTACGGCCTAATTTTCACGCTTGCTGGCATTCCCTTGGGGTGGAATTCCCGCTGGGCAGTTGCTTCGGAAGGGAATCCTAATATGCAATTATCGCATTGTTCAAGTGAAGTTCCATGCGGTGCAGCTGGAACCACGCCGCCGGCGCGCGATCCTAAAATTGCTGTGCAGGAGGAATTTGAACTCGCTCGTAAGAGCGGAACGGTCGAAGCGCTCGATCTTTTTATCCATCGCCATCCGGATGACCCGCTGGCAGAAAAGGCCCGGCGGCTCCTAAGAGGTAACGATCGAGCTCTCTAATTATTTATTTTTTGCTCCAGAATTGTTGTGCAAGATCTAGCTTCCCGTACTCTATTCGTAAGAGATACAGCGTTTCCAGTAGCGATCGTTCAGAATTGCCACGATGGCGACGCCCGTGTAAAATGACATCCGTACCGTCGCCAAGTTTGACGCCGTCATTTGTCGAGTCCGTCGTTGGCTTCGAGGAGCTAAGCCATCGTCTAAGCGGCGTACGTCGCTTTCCCCGTCCGAGCTAATATGTCGCAAGCGGCTCACGAGTCGGAGCGCCAAGCACGCTAATCGCGGACTGGCAAGAATTGAGAAAGGTGCGCTTACGCTGGTAGATGCCAAAATACGATGGTCGTGTGCGCGACAGGGTCTCGCAACTCCTTGGCTTCAGTTCTTCCTTGTACCGCAGATTGGATGGACGGTTCCTTGATCTGTCGATCGGCATGTTGGGCGAAGAATTTTCAACGCATCTGAAGCGGGAAGTACCAAGGGAAAATTATTCGACGACTCCCGAGTGGGTCCAGGCCATCAAACGTGAAGTCGACGAGGTGTTGTTACCACGTGTCCGCGCTGAGATGGGTAGCACCGTCAATCTCGCAGCGAAGGCCGCGTCGTTCATCACGACGGATCGAATCATTGAAGATTTGATGGTGGAAGAACGGCTGGACGCGATGATTGATCGAGCAATTCGCAGGCTCGCCCAAGGCAAGATGATGAAGCAAGTTTCTGGATTGACAGTAGAACCTCCAGAACGACAGCGACTAGCCCCTCCAAAGATCGTAGGGCCTAAAATGAGGCGGGCTCTAAAATGAGGCGGGCTCTAAAATGAGGCGGGCTAAAGCAAAAAGAAAAATTGAATTGTTTTTTATTTCTATTATAGGTTGTATTTTCGCGGATTAATTTACGCATGTATTTGTAATTTCAATAATTTTTGTGAGCAGTTGTCTTAAAGAAGTCCGCCAATCTTCAGGCTGCTGGAGTGTATGCCGGCATTCGCGTGGGCAATACAATGATGGTGCGAAATTCGTGTTTCGTTTGCGGGTTGGTTTGCAAGCTTGTCAGAGGTGGCTCGAAGAGACATTCAAAATCGACACTAACGGCTAGCCGCCCACTGGCTTGGAGTCCGGCGCTTTGAGCGGTACTCACCGGGTACTCACCGGGCGGTCCTCGTACTGTATTGACACCCTTTCTGCAGCACCCTAACCACTTCTAGAGTTTGTTTTTTTGCAACGCTCGCGCTGCCTTGCGGTCCGGTTCGACCGTGTATTCGTCGAGGGGGAATTTTTTGGCCTATACTCAATCTGCTTCCGCATTTGCTTCCGCGCCGGCCTGCAGCCATTCTCCGGCGCCGGCGAACGCCGAGAAATCCGTTGAAATGCACCGCGCCCTATTGCGCGTCCGAATGACCGAAGAGACCCTCGCGGGCCGTTATCCCGAGCAGGAGATGCGCACGCCCACCCATTTCGGCACCGGCCAGGAAGCCGTTGCCGTCGGAGTGTGTTCGGCGCTGGGCGAGGGTGACATGGTCTACACCCATCACCGTTCCCACAATCATTACATCGCACGCGGCGGCAGCGTCTACGAACTGGCGGCCGAGCTTTACGGTCGGGCGGATGGTTGCTCGCTGGGCCGCGGCGGATCGGTGCATCTGACCGCCCGCGACAAGGGCTTCATGGTGTCCTCCGCCATCCTTGCCGAGACCGTGGCCACCGCGGTCGGCACGGCGCTCGCGTTCGCCATGGACGACGCGCCGAAAGTCGCGGTGTGCTTCTTTGGCGAAGGAACCCTGGACGAGGGCGCTTTCTACGAGGCGATCAACTTCGCGTCGATCCGCAAGCTGCCGGTGATCTTCGCCTGCGAGAACAATCTCTATGCGACCGAAAGTCCGCTGTCGGTGCGCCAGGCTCCGGGCTCCGATCTGTGCGATCGCGTGCGCGCCTTCAAGGTGACGAGCGAACGCGTTGACGGCAACGACGTCGCTGCGGTCTACGATGCCGCCATGCGCGCCGTCGCCCAGGCGAAGTCGGGCGATGGGCCGGTTTTCCTCGAATGCATGACCTATCGCTGGCGTGAGCATGTCGGTCCGATGATGGACCACGATGCTGGCCGCAGCTATCGCGACAAGGCCGAATTTGACCTTTGGGTCGCCAAGGATCCTGTCCGCCGCTCCGCCGCTCGCCTGGTCGAACAGGGCCTTGCAACGGAAGCTGAGGTCGAGGCGTGGGCTGCCGACACCAAGGCCGAGATCGAGGCCACCGTCGAGCGCGCCCGTCAGGCGCCGTGGCCCAAGGCCGAGACCCTCTTCGAAAACGCCTAACGTTTTTCATCCAATCCGAGCGAGTTCATGCGCACACTCAGCTATGCCGAGGCGATTTCCGAGGGCACCGTTCAGGCCATGGAGCGGGATTCATCCGTGTTCATCGCAGGTATCGCTGTCGACTATCCATCAGGCATTTTCGGCACCACCACCGAAGCGTTCAAGCGCTTTGGCAAGGAGCGCGTGTTCGATACGCCGGCGATGGAGAACGCGCTGACGGGTATCGCGATCGGCGCGGCGGCGGTTGGCAAGCGCCCGATCATCGTGCATCCGCGCAACGATTTCATGTTCCTCGCATTCGATCAGCTGATCAATCTCGCGGCGAAGTGGAAATACATGTATGGCGGCCGCGCCGGGACTGTGCCGATCGTTGTGCGCGCCGTTGTTGGCCGCGGCTGGGGGCAGGGCGCCACGCACTCGCAGAGCCTGCAGGCGCCGCTGGCGCATTTCCCTGGCCTGACCCTATTGATGCCGACGTCACCCCACGACGCCAAGGGGCTGATGATGTCGGCGCTGCAGCACGACGGCCCGGTGGTCATCCTCGAGCATCGCTCGCTGTTCGGTCTGAAGGGCGAAGTGCCGGAAGAGCCGTACAGCGTGCCGATCGGCAAGGCCGACGTCGTCCGCGCCGGAACGGACATCACGGTCGTCGCGACGTCGTTCATGACCGTCGAAGCGCTGCGCGCGGCGGATGAACTGGCCAAGGACGGCGTGTCGCTCGAAGTGATCGATCTGCGCTCGATCCGCCCGCTCGACGAGGCGACGATCCTGACGTCGCTGAAGAAGACCGGACGCCTGATCGTCACTGACACAAGCTGGGAAATGTGCGGCGTGGTCAGCGAGATCGCGGCCCTTGCCGCCGAGAAGGGCTTTCACGACCTGAAGGCGCCGGTGCGTCGCATCGCGCTGCCGAATTGCCCGGCGCCGGTGTCGCAGGCGCTGGAAGAAGTGTACTATCCGAAAGCCTCGACCATCGCGAAGGCGGCTCTGGTCATGCTCGGCCGGACCTCGTCGAGCCTCGGCGAGATCGACATGGTGGACGATTTCAAGGGACCATACTGAGCAACTGACGATTCCCCGCGCTGGGAAGAACGGTCGTCGTCGCAAATTTGCCGGAGAGGCCTTCGTGAAGCGACCCGCGATCATCACAGGCGCGGCTGCTGCCCTTGCGTTGCTCGTCGTTCTGGTTCTGGCGAACCCACCCAACGCCTATGCCCTTCTGTTCGGCGGCGGCAAACGCGACGGGCTGTTTGGCCTGGCGATGGTTGCACTCGTCCCATTGATCGTCGTCGTGCAGATCGGGCTCGGCGCAACGCTGGCGCGTTGGTTTGCAGGCGCGGCTGCAGTGAGTGAGCCATGGCTGCTTTGGCTGTCCGGGAGCGCGCTGCTGAGCCTGATCGGCGTAGCGATCGCCGTGGCAGGTCTCGTCAATCCCTGGGTCAGCGGCACTGTGCTGCTTCTTGGCGTGGCCTATGCGGTCGCGTCCGGCGCCTGCACCGACGTATTCAGACGACTGGTTGCATGGACGCGACTGGAAGATGTCACGTCCAACAAGCCCGCATTTGCCGCGGTCCGCCTCGGCATCGCCGCCGCACTGGTCCTGATCGGTATGCGCGCGGCAACGGGTGAGCTCAATGACACCGACGTCGTTCAGTTCTACTGGGGATGGCTTAACGAGGTCCGGCATCTCGGCGGAGTGAACCTGTCACCAGCCTTGCCGCTTGTTCAGGATTTTACGGCGGGCCGTGGCAATGGTACTTACCTGCTGTTTGCCGGCATCGCGCCGGGGCTGGTGAGCCATGTCGTTTCAGCCGCTTACTGCGCGATGTTCGGCGTCGTGCTGCGCGCCTTCGTGTTGCGGGTTGCTGCTGATGCGTCAGCGCCGGTCAAACCGCTGTTGCTGCTCGCTGCGGAGGTGACCTGTCTTGCCAGTCTCTGGATGCTTCCCGGATCGGTGGCATTCGGCAAATACCATCTGCAGTTTGCCGCATGGGCGCTGGGCTTCCTGCTGGCATGCCTTCAGATCGCCAGCGAGGATAACAGCAAAGCGCGGACGTGGCGCCTCATGCTGTTTCCCGTGGCAGTCGCCACCCCTGTCGGGCTTGCGCAATTCGAAGCCTTTATCACGATGGTTCTCATCGTCGCGGTGGCCGCTGCCCCACATCGATGGCTGGCGACACGACGGCTGTTGCCGCTGCTGATCGTGGGATGTGCAAGCGCGGCCCTCTCACTGCTCGCCAACTGGCTGTATCTCGGGATACCGGATCTCAATCCATTTCCGCTGTTCGAGCGATTCATCGTGGAGCAACGGTTTGGTCTCTGGACCAGCCGGCTGCAGCAATACTACATCAACTATATCGCGGGTGGCGTTCTGACATTGAATGCCGGCGACGGCGTCGGCAAGCTGCGCGAATTGCGTTCGTTGGCGAGCGACGTCAGAGCCGACCTCATCCCGATTCTCCTTGGGCTTGCGGGACTCGCTGTGGCCGCGATCATCGCCAGCATTCCGGTGCGCCGGCGTTTTTGGCGACAACTGCTGTTTCTGTTGCTCGGCGCCGGCCTTGGCTACGGACTTTATCGTATCTCGTTGCTCGTCACATTGGGTGAGCTAGCGCTCTCGCCAGCGTTCAACCAAGCCCTGCTCTATGTGATGGCGGCCGTCGCCTATCTGCTTGCTGTCCGCTCGTTCAAAGTCGCCGCGTCCCGGCCTTTTCTGCACGGCCTGCTTGGCTATTGGCTGATCTGTGCCGCATTCATTCTGGTGTTTCATTCCGGCAGCATGGATAGGCTGATGCGACACGCGGACGTCGTCGGCGTCGGGCTGGTACTATTGGCATTGATATGCCTGTTTGGCCGGCTTGCGACATTCGCTCTTCCGATCCGCGCTGCCGGTGGCGTGTTGGGTTTTCGCCTGCGGGCGAGCGCCGCGGTGCCCATCTTGCTGGCGGTGGGCATTGCCTTTTCACTTCGCGCCGCGGTCTCGACTGCCGCGGTGGATTCGCCGCGTCATTTGCTCGCAAGCACGTTGGGCTTGCAGGGGCGCGCGGTTAAATTGACCCATCCGATGGCGAAGTTCGAACGCTGCGAAGAAATCGCGCGCAGCGTTCCCGCCAACGCCCGCGTGTTGTTCCTGAACGCCTATACGGCCATGGCCTATTGCAACAACGCAGTCTTGCTGCCGCGGGCGATGATCGTGACGCCGCATGAATCTGATTTTGCGCGCGACCTTTCGACTTCAGCCTTCGCCGAGGCCAATACAGTCGAGCAGACCCTTCGCCGTCTGCATATCGACTACTTCCTGGTTCTAAAGGGGGATTTTGAATTCTGGGCCTCGGGCCTGTCCGCGCCGTTCCGTCCGGGCGAGCTGGAGCGTCGCTTTGATTTCCTGGCAGAGACACCGTCTTTGTACGTTCTGACCTGGCGCGGCGGCGGAAGTGCCATTCCTCCCGATGCGCTTGCGGCGATCACGGAGTGGCGCAGGTTCGCCATTCAACAATCCGGCTTCATGGCGCAGAACGAATTTGTCAGCCAGTGGCGGGCAATAGCCAACCTCGGGGCCGATCGACCGAAGTATCAGTTCGGCGCGCGGCTGGATTTTAGCTCAAGCGGCTGGTCGGCGCTCTATGCCGATCACGGCTGGTACGCCGCCGAGCCGCACGGGACCTGGACCGTCGGTCCCGTCGCCGTGCTGACATTGCCGCTGGCGCAGCCTGCGCCGGGGCCATTGCGGGTGACGATGGAGGTCACGCCATTCCTGCTCCCGCAATTGCCGAGCCGCACGGTCCACGTGAAGGTGGCCGGCGCTGAAGTCGCCACTTGGACTTTCCAGCTGGGGGAGGGCTATCAGGCCAGGCAGATCGATCTGCCCGCCGACGCCGGCACAGGCCCGCAGGCACTGGTGCTGACATTCGAGATCGAAAACAGCATCTCGCAATATGCGCTCGGGCTCAACACGGACTGGCGGCCCTTGGGCATTGCCGTCCGCAGTCTGAAGATTGAGGCCGTCGTCCTAAATTAAATATGACCGCGCAATTTTGCCTTCAGGATACAGGCGATCGCTGAAGCATCGCTGATGTCGCCGTTGTCGACCATCTCGAACAGCCGCGCCGGTGAAACGGTCTCGACAGAGATGATGCCTTCGGCCGTTTGCGGACCGCCAATCTGGTCGATGGTTGCCGTGAAGAGATGGATGCAGGCGCTCGAAAAGGCTGGGTAGGGATGGACGCTTCCCAGGGCTTGCATGACCGGATCGATCGCCCCGATCTCCTCTTCCAGTTCGTGCCGTGCGGTCACGGCCGGGTCCTCTCCTGGTGAGACGCGCCCGCCCGGAAATTCCCACGCCCAGTCGCGCGTGGCATGACGAAAGATCCGGATCAGCACGATCGAGCCTGTGATGATCGGCATGATGACGCAGCCGGCCTCGCCGATATGGCGGTTGTAGACGCCCAGAGAGCCGTCGGCGAAGCGCACGGCGTCGCGCGCCAGCATTCCCAAATAGGGATCGGAGGCGAGCACGCCGACGCGGACATCGGGAAACGGCAGGTTTTGCGCTGTGCGACGGGCCGCTTCCTCGCTCTGCGCCGCAGCGATGTCCCGGTCGGCGGTCAGAATCGCGACCGGACTGTCGGCGGGATCGCGAAAACAGTCGGGCCTGTCGATCAGCAGCGCGCGATAACGCGCCAGGCTGCCTTCGGGCGATCCCATCTCGTCGCTCATGATGCTCACTACTCCGATTGGGGACGCCATCGTCGGCCGCAGGCTAGCGCGTCATCGTCGTGCGGTCTCGCCGTGCCTGCACCGCGTCGGCGTAGACGGCGGCCATCCGCGCACGAAACACGGATTGATCGAATTCGCTGAGCGCGCGCACCTGGCCGGCTGCGCCGAGCCGCTGCGCGAGCGCGGGCTCGTCGAGTATCCGGTTCAGCGCCGCCGCCAGCGCCGTTGAATCGCCCGGCGCGACCGTCAGTGCCTCGGTGTCATGCCGCGCCACGAGCGGGACGGTGGTGGCGAGGCTGGTATTGACGACCGGCAGGCCGGCCGCCATCGCCTCGACCTGAACGATGCCGAACGCCTCGGCTTCGGTAACGGAGGGAAACGCAAACACGTCCGCGGCATGAAACAGACGCCGGATCTCGTCGCGTTCGAGGCGGCCGGCAAAATGCACGCGATCAGTCACACCGAGCTCGGCCGCCAGTTGCTGCAATTCCGCCAGCAGAGGCCCTTCGCCAATGATCGTCGCCTGTCCGTCGACGTTGCGCATCGCGCGGATCAGTACGTCGTAGCCTTTGTACCCGACGAGACGCCCGAGCGAGACGATGTGGCGCGGCGTGGCGCGCTTGATCAGGTCGACGCTGTCTCGCTCACTTGCATCGAGCGTACGCCAGTAATCGAGGTCCATGCCGTACGGCATCACGGTGCATTTGGCGGCGTAGGGCCGGAGGAATTCGGAATGTTCGATCATTGGTCGACCGGAAACAACGATCCTGTCGGCCCGCGCCAGCACGCTGCGCGTCAGGGGAGTGACCAACCGTTTCAGCAGGGGATAGCCCAGTACATCCGCGTGCCAATAGACGATCAGGGCGGTGTCGTCGGGCAGTCCGAGCAGGATCGCGGCGTCGGTGAGCGGCAGTGGCGCGTGATGAATGACAGCGTCGGCCGAGCGTGCGCGCCGCATGAAGGCCGGGATAAAAGCCGGCGCCAGCGGCGTTGAAAACAGCGTGCCCAGCGACGCTACAGCTTCGACCGGCACGCCCTCAATCACGCTTTGGCGTGCCGTTCCCCGCCGCCGCGCGCATAAAATCGAGTGGCTGGCGGCTGGATTGGGGTCTTGGGCAAGGCTCGACATAACGGCGGGGATGCCGCCCTCGATGTCCGGCCGGTAGATCTTATAGGCATGCAGGATGCGCAAGTCGTTGCCCCGAAACCGTCCCCGTTAGCGAGGGCGCTCATATCTGCGGTTGCTTGTGCGAAGGCGGTCAGGCCGCCTCATTCATGGTGATTGAAAAACCGGAAGCCATGCTTCTTCACCAGCTCGTCGCGCTCCGCCAGTTTGAGATCCTCGCGCATCATTTCGCTGACGAGATCGCGGAACGAGGTCTGCGGCGACCAGCCGAGCTGGCGCTTGGCCTTCGAGGCGTCTCCCAGCAGGGTTTCGACCTCCGCTGGCCGGAAATAGCGCGGATCGATCGCGACGATGCACTTGCGGGTCTCTGTATTGTAGCCTTTTTCGTCGATGCCCTGGCCCTCCCAGCGCACCTTGATGCCGATCTCTTCGGCGGCATAATTAACGAAGTCGCGCACCGAATGCTGTTCGCCAGTAGCGATGACGTAATCCTCTGCCTTGTCCTGCTGCAGCATCAGCCACTGCATTTGGACGTAGTCGCGCGCATGGCCCCAATCGCGCTTGGCGTCGAGGTTGCCGAGGTGCATGCGGTCCTGCAGACCGAGCTTGATGCGCGCCAATGCGCGGGTGATCTTGCGCGTGACAAAGGTCTCACCGCGCAGCGGCGACTCGTGATTGAACAGGATACCGTTGCAGGCGTAGATCCCGTAGGCCTCGCGATAATTGACAGTGATCCAGTAGGCATAGAGCTTGGCGACGGCATAGGGCGATCGCGGATAGAATGGCGTGGTTTCCTTCTGCGGCGTCTCCTGCACCAGGCCGTAAAGCTCTGAGGTGGAGGCCTGATAGAACCTCGACTTCTTTTCGAGTCCCAGGATGCGCAGCGCTTCAAGGATGCGCAGCGGACCGAGCGCATCGGAATTCGCGGTGTATTCAGGCTCCTCGAACGAGACCGCGACGTGGCTCTGGGCCGCCAGGTTGTAGATCTCGTCGGGCTGCACTTCCTCGACGATCCGGATCAGGCTGGACGAATCCGTCAGATCGCCGTGATGCAGCGTGAAATCGAGACCCTGTTCATGCGGGTCGTGGTAAAGATGATCGATGCGATCTGTGTTGATCAGCGACGTGCGGCGCTTGATGCCGTGCACCGAATAGCCCTTGGTGAGCAGCAGTTCGGCCAGGTAGGCGCCATCCTGGCCAGTCACGCCTGTGATCAATGCGGTCTTTTTTGTCATGAAGAAAAAATCTCTTGATGGATGGACCCGACAAGCGAGGCGCGTCGAATTTGGCTTGGGCGGGGAAGGAGCCAGAAGGCCGAATTTTCAGCCTTTTAGGGCAGATTACCCGCGGAATCAACGTGATTAGGATCGATTTCGGAAGCTGCGCCAGAGCCCCTGAAGGCCAGTCTTCATCTCCGGGGAGATCCGCCTGTTCCAGCGCATGGCAGCCTTCAGCATCACGAAAATCATGCGCAGGGCGAACCAGCGCGGCGAGGTCTTTCGATCGACCCGTTCGTCGATCACGGCGTGGGCATAATTCCACAGCCAGCGATCCGGCACTGTCCCGAAGAGGGCCTTCTGCATGTCGTTGATTTCGCCATGCACCTTCAGGCGTGAACCCAGGGTCTTGTTTTCGGCATAGAGCCGGGAGCCGGCCAGTTTCTGTTCCAGATAGGCAAATCGGACGCCCGCCTTGCCGAGGCGCAGCCAATACTCGTAGTCCATGCAAAAATTGCGTCTTTCGTCGAGCAACCCGTACTGTTCGACCACGCGCCGGCGGAAGAACGCGGCCGGCTGGCAGATGAAGCAGGTGTCCTTTAGGCGTTCGAAATTCCAGGGCTCGGTCGGGTACGCTTCGAACGCGTAATCGACCAGATCGATATGATCGGCCATGCCATAGACCACATCGACATCCGGGTGGACCTGAAAAAACGCGACGACGCGGGCGATCGCATCCGGATAATAAATATCATCCGAATTGAGCCAGCCGATGATTTCGCCATCGGTGGCGCGAATGCCCTTGTTGACCGCGTCGGTCTGTCCCTTGTCCTTTTCCGACGTCCATTTGATGCCACCGCCAAAGCGCCGGAGCACCTCGACCGTGTCGTCGGTGCTGCCGCCGTCGAACACCACGTGCTCGATTTCGGCGCCGCTCTGCGAGGCGACGCTTTCAAGCGTGCGTTGGATGAACTGCCCCTGATTGTAGGACGGCGTAACGACGCTGACTTTCATGTCGAGCTGCTTTCAGGAAACAGCACGACGCTCGTGCCATCGGCATTCACGATCGCGCATTTCGCAAGGATGACCGACAATTCCCGGAGGTCATCACCGACTCCCGTCAGCGCCGGAACGAAAGAGGGCGATAGCTCGATATCAAAAAGGCCGCCCGCCAGGGGCAGTGGAACCGATGCTTTCCCTTTTCGGCCGCGTGCCACGGTGCTCTCGAATTCTGTATCGCCGCCTTGTCGAATGCGCATCGTCACCTTGGAAACCGGTGCCCAGCCCGGAAGCGCGATTTCGAGGTCCAGGGTTCGGGCCAGGGTCGAGGCCGATACCTGCACCTTTGGGTTCGGGCCGGCCCAGCCGTCGGGGTGAATGCCGACCAGCAAGTTCGACCGAAACCCAAGGCCAGCGGCGTGTTGGAACGCTTCCCAATATTGTTCGGCCATGAGTTGAGAGTCCGAAAACTGCGCGGCGCGCAGATCTCCGGCTCGCACCAACCGTGCGGTCAGTTCCTTGTCATGGGCGAGCGCAATCATCGCGCGTGCAATATCCTCGGGGATGCGGGGATTAAACAGGATCGCGGCATCGCCCGCGACTTCCGGGAGCGACGTCACATTGCTGCAGGCGACCGGCACGCCTGTCGCCATGGCTTCAATGACGGGCAGGCCGAATCCTTCGTAGAGCGATGGAAAGATTACGCCGGCACTGTTGGTGACCAGCGCCAGCAGTTCGGAATTGGCGAGATAACCCGGGAACAGTACGTGGTCTCCGAGCCCCATACTTTCCGCAGCCTGCTTCAGCCATTGCTGTCGCGTGCTCGGCGCGCCGGTGCACACCAGGCGCACGCTGTCGCCGAGGCCGCTGCTGCGGGCGATGCCAAGAGCGGTCAGCAGCATTTCGTGGTTCTTGTGCTTCCAGAAATTCGCCGGGTAGATCAGGTATTGTCCTGCCACCAGTTGCAGCCGGTCCAGGATGGTTTCGTCGCGTGCCGCGTTTCGCAGGCTGTGCCGCGAAATATGCAAATGCACCGTCTTGATGTCGGCGGGATCGAGATCGCCGTGTTCAATTGCGACGCGCCGAGAATAGTCGGAAATAGCGACCAGTGCCGTTGAGCGTTGCGAAGCTTCGACGAAGGTGCGGTCGCGCTGTGCCACGTCGGCGGCGGGAAAGAATTCCGGATAGGTCTTGTATTGCAGATCATAGATGACGGACACGGTTGGGATACCGAGTTCGAAATAGGTGGGTGCGGTAAACGGGCAGAACAACAGGTCCGCATTCTGCTCGCGGACGATCGCAGGCGGCAGGGTTCGTCTCAGCATTGGCTTCAAGCGATTGATTGCGCGTTGCGCGATTCGCCTCGGACGTTGGGGCAGGTGGCTCAGCAGCCGAGAAGACAAGCGGATTCCCAGCGAGCGAAGGATGGGCGGGTTGGCGTGGTCGAGGACCATGACGCGCCGGACATTCGCGCTGTCGAGCGCGGCCAGTTCGTCGTGTGCGGCTGCCTGCGTCAGCAAAACAAATTGGGTTTGCGGAGCAAGCTCCGCGAGGCGGCGCAGCAATTCCAACACGAAAACCTTAGCGCCGCCGTTTTCACCGCCAGGCAGAATGGGCGTTAGATCGACGACGATAGTGCTCAATTGATCACTTCGCGGCGGCGTTGTCGTCACAAGCTTTGCCTTCCGGCGCCCATTCGCAACGCCAGGCGACGGTTATTTCGGGCGCGTAATCGCGGTCTTTGTCTTTGGGAGATAGCGGTCATCGCGGCTTTCGTCGGACCAATGATCATCTTCAGCTCCTGAAAAAACCAATGATGCGACGCGCGATTGCTTTTGGATACCGAAGCATGCTCCTTGCGCCCGTCAAGTGGATTGGACGCGCTCGCTGGTTTTGCTCGGCTTCCGAGATCACCTTTTGAAGTTCATGAATGACGGCCAGACGTGCCGCACGATCATGCTCCGATTCGGAGAAAGATTTCTCCAGTTGGTGGATGGCGGCCAAACGCGCCGCCCGGTCGCGATCTGACTCCGAGAGCATCCTTTCAAGTTCATTCATCGCCGCCAAACGCGCTGCGCGATCGCTCTCGGATTCCGAAAGCAACCCTTCCAGCTGATGGATCGCGACCAAACGTGCTCCGCGATCAGCTTCGCATTCGATGAGGCTGCTTTCGAGCTTATGCATTGCTTCAAGGCGTTCTGCGGCGTCGGCTTTCGCGCGAACCAGCGGAAATGTTTCGAATTCGTCGAAGGCGTTGGGCGGACTGGTAAAATGCATTTTCAGGTCGGCATGTTCATTCGCCAGGTAAAATCGGTTGACACCATCGAAATAGACAAATGAATAATTGGCACCGAGAACGAGTGGTTCCCATTCCTGATGGGATAGCTCACGACTTTCCGGGACCGTCGCTTCAACTACTATGATTGTAGGGCGATATTGGCGCAGGTCCAGCCCTTTCAGAACTTCGTGCTCCCAACCTTCGACGTCGATCTTGAGAAAATCGATGTGGCGGCCCTGGCCGTGCTGCGCCAGTAGGTCCGTGAGCGGGAATATCGCGACGTTTCGCGTTGAACCCGAGGTGCCGTTGCTGGCCGCGTATTCTTTGACACTGGGGTCGAAGGAAGACAGCTCGCCGACTTCTAGCTCGAAAAATTGCGCCTCCGACGCAATGGCCCCGACGCCACAATCCAGACTGATGTCGCGTGGCCGGTCTGTGGCCAGCCGGTCGAACAACTGCCTATTGGGTTCGATGTTCAGTCCGTTCCAGCCGAGATCGTAGAACCACTTCGTTACGCTCAGATTGACCGGATCGGCGGCACCGACGTCGACATAGAATCCGCTGTCGCGGCCCGCGAACACGCGCGCCAACATGACGTCTTCGAAATTTTGTGCGTAGGAGATCAAGCGCGACGTCCTTTGAATTTTGTGTCTCAAGGGTTCCAGGGGTGTTTGTCTGCGGCGGGTCTTAGCCCATATTTCGTCTAAAGGCATGTGGTCAGGATCGCTGCACTATTCGGCCTCATACGAGGAAAATTTGCCGAAAATACGAGCGAACAGCTGACATCAACCGGCCGGTTTGCTGCTCTGATTGATTCCGTAGTCGATCATGCGAAGGATCATTGGCCGGCCATCTCCATTCGCGGAGATGGTGCCGCTGACGGGCTCGTCGATGGTGATGCTGATCAAGCTTCTGCCTGCGGCAAGGTTGATGGGGATTTTGATCTCGCCCGGCCGGATCTCGATCTTGCGGGCACCGGTGCTGTCTCCGACGGTAACATGAAACAGGCTCGTCTCCGGCCCGGCCCGCGGGCCGGGTTGGACGGTGGCGGCAAGGGTGGCTGGACCTTCCCGTCCGGTCACCACCAGCCATTCCGTTTTCGCGCCGCCCAGCCAGATTCCGCCCGGCTCGATGCCGTTCGGATTGACAAGGTCCGCAAGCACGGTCCAGGCGCCGTCATCGACTTCCCAGAGACTGTAGGCCTCGCCGTCCCAGATCCGTCGCGCTCCCCAGAGAGGAGCGCGGATCATGTCGTTGCGGTCGGTCACGATGTAGCGGATGGTGGGCGGGTCGACCGGCTTTGCCCGTTCCATGAACGGGATGACGTGCGCCTGCGCCATGTAGATCCGGTAGGGCGCGATCAGCAGCGGCATGTCGGACATATAAAACACGGCCCATTCGTTGGCGAGGTCGTCGCGCACCGCGAGCAGCGTCGGCGCATGCTGCACCATGTCGTTGATGGTCTGCGCTTCGCGGTAGGCCCGCTGCTGCAGCGCGTTGTGCTTGAGCCTGATGACATTGGCCTGCACGACGGTGCGATCTGCCACCACGGCGAGCAGCACGATGGTGATAATGGCTGGCACGGAGAGGCGCTGCGGCAGGCGCGGTCTCGCCCAGTCCGCGAGCCTGATCCCGCCGCTAACGGTGAAGAAGCAGATCAGCCAGAAATTGACGCTGATGATCTTGTAGGTCGCGTAGCTGTAATGTTCGCGATAGGCGAAATGGATGAAGGCGGCGGCGATCACTGCCAATGCCAGCACGGCGGACCAGCGCCGGCGTTCGACCCAGGCACCGAGCAGCGTCACGGCGCCGAGCAGGGCGCCGAGCATCCATGGCAGTGCGATGAAGCGCGGCTGGGAATACTCGCCGCCGAGCGCCCACACCGTGTCGGGAAGCCGACGCAGCCCCAGCAGTCCGACGAAATAGCCTTCGCCCGGCCGCACCGCGCCCGCCGTCGTCGATGCGTACTGGCCTTTCAGCATCGTCATCAGCGAATCCAGCCCGGTCCACGTCGCCAGCACGAAAACCGGCACAGCGATGCAGCACACCAGCAGCGCCCGGCCGATCGCCAGACGAAGGCTGGGGCCGGGCACGATCACGAACGCCATTGCGATGACAAGCCCGATGAAGGCCAGTTCGACATAAGCGAGCAGGGCGGCGCCGCTCAGCACGCCTATCAGCAGGCTGGCACCCCAAATATTGATGCCGCTGCCGGCGCGAAGCGCCAGGGCGGCGATCAGTGGCAACAATGGCAGCAGCAGCAGCTGGTCGAAATTGCCGGCAAAGACGATGTTGGCTGGCCAACCAAGCCCCGCCAGCACGGCCATGCCAAGCACGGCTTCGGTGCGCCCGAAGTTGGTGCGGGCAAAGCTGATTAGCGCGCTGGTGTTGGCGAACAGCAGAAGCAGACAGAAGGATGTCATCGCCTGATCGGCCTTGACGCCGCCGAGCCCGAAAGCCAGCTCAGCCAAAATCGCCGACGACGCATTCCGGATATTCATCAGATGCGATGCATATTGGTGCAGCGACGACAATCCGCCCTCGGCGCCCCGAGGGACGGCCGAGAGATAGTCGGCGACCATGATGTAGGACCATGGATCGGCATAGGTGGAATTGACGAAGTCGCCGAGGCCAAAGCGCAAGGTGCCGGGCATCACCACGAACGGCAGCAGCGCCGCCACGGCCCACAGCGTCAGCCGTTCCTGCCTCGTCTCCGACGATATGGCCGCAACCTGCCGCGAGACGAACATCCGCAGCGCAACGCCGGTCACGGCGAGCACCAAAGTGGCAATCCAGACCGGGCCAAAGATGTTTTTCAGCGGGATCGACGCCCATGCCGCGCCGGAAAGTGCAATGATCCAGAGCGCAAAGGTCACCGCCGGGCCGGCATACAGCGCCGCCGACCAGCGATGCCGCCCAAGTCCGGTGAGATGCAGCAGCGCGTAGCCAGGCCAGATCATCACGACAAAAGCTGCCAGCGCGATCAATGCGGAGGGCAATGGCTGGAACAGGACGGCGCTGGGCATGACAACTGGGATGGTGATTTCGGGAGCCGTTCTTAGACCACATCGCGTCGATTGGTAAGGGCCGGGAACTGTGGAAGGATCTGCCGCGGATTGCGGGTCGGTACCCAGCTTGTTCAAACCGTCAGTAAATAGGGGTGGGGCGATTCATACATCTACGGGGACTTTGCTCGGAAACGGGTTGGCGTTTGCGGGATTGTTCGGTATCAGCGACCCGCAAGGCGCAACACATCCGGGGATCGAACGAGCAGGGGCAGCAGGCCGGTTCGTGGGCGAGGCGTTTCGGCCTGACCTGCTTTCGGACCTCGACCAAGATGAGCGCATTTTATCTCCCGGCCGCTATTCAGTTCGCAGCCATTCTGTTTCTAGGATTGCCGCTGGCGGCCATTCTGATGATCAGAGACAGCGCCCCGGCTTCGATGGGCTGGCCCCTGTTGGCTCCAGCGCTGGGAACGACGGTCTATCTCAGCGTCGGCACGATCCTGCACAGTTTCGGTCTGCAATCGATCCCGGTGTTCTGGATCCTGATCATTCTGGCGGCGATCGTTTTGTGCGTTCTGCTTGCGCGCACGCCGCGAGCCTTGAGGCGCGTGATGTGGGCTGGCATCGCGGTGGGTTTTGCCGGTGCGGCTTCGGCGTTCGTCCTGAATTCTACGGATCTGCAGTTCGCAGGTCTCGATTATTTTCCGCTGACCAACGACGATACGTTTTCGTATCTTGGCCTGATCGATCAGCTGAGAAGCACCGGGTGGATCGAGCCGCGCATTGCCTATCCCGCGGGTTTCTTTCCGCTGATAGAACACGCGGTTTACACCCGGACACCCGGCATGATTTTCGTTGCCGACTTCGCCGAACTGCTCGGGCTTGAAACCCATTCGTCGTTTTTTCTAGCGCAGCGCTTGGCATTGCCCATCATCGTGCTCGGCGCGAGCGGCGTGGTGATACTGGTGACGCGCAGCCTGACGGCGGCGTTGCTCTGTCTGGCATCGCTGATTTTCGGCAACGTGCTGCTGCACCAGATCCTGCACCAGTTCAATTCCAGCACCATGGGCACCGCCATCGCGCCGGTGATTATCGCGGCCGCCATTTGGGCATTCCGTCCCGTGCGCAGCGAACGCGGGATGGTCGCGGGTTGCGCTTTGGCCGGGTGGGCCTGCGGGACGCTGGCGATCACCTCTATGGGGGCCCATCCATTCTATCTCATCGCATTCGGCGCCGTAGCGGTAATTGCGATTGCCAGCGATCGGCTTTGGGTGCGGGCGGTGAAGGGAGCAAGGGCGTTCGTCATCCTGTATCTGGTTTCGTCATTTCCCTTCGTGCTGAAGATCTGGCCGGCCATGCTTAGCCAGTTCGCCAATGCCGGCAGCGGTCACCCCGGAGACTGGATCGCCACCAGCGGCTTCCTGATGCAGGCGACCGGCGTCACATTCACCACGGTCGCAAAGCTGTCAGCCTATCCGGTCATTCCGCAGATCGTTGCCATCTCCGTGCTTGTTTCTGTTCTGTTGGCGATTGTCGTGCTGGCGTGGGGCGCCGTGATGCCGGCTTGGCGCGGGGCGGTCCTGAAGAGCGACCTTGTCGCGCTGGCTTGCGTCGCGCTGCTTCTGTTGTTGTTTCAAACCGTGCTGTATGCGCACGGCTCGGGCTACAGCCTGCTCAAGATCACCGATTATTTCGCCTTCGTCGGAGCGATGGTGGTAAGCGTCGCGGCCTTTCAACTCGGCCTGACGAGAAACAGGCTCGCCGGCGGCACGCTGATCGGTCTGATTGGCGCCTATTGTGTGATCGCATTCATCCAGAAGCAGGAACTTCTGGAACGCTATCGAGAGAGAACAGCGCTAGCGCCGTTGCCCGCCGCCTACCGACTGGACCAGAAATCAGCGGGCGCCACCCTGGTGCCGGACCTGATGGCGGAACCGCTGAATATGTTCCTGTACGAAAACCGCTACGGAGCCGCCAAAATCGCGTTTCGCGATCCTGAGTCCAACCGGTACCGCCCGATCGACAAGGCCATGGCGAAGCCGGACCAGGTCGCCCGGATGTTCGTTACCGGAACCCTGGGGACGACCGTTGCCGACATTACCTATCCGGCTGCCCCGCCGCCGCCGGTGCTGGACATCGCGCCCCTGATCGGACAGACGCGTCTAGTCCAACCCGATCACCATTGGCTTGGCCCCGAAGGCGCGATCGCCAATACGCTATGGCGGTGGCTCAGCGTGTCCGGCAGATTCCTGATCTACGGACCATTGGCCCGGAACCAGAGAACGCTCGCGGTCGATCTGGCCCCGGGGCCGGATTTGCACTCGGACAATCGCATCGAATTCTACGTATCCGGCCAGCATCTGCTGACGATTTCGCCCGGGGAACTGCCCCGGCAGGTGACGGTCCCGCTGCCCGCGCTCTCGGAGACGGAAAACGAGGCGGAAATCCGGATCGTCGGGCCGGCCGGTGGAATTCACCAGTTATCAGTGGCGAAATTGCTGAGCTTTCCGCGCTAACAGGCTTGCCAGACCCTGCACAGTCAGGTGAAAAGGGCCCCTCAGACACCCCCGGCGGCGTCCAAGGCTCGTCTGCAACGGTCCGCCCGCATTCCGGACATGAGTTGCCGCGCCAAGGTCCAAGCGACCCCGTTGCCGTTGGTGTTACAGGCTTTCCCCCTCCTGTCATGGGCAACCTTTCAGTCGGTGCGGGAAACCAATACGCAGTCAAGGACACCAGATGACGGTAAGCGAAGCACGACACACCGGTGGCGCCACAAGCGTCGAGCTGTCGATTGTCGTCCCGGTCTACAAGGAGGCCGGCAACATCAAGCCGTTCCTGCAACGCACCGAAGCGGTGATGGCCAGGCTCGGCGCGACCTACGAGATCATCTTTGCGATGGATCCGTCGCCGGATGAGACCGAGGTCGTGATTCTGCGCGAGATCGAGCGCAATCCTGCCGTGAAGCTGATCCTGTTTTCCCGCCGCTTCGGCCAGCCCGCGGCGACCATGGCGGGAATCCTGAATTGCACCGGCGAGAAATGCGTCGTGATCGATGTCGATCTGCAGGACCAGCCCGAGGTGATCGAACAGCTTTACGCCAAGATGGCCGAGGGGTTCGAGGTCGTCTACGCGATGCGTTCGTCGCGCGAGGGCGAAACGCTGATCAAGAAGGCGGTGTCGTATTTCGGCTACTCGGTCATCAACCGGCTCAGCGACGTTCAAAATTCCGCGCAATACCGGCGATTTCCGGATCATGTCGCGCCGAGTGATCGAAGAACTGCGCGGCCTTTCGGAAAGCCATGGCTTCCTGCGTGGCATGGTTGCCTTTGTCGGCTTCAAGCAGGCCGCGGTGCTCTACAGCCGCGATGCCCGACTGACCGGAACCGGCAATTACAACCGCCTGATCGGATCGCTGCGGATCGGCATCAACGGCCTCGTCGGCTTCAGCAGCCGCCCGCTGCAGGTGATGTCGATGTCCGGCTTCGTGGTTGCCGCCATCAGCTTTCTCGTCGGCTTCTGGTACGTCGTGCAAAGAATCGCGGGGGTCGATCTGACGCCCGGCCTGCCGACGACGGTGCTGGTCGTATCGTTCTTCTCCGGCGTGCAATTGCTGGCGCTCGGTCTGGTGGGCGAGTATATCGGCCGCATTTATGATGAAACCAAGCGCAGACCGATGTATATCGTCGACAAGAAGATCAATTTTTCCGGGCCGATCGGTCAATCAGCCGACGCGGTATAGGCAAGCTGCCGGTCTGGTGGCAGGGTGATTGTGAACAACGATGAATGACATAACGTTTCCTCCTGTTTCACCCGGACAAGACTTTCCGGTCTGGAACGGAAGCGCCTTTGTTCACTCTGGCAGCTCGACGCGCGTGCTGGCCTATGAAGTCGGTGAGTCCGGTTGGTCGGATGAACTGACCGAGCTTCATGAGAGCGCCACCGAATCCGGATCGCATTTCATCGACATGGCGTCGCGGCGTCATGCGGTGAACGAACTCAAGCGCGCGCTCGGTTCGCGCCCGGCGTCGATCATGGAGGTCGGCTGTTCGGCCGGTCATCTGCTGGCCGACATGCGCGTCAGCCTGCCCAACACCACGCTCACCGGCGGCGATTACACACTGGGGACGCTGGTCAAGCTTGGCGCCAAGATGCCGGATATTCCGCTGGTGCGTTTCAATCTGGCCAACAGCCCTCTGCCCGCGGATACGTACGATGCGATGGTGCTGCTCAATGTGCTGGAGCACATCGAGGACGACGTCGCCGCTGTCAGGCATATCGCGCGGATGCTGAAGCCCGGCGGTGTCGCAGTGATCGAAGTGCCGGCTGGTCCCGAACTGTTCGATGACTACGACCGGGAGCTGAAGCATTTCCGCCGCTATACGCTGCCGGGCCTGTGCAAGGTGATCGACGCCGCGGGCCTGAAGATCGAGCGACGAAACTATCTTGGCGCGCTGATCTATCCCGCTTTCTATCTCGCCAAGAAGCTGTCGCAAAACAGTCCGAAGCCCGCCGCCGAGCGGGAGAAGCACGTCGCCAATGCGATCGGCGCGACCTCGCGCCTCAATCCGATCGGCCATGCCGTGATGGCGCTCGAGGAAATGATGTCACGCGCGGTCGAGTTCCCGCGCGGCATTCGCTGCGTGGTCACGGCGCGAAAGCCGGCGTGATGCAGTCAGCGCTGATCACCGAATTCTGGCGTCTCGTGCGCTTTTCGTTGGTCGGCGGAATCGCGACCGGCGTCTATTTGCTGGCCGCGCTGATTGCGGTCGAAGCAGCAGGCGCGAGCCCAATGGTCGGCGCGACGGTTGGTTTCTGCGCCTCGTTTGTTGTGTCTTACATCGGCCACTTCCGCTTTACGTTTGCGGTGCCAGGCCGTTATCGCGATTACGTCGTGAAATTTGCCGTGAGTTCGCTGGTCTCGTTCCTGATCAGCACGCTCGCAATGTGGCTTGCCACAAAATTGCTGATGATCGACTACAGGATCGCGTTGATCGCGATCGCGATCATCATTCCGATCAGCAGTTATCTGGTCAATCGGTTCTGGGTGTTCCTGCACCCTGCTGACACCGCGCCATCCGGCCAGCCCTTCAAGACCATGTGAGAGAACAGGACGTTTCTGATGCAATGTTTCGTCACCGGAGCCGCAGGCTTCATCGCCAGCAATCTGGTGGACCGCCTGTTGGCCGCGGGCCACAGCGTCGTCGGCTATGACAATTTCTCCACTGGCCAGCGCCGCTTCATCGAAGGCGCGCTGAAGTCGCCGAACTTCAGACTGGTCGAGGCCGACCTGCTGAACACCGAGGCGCTCCGCGCTGCGGTCGTCGGCTGCGATATGGTGTTTCATTTCGCCGCGAATGCAGACGTTCGCTTTGGCACGCATCATCCGTTCAAGGACATCGAGCAGAACCTGATCGCGACCTATAACGTGCTGGAGGCCATGCGCGCCAACGGCATCAAGAAGATCGCGTTCTCTTCGACCGGCTCGGTCTATGGCGAAGCGACCGTGTTTCCGACGCCGGAAAACGCACCGTTCCCGGTGCAGACGTCGCTGTATGGCAATTCGAAGGTCGCGGCCGAAGGTTTGATCTCGTCCTATTGCGAAGGCTTCGGCTTCCAAGGCTTCATCTTCCGCTTCGTCTCGATCCTAGGCGAGCGCTACACCCACGGCCACGTCTTCGACTTCTACCAGAAGCTGCTCGCGGACCCGTCGAAGCTCGAAGTGCTCGGCAATGGCAAGCAGCGCAAATCCTACCTCTACATTCAGGACTGCATCGACGCGATCCTGATCACGGTCGAGCGCGCGCCCGATCGCGTCAACATCTTCAATCTTGGTCAAGATGAATATTGCGAGGTCAACCAGTCGATCGGCTGGATCTGCGAGCGCCTCGGGCTGACGCCGAAGCTGGAATACACCGGCGGCGAACGCGGCTGGATCGGCGACAATCCGTTCATCTTCCTCGATTGCACCCGCATGCGGGCGCTTGGCTGGGCGCCGAAGATGTCGATCAACAAGGGCGTCGTCGCGACGCTGGAATATCTGATCGCCAATCCTTGGGTGGTCGAGGCACGGCCATGACGGTCTGCATCTACGGTCTCTGGCATCTCGGTTCGGTGACGGCGGCGTGCCTCGCATCACGCGGCATCGCCACGATCGGCCTCGCCGAAACCGAGCAGGCCGTGGCGGAGCTCAATGCCGGAAAGGCGCCGCTGTTCGAGCCCGGCCTCGATGCGCTGCTGACGCAGGGCTTGGAGAGCGGCACACTCCGCTTCACCAGCGATGTCGCGGCGGCGGTAGGCTCCGCCGATCTGCTCTGGGTCAATTTCGACACGCCCGTTGACGACGACGACGTCGCCGATGTCGGTTATGTACTCGATCGCGTGCGCGGCACCTTTCCGCATCTGAAAGACGGCGCCGTCGTTCTGATCTCGTCGCAGGTGCCGGTCGGCAGCACGGCTTTGCTGGAGCGCGATTTCGCCGCCGTCGCCAATGGCCGCCAGGTGTCTTTCGCCTATTCGCCGGAGAATCTGCGGCTCGGCGCCGCGATCCAGGTATTCACGCAGTCGGAGCGCATCGTCATCGGCATCCGCAGCGATGCGGCGCGCCGGGCAATCGAACCGGTTCTGAAGCCGTTCTGCGACACCTTGCTATGGATGCGGGTGGAATCCGCCGAAATGGTCAAGCACGCGCTCAACGCCTATTTGGCGACCTGCGTGACCTTCACCAACGAAATCGCCACGGTGTGCGAAAGCGTGGCGGCCGACATGAGCGAAGTCGAGGCAGCGCTGCGGCTCGATCCGCGTATCGGCAAGAAGGCCTATGTCCGCGCCGGCTCGGCGTTTGGCGGCGGCACGCTGGCGCGCGACGTGCAGTTCCTGAAGGCGATCGCCAAAGACGGCGACGTCCGCGTGCCCGTGTTGGCGGCGGTGCTGGAGAGCAACGACCATCACAAGGGCTGGGTTGTCAGGCATTTGCGCGGCCAGCTTGGCGCGCTCGAGGGCAAGAAGGTCGGCGTGCTTGGCCTGGCCTACAAGGCCGGCACCGATGCGATCCGGCGCTCGGTCGCAGTCGAGGTGATCGAGGAATTGATCGCCGGTGGCGCCGTTGTCACCGTGTTCGATCCGAAAGTCGCCACGCTGCCCGAGCCATTGAATTCCGCCGTGACAATCGCACCCTCGGCTGACGCGGTGTTCGCAGCCTGCGACGCCGTTGTGCTCGCCACCGAGTGGCCGGAGTTTCGTGAACTCGATTTCGCATCGCTGGTCCCGAGCATGGGCCGCAGGATATTGATCGACCAGAACGCCTTCGCCGCCAAGCAACTGGCCGGCTTTGCCTCGTTGGACTACATCGTAGCGGGCAAGGTGCGATGAAACTTCAGGGTCGCTATGCGCTGATTACCGGCGCCAGCCAGGGGCTTGGCGCGGAGATCGCACGTCAATATGTGGCGAATGGCGCCAGCGTGCTGCTGTGCGCGCGCAGCGCCGACAAGCTCGCCGAGCAGGCGCAGACGCTGACGCCGTTGCTGGCACCGGGCGCCCGCATCGTCACCATAACCGGCGATGTCGGCGATCGGACCGATGTCGACGCCATCTTCGCGAAACTGCGCGCGGAATTTCCCCGGCTCGACATCCTCGTCAACAACGCCGGCATCTACGGCCCGATGGGCAAGATCGAAGACGTCGACCTGGACGAATGGGTCGATGCCATCCGGATCAATCTGCTTGGCCTGGTCTATGTCTCGCGCGCGGCGATGCCGATGTTTCGGGCGCAACGCTACGGCAAAATCGTCAACATCTCCGGTGGCGGTGCGGCCAATCCGATGCCGGCGATCACCGCCTATGCGGCGTCGAAGGCCGGCGTCGTGCGCTTCACGGAATCGCTTGCGCTCGAATGCCAGGACGATCATATCGACGTCAACGCCATCGCGCCGGGCGCGCTGGTAACGCGGATGATGGACCAGTTGCTTGAAGCCGGACCCGAGAAGGTCGGACAGAAGTTCTTCGACCGCATGAAAAAGATCGCCGGGGAGGGCGGCACGCCACTTGACGTCGGCGCCGCACTTTGCGTCTTTCTCGGCTCGGCGGAAAGCGATGGCATTACCGGCAAGTTGATCGCCGCGCAGTGGGATCGCTGGGAGGACTGGCCGCAACACCTCGAAGAACTCAATGCCAGCGACGTCTATACCTTGCGGCGCATCACCGGCCGCGACCGGAACAAGGAATGGGGCGACAAGTGAGCGAACTGGGCGTTGCGATCATCGGCTGTGGCCTGATCGGCCACAAGCGCGCCAAGGCGCTCGGCGGCGCACGCCTGATGGTCTGCGCCGACATCGCGCAGGACCGCGCCGACAAGCTGGCGGCGACGGTTCCCGGCTGCAGGGCGGTCACGGACTGGAAGGATGCGGTTCGCGATCCCGCGGTGTCGATCGTCATGATCGCGACGCTGCACGATACCCTGGCCGAGATCGCGCATGGCGCGGTTGCGGCCGGCAAGCACGTGCTGATCGAGAAACCGGCGGCACGCAATGCTGCCGAGCTCGCGGGGCTTGCGGAAGCCGCGGCCGCCAATGGCTGTCTGGTCCGGGTCGGATTCAACCATCGCTATCACCGTGCGCTGCAGAAGGCCCACGACCTCGTGACCTCGGGCGCACTCGGCGAGTTGATGTTCCTGCGCGCACGTTACGGCCACGGCGGGCGCGTCGGCTATGATCGCGAATGGCGTGCCGATCCGAAGAAATCCGGCGGCGGCGAGCTGATCGACCAGGGGCCGCATCTGGTCGATCTGGCGCGCTGGTTTCTCGGCGACTTCGCCGATGTGGATGGTTTCGCAGCAACCTATTATTGGGACATGCCGGTCGACGACAATGGCTTCCTGCTGCTGAAGACGGCGGAAAAGAAAGTCGCGTTCCTGCACGCCAGCTGCACCGAATGGAAGAACACGTTCTCATTCGAGATCTATGGTCGCGACGGCAAGATCGACATCAACGGCCTCGGCGGCAGCTATGGCACCGAGCGGTTGACGTTCTACAAGATGCTGCCGCAAATGGGCCCCCCTGAGACGACAAGCTGGGAATATCCGATGGCGGATAATTCGTGGGACGTCGAGTTTTCCGAGTTTGTTCAAGACATCCGGCTGAAGCGTCAGCCCTCCGCCGGAATTCGCGACGCCATCGAAGCGCTGACCATCATCGAAAAAATTTACAGGATCTCTGGTTATGATCACCACGCGTAGTCCCCTGCGGATCAGTCTCGGCGGCGGCGGAACCGATCTGCCGTCCTATTATCGCGAGCATGGCGGTTTTCTGATCGCCGGTGCGATCAACCAATACGTCTACATCAACGTGATGCGGCCCTTCACCGAGGGCATCTATCTCAAATATTCGCACCTCGAGCATGTGAATGCTGTCGATGAAGTGCAGCATCCGATCATCCGCGAAGCCATCAAGATGCTCGGCTTCAAAACACCGCAGGTTGAAATCACCACGCTCGCGGATATTCCCTCGGGCACCGGACTGGGATCGTCGGGCAGCTTCACCACGGCGCTGCTGAAGGCCCTCTACGTGCACCGGATGCGCCAGATCGAGCCGAAGGAACTGGCCGAACTCGCCTGCGAGATCGAGATCGACCGCCTCGGCGAGCCGATCGGAAAGCAGGATCAGTACATCGCCGCGTGCGGCGGACTGACGTGCTTCACGTTCAATCCCGACAACAGCGTCGATGTCGTGCCGTTGCAGATCTCAATGGATACCAAATTCGACCTCGAGGATAATCTGCTGCTGTTCTTCACCGGGTTTTCGCGCAGTGCCGGATCGATCCTCAAGGACCAGAATTCCAAGACCAAAAGCAGCGACAAGGACATGATCGCCAACCTGCACTTCGTCAAGGAGCTCGGCCTGAAGAGCAAGACAATGCTGGAGTCCGGCAATACCGAGGATTTCGGCGCCCTGATGCATGAGCATTGGGAGCACAAGAAGCGCCGATCGGGCGGCATGAGCAATGGGCAGATCGACCAATGGTACGACCTCGGCATGAAGAACGGTGCTGCCGGCGGCAAGCTGGTCGGAGCCGGCGGCGGCGGCTTCCTGCTGTTCTACGCCAACGACCGTAACAAGCTGCGCCACGCCATGGCGGGCGCCGGTCTTGAAGAGGTGCGCTTCGCTTTCGACTTCGAGGGAACGAAGGTACTGTTCTCGTGAGGCTGCCGGTTGCCATCCTCGCCGGAGGCCTGGCGACGCGGCTCAAGCCGATCACGGAGACGATCCCCAAGGCGGTGGTCGATGTGGCCGGCAGGCCCTTCATCCTGCGACAGCTCGCATATCTGCGGGACCAGGGCGTCAGCCGCGTGGTGCTCTGCGTCGGCTTTCTGGGCGAGCAGATCAGGGATGTGGTTGGAGACGGTGCCAGCAGCGGATTGTCGGTATCCTATTCGCAGGACTGGCCAAACCTGCTCGGAACCGGCGGTGCCCTGAAGAAGGCATTGCCGCTGCTGGACTCGCAGTTTTTGGTCCTGTATGGAGACTCCTATCTGCCCATCGACTTTAACGCCGTTGAGGAGAGTTTTCTGAACAGCGGCAAGCCGGCGCTGATGACAGTGCAGCGCAATGCCGACCAATGGGACAAGAGCAACGTCCTATTCTCGGATGAGGCTATTGTGGAGTACAACAAACGCGCACCTACAGCCGAGATGAGACATATCGATTACGGCCTCGGTGCCATCTCGGCTCAGGTTCTGGCAGGCGAAGAGACGACGGAGGCGTTCGATTTGGCTGACATCTATCACAAGCTGTCGCTGTCCGGACAACTCGCAGGTTATGAAGTACAGGAACGATTTTACGAGATTGGCTCACATAAGGGGCTCGCCGAAGCGGCGGACTATTTCAAAGGCAGGGGAGAGTAATGGGTTACGCTGAACAGCACATGCGTGAATCGGCCGAGATCATCGAGAAGATGGATCTGGCACCAATCGAAAAGATGGCGGATCTGCTCGCGACCGTGAAGGCCGATGGTGGACGTATCTTCTTCCTCGGCGTCGGCGGCAGCGCCGGCAACTGCTCCCACGCCGTCAACGACTTCCGCAAGATCGTCGGCATCGAATGCTACGCGCCGACCGACAATGTCTCCGAATTGACCGCCCGCACCAATGACGAAGGCTGGGCCACGATTTTCGTGGAATGGCTGAAGATCAGCAAGCTGCTTGCCAAGGACGCCATCTTTATTTTCTCGGTCGGCGGCGGCAACCTTGAAAAGAACATCAGCCCGAACCTGGTGATGGCTCTGCAGCATGCCAAGACCGTCGGCGCCAAGATCATGGGCGTCGTTGGCCGCGATGGCGGTTACACCGCTCAGGTGGCCGATGCTTGCGTGATCGTGCCGACCGTGAACGCCGAAAATGTCACCCCGCATTCCGAGGCGTTTCAGGCCGTGGTGTGGCATCTGCTGGTGTCGCATCCGAAGCTGAAAGCCAACCAGACCAAGTGGGAATCCGCGGTCGGGACCGCGAGCCCGGCGAGATGAAGTCGAGGGCGATCTTCCTCGATCGCGACGGTGTGCTGAATCACCCGGTGATCCGCGAGGGGAAATCCTACCCTCCGGCACGGGTCGAGGACCTTGAGATCTACGAAGGACTTCGCGATCCGCTGCAGCGGCTGAAGGATCGCGGTTTCGTTCTGATCGTGGTGACCAATCAGCCGGATGTTGGGCGAGGGACGACGCCGAGGGCGACGGTAGAAGGCATCAACGACGCGATCGCGCGGGAAATTCCCGCGATCGACAAGTTCATGGTCTGCTTCCACGACAATGGCGACGGCTGCGATTGCCGGAAGCCGCGCCCGGGGATGCTGCTGGCCGGCGCCGCGGAATTCGACGTCGACCTGGCGCGCAGCTACATGATCGGTGATCGTCGCGGTGATGTTGAGGCCGGCATTGCTGCTGGAACTCGGACGATCTTCGTCGATCGCGCCTACAAGGAAACGCCGCCGACCAACTACCACTACAAGGTTTCATCGACACACGAAGCGCTGACAATCATAGAGAACGAGAGCTAATATGAAAAAAGTTGAGGACTTGAAGGTCAAGATTTTCGCCGATGGCGCGGACAAGGCCGGCATGCTGGAGATGTACGCAAAGCCGTTCGTCAAGGGTCTGACCACCAACCCGACCCTGATGCGCAAGGTCGGAATCACCGACTACAAGGCGTTTTCGCTCGATATCCTGAAGGCGATTCCGGACCGGCCGATCTCGCTCGAAGTGTTTTCCGACGATTTCGCCGACATGGAACGCCAGGCAATGGAAATCGCCAGCTGGGGCGAGAACGTCTACGTCAAGATTCCGGTGATGAATACCAAGCGTGAAACCAGTTACAAGCTGATCGAAAAGCTTGCCGCCAAGAAGGTGAAGCTGAACGTCACCGCATTGATGACACTTACTCAGGTACGCGATGTCGTCGCCGCACTGGATCCGAACGTGCCGAGCTACGTCTCGGTATTTGCGGGCCGTGTTGCCGATACCGGCCGCGATCCGCTGGCGATGATGGCGGCGGCGGTCGAACTGCTGAAGGTCGCTCCGGCGTCCGAACTGATTTGGGCGAGCCCGCGCGAATTGCTGAATATCTTCCACGCCGATTCGATCGGTTGCCAGGTTATTACTGTGACCAACGACATTCTCAAGAAGCTGTCGCTGGTCGGCAAGAGCCTGGACGACTACTCGCTCGAGACCGTCAAGATGTTCGCAGACGACGCTGTCGCGGCCGGGTTCAAGCTCTAAGCAATCGAAAAATGAAGCCCCGGTTCTGCATCGCAGAGCCGGGGCTTCATCATTTCAGCCCTGCAGCTTGTTGGCGAGTGCTTTCATCCACACGGCATAGGGCTGCGCCAGCCACCATTTCAGCGGTACGCGTCCGTGATACTTGCGGACGATATCCATCGCCTCTCGATAGTGCAGCACGCGCTGGGTGTTGGTCTTGGTGTCGATGTGGTCGCGATTCAGCGCGACGAATTCATCGACGAATACCAGCGGCGCGAATTGCTTGTACAGCCGCCACCACAGATCGTAGTCGATCGCCATCCGCAGACTGCGATCGAGGCCGCCTACGGCCTCCCAGGCGCTGCGCCGGACCAGCGTTCCAGGCTGCGAGACGATGCAGCGCAACGCGAGTCGCGGTTCGCTGAAGGGCTCGACCCAGATCGGCTTTTTCGTACCGTTGCTCTCGATGTAATTCCAGACCCTGCCATAGGCGACCGGCGCCTTCGGGTTGCGCTCAAGTGTTTCGATCAGGCGTTTCAGCCCGCTGCCGAGCAACAGATCATCGCTGTTCAGCCAGCAGACATAGGGCGCGCTGCCCTTGGCGATGCTTTCATTGATCGCGGCTGCCTGGCCGTCGTCGGCATGGCTGCGCCAGCCGGCAAGACGATCCTCGTATCGGCGAATAACCTCAACTGAATTGTCTGTCGACCCGCCGTCGGCCACAAAGACCTCAACCGCGACGTCCTGCTCGAAAATCGACGCCAAAGCGGCGTCGAGGTAGCGTCCCTGATTGTAGGAAGGTACTGCGATCGTGACGACAGCCGCCATCGTCAGCGTCTGATGCTCGCCAGAAAGTCAGTGTAGGCCAGCGCAAGTCCGTCGCGTAGTCCAATCTTTGCCCGCCAGCCAAGGCTGTGCAGTCGCCCGACATCCATGAGCTTGCGGGGGGTACCGTCCGGCTTCGTGGTGTCGAAAGCAATGCGCCCCTTGTAACCGACGATGTCGCCGATCGCCGTGGCGAGGTCTCGAATAGGAAGGTCTTCTCCGGTGCCGATGTTGATGTGTGACAGCGTGGGCTGGGTGTTGCGGGCGTAGGTCTCGGAATCGAGATCCATTACATGCAGGCAGGCTTCCGCCATGTCATCGACATAGAGAAACTCGCGCATCGGGGCGCCCGTTCCCCAGATCAGCACCTCTGGCGCGTTGGTTTCCTTGGCCTCGTGAAACCGGCGGAGCAGGCCGGGGATCACGTGACTGTTCTCGGCGTGGTAATTATCACCCTGGCCGTAAAGGTTGGTCGGCATCACGCTGCGGTAATCCGTGCCATATTGGCGGTTGTAGGACTCACAGAGCTTGATGCCGGCGATCTTGGCGACGGCGTAGGGTTCGTTGGTCGGCTCGAGCGTGCCGGTCAGCAGCGCAGTCTCTGCCATCGGCTGCGGCGCCATTCTTGGATAGATGCAGCTCGAGCCGAGAAACAGCAGACGCGTCACGCCGGCATGCCAAGCCTCGTGAATCATGTTGGCTTCGACCATCAGATTCTCATAGATGAACTCGGCCGGATAGCTGTTGTTGGCCATAATGCCACCGACCTTCGCCGCGGCCATGTAGACCTGGTCGATGCGTTCGGCCGCGAAAAATGCTCGGACGTCGGACTGCTGAACGAGGTCGAGTTCGCTTCGGTCACGCGTCACGATGTTCGTGTAGCCGTGCTCACGCAACTTGCGGACAATAGCAGATCCAACCATTCCGCGGTGGCCGGCAACGAAAATTCTGTCGTTATTGGACATCAGTATTGAATCTCAACTTGAGCGGCTTCGCTCTGAGGGGACGTGGTCTTTCGCATCTCGCTTCGCTTGGGCAAACGCATCGCTTCTTCATAAATGTCGAGCATCGCTGCGGCGCTGTGCCTCCAGTCAAATTGGCTGGCGCGCTGCAGCGCGGCGAGGCTGAGGTGCTGCCGCATGGCGTCATCTGACGCGAGGTCAAGCATGTTTTGCGCCCATGCGTCAGGCTCGTGGGGTGATAGCAGAATTGCAGCATCGCCGGCAACCTCCGGCATCGACGTGGTGTTCGAGCACAGCGTAGGGGCGCCGAATTGCATGCCTTCCAGCACGGGCAGCCCGAACCCTTCAAAGACCGAGGGGTAGAGGCTGGCATAGCAATTGCGGTACAGCCAGATCATTTCGTCGTCGGAGATGTAGCCGGTGAGGATCACACGATCGGAAAGGCCGAGCTCGGCCACGTGGTCCTGAAAGTCGTCCATCAACCAGCCCTTGCCGCCGGCCAGCACCAGCGGCATCGGGCGACCGCCGGCGTCGAGATATCGCTTGTACGCCAGCACCAGCATCCGCTGATTTTTGCGCGGCTCGATAGTGCCGACGCTCAGCCAGAATGCGTTCGCGCCGAGGTCCTTCACAGCTGCTGGTGCCGTACCCTGCTGATCAGCATTGGTGAAACGCGAGCAGGGATGGACGACGCGCACCCGGTCGCCCGGAAAATGCGGGAACATCCCGAGAAAATGTGAGCGCGAATATTCTGAAATCGCCACCACCCAGTCGGCGGCGACGGCGGATCGGAATATACCATCGAAACAGCCGACCCGGTTGCCCTCGGTGGTCCATTCGGGATCGACCGCGAAGCCGATGTCGTAGAGCGTGTAGATCAGCCGGCTTGA
This sequence comes from Nitrobacteraceae bacterium AZCC 2146, assembly GCA_036924855.1. Lineage (NCBI taxonomy): Bacteria > Pseudomonadati > Pseudomonadota > Alphaproteobacteria > Hyphomicrobiales > Nitrobacteraceae > Nitrobacteraceae bacterium AZCC 2146. The sequence continues at coordinate 7,169,661 of JBAGRP010000001.1, forward strand.
TGCGATCTGGACCGGCGTCCAGAAATTATTGGAATGCACGATATCGGGTCGGTCAAGTGCCGCGTCGAGTTGATCCTGAGTCCAGAACTCGCGAGCGGCCTCGATCGTGCTGTGGCGCGGGCCATACTTTACGTGTTCGCCGCGATACGGACTGGTCGACGGCATCCTGGGGTCGAAGAAGAACCCCCCGAAACTGGGATACAGCGTGTAGCTGTGCTGCGGGGCATTGGCGATCATCGCCGTGATCATCGCGTGCGTGAAGTATCCGCAGCCTGCTTTGCCGACTCCAGTCTGGGAAATATCAAAACCGATGTGCATGAAATGGCTCTTACGATCTTTAGCTGGCCGCGGTCATAGGCTGCTTACCGCGCCGCCTTGCGCGCAATTGCGCTTAATCTGTCGCGTCCGTAGAGAGTAATGAAAGCTTTATAATCCGGATGCGCTCCAGCACCATCATTTCAACAAGCGTCGGGAAATTGACCTTTGGTTGCCAGCTGAGTTGCGTCTGAAGTTTAGATGGATCGGCCTGCGTGAAATGGCTGTCTACCTTGCGGAGTAGTTTCTGGTCGACGGAGACATATTTGTTCCAGTCGAGCCCGCCCACCTTGAACGCCACCTCGCAAAACTCCGCAATCGAGTGCGCGTGTCCGGTCCCGACGGCGTAGTCGGACGGCGTATCGTTCCGCACGATGAGGTGCATCGCTTCGACGAAATCCCCGGCAAAACCGAAATCCCGGCGTACGCCGATATCGCCGAGATAAAGCTTGCCGTCGAACAGGATCGGCTTGCCGCGCTCATCGAGTTCGCGCGTTTCGGTGAGGCCGAGCGCCGCAGCTGCTGCGGCGTGAGCGATCTTCTGGGATACGAAATTGAGCGGACGGCGCGGGCTTTCGTGATTAAAAAGAATACCGCACGACAGATGCAAGCCATAGTGCTGGCGATAGGCGCCCACAATCTGGTGCGCGTAGGCTTTCGAGATGCCGTAAGGCGACCCTGGATTGGCGCGTGTCTCCTCATCCTGCAGCTCCGCCCCTGTGTCGCCGTAGATCTCGGATGAGGAAGCCTGAAACAGCCGGCAGGTCGGCATGTCGTGGCGGATGAACTCGCAAATGCGCTGCGGCACCAGCGCATTCAACGATGCCGTCTCGATCGGGATGTCCCATGAGATGGCCGGGCGCGACACCGCCGCAAGATTGTAGATTTCGTCCGGGGCAGCCGCCACCAGCAGGGTTTTCAGAAATACTTCATCGGTCAGTTTGCCGATATGCCAATGTACCCGGCCGCCATGCAGCGCAGGGTCCACGGTCCGCCTGGACTGGGCGAAAACGTCGTAGCCGCGCGCGAGCAGGAGGTCGATGAGGTACCACCCGTCCTGGCCAGCGCCGCCAGTGACCAATGCGCGTTTTCCCACGTGAACCTCAACCATGATGTGGGACTAGCCTTAGGTGACATCATCCTGGTTTTCAAGGCCATTCGCCGCGGCGGAGGGGAACAGACTGAAATTGTTGACGTTTTGGCGATAGGGTCAATGCCGCGAGAGCTCAGGATCTTGCCGCGAGATCATACAGCGGATTGCGGAACAAGCTCGTCGAATGGAGGGGTACTCCCTCTGTGGTCGAGCAAAGGTTGGGATTCCATGTTTGGCGGTTTCATTGAGCGGCTCGATCTAGAGGGGCGGGCCGATCGTATTGCCGCCTAACGGGGCTGCATCTAGGCTCGCCAGAGTTGCTGCTTCGCCAAGACCACGCAACCGGCCGTTTGGATTTTCCAAAGCGGGACGGGCGGTTGTCACGGGCGCGCGGGATCGGTAAAGGCACCCCGATTGTGTCAGGCGTGTCGCCGGAATCGAAAAGAAGCTTCAAGAACTCTGTACACTGCAGGAACGCTGAAACTCTCGTGGTGCAGATTCGCAGCAACGTCGCGATTGTTCGCCCCCGTGGGAACGGGCGCGGGTCTTTAAACGCGGTCGCGAATAGGACTATAAGCTCATTATTTCGCCGCAATCTAGGAAGATAATATTCCTAATAATGGAGGTGGCGATGGAGCAGGAAATGGTGGAGTTGCTTGATCACGTTCCGATGCTGGTCAGAGCTTATGGTAAGTGGCCAAGTTTTATCTATCTCGTCTTCGTAACCCTGCTTCGGCCGCGATTGTTCTTCGTGATCAGCGCGGCATACTTCGCCGCTCACCATTACTGATAAAGCGATAGCGTCGCTGCGCATTCGCAAGTCCGGTGCGCGATCAGGAGAGGCTGATCAGTAACCCCGCGCCGGTGAGGACAACATCGGTGCAGACGGGTCCTGCAATTGCGCCGAGCGCGAGGAGGAAGATAATAGCCAGTGTTTTCATGACCTCGTTGTCGCCTCGAAGTAAGGTCGAAACGCCGAGGGATCGGCGCATTTTCAAGGTAAACCGAAGAAATCACGATGACCAGCGGTGCCCTCTTTACGAGTAGTCGCTAGGCAATGCGCCTTAGCGCGGTGTCTTTTCGGGGCTGCGCCACATGAGAAAGAGTCCCACTGCGGGGGCCGATGCAAGGACGAGTAAGCACACCGCACCGGCCAAGATGAAATAGGCCGGGTAAAGCAAGAAGGCTTTGACGGAGTGAGACGACGAGCTCCAGCCGCAGAGCGCTCCCAGCACGGCATACAGGGCCAAGACCTTAACCGCAATCCAAAATCGAGCCATTTCCGGACCCTTTCATTGCAGTTCGCAAACTAGCTGCTCATCCAACCCGCATCAACTCGAAGCTTTCAAGAGAATGGAGATCACTATGACCATTGCTGCCCTCGTGGCGGCGATCCCCGTTCATGGAAAATGAGAGTTACCTCGTCCACTAGTTCCTGATGAGAGTGCACCATTGCTGCAACCTCAACTTCGCTGGTCCCTAAAGCAGGACCGTTCGATGACCTCGAAACTATCGATTCCATTTATGACCGGGCCACCGTGTCCGATGGTCGATTCAACATACTGCATGGGACCTATCGCCACTGGACCCTTAATGTAGAAGTTCTCACCCCGGCGCTCGATCGTTTTACATAATCGGCTGCTGTTGCGTAACCGCGTCGGTTGAAACAAAAATTGCGAATATGAGCGGTGGCTCTTGCATTTTGTGTCTCATGTTTTCCCTCGCAGGTTGCTGGTGGCCGTACAAAAGAGCTAAATTCGCCCGTGCGATGCGACCAATTCCCGGCGCAGTCCGGAATTTGGTCGTAACGCTGTCTTTCCGTTAACAACCCTGAGCGGTCGCCGCTGAAGCCAGTAGTTGGATTGCTCCAAGTAGAACACATAGTCTCCGCCTTGGGGTGCTGACTTGGCGGCCATCCACGCGTAGATAGCGGCCACAGAACGAACCCAATTTCTAGTATTGCTAGGCCCTAGGATGATCTCCCCAACGCGTGATAGGGAAGGCCTTCCATTCTCCAGATAGACACCTTGCGAGATTGCTATGTTTGAAAATCACGGAGCAACATCAGTCGATCCGGTGGATGCCAGCAACATCGTCGGCTCACTTAAGACGTTGATGATTGCGCATGCGCTGCCGCTGTGGGCGGATCGCGGCTGGGACGCATCGAACGGCGGTTTCGTGGAGCGCCTGGATATCGATGGCCATGCCGATCTGGTAGCGCCTCGACGCGTCCGCGTCCAGGCCCGCCAGATCTACTGTTTCGCAAAGGCGGCGCAACTCGGCTGGTATCCGCAAGGCGTCGAGGTCGCACGCAAGGGCCTCGACTACCTGTTCGCTAAAGCAAAGAGCCCGGATGGCCGGCCGGGCTTCGTGCATCTGCTGGCGCCCGACGGCGCGGTGCTGAATCCGCTGCGCGACACCTACGACCACGCCTTCGTGCTGCTGGCGCTGGCCGCGCTCTATCAGCTCGATGGCGACGCGCAGGTGCGCGCCGAAATCGATTCGCTGATGCAGTTTTTCGACACCGCGCTGCGCTCGCCCGATGGTGGCTATGCGGAAGGCGTGCCTGCGACATTGCCGCGTAGGCAGAATCCGCAGATGCATGTGTTCGAAGCCCTGATCGCGACTTTCGATGCGACCCACAACCAGGCGTTTCAGGCCCGCGCCGGCGACCTGTTTGGGCTGTTCGTCGCCAATCTCTACGACGGGCAAAAGCAGGTGCTCGGTGAATATTTCGAACAGGACTGGTCGCGAATCGAGCCGGTTTGCGTCGAGCCCGGCCATCAGGCGGAATGGGTCTGGCTGCTGAAAGGCTTTGAGCGCATTACGGGTTGCCCGACCGGGCGGCATCGAGGGCAATTGCTGGCCTCGGCGCTGCGCTATCGCGATGCTGCAACGGGCTTGCTGGTGGACGAGGGCGACGCTGCGGGCAACATTAGCAAGCACACCAGGCGCTGCTGGCCGCAAACCGAAATCGCCAAGGCCTGGATCGCCCAAGCCGAAGCCGGCGAGGTGGGCGCTGCCAACGAGGCGCGTGCTGCGCTGGTCCGGTTGCATCAACACTATCTGATGCATCCCGTAACGGGCGGCTGGTACGACCAGTTCGATGGCGACGGCCGCTCATTGGTCGATGCGATTCCGGCCTCGTCGTTCTATCACATCCTATGCGCGACCGCGGAAGCCGACCGGGTTCTCGGCTAGCAGGCATCCGTCAGGGGGCAGCAAGCCTAGTGAATGATTTCGCCCGGCGGTTTCGACCGAAACACCACGAAATGCGACATGGTGAAGTTGACGACGAAGCCTGCGACGATCGAAACCAGCTTGGCTGCGATCACCGGCATGAAATGCGACAGCACCACCAGCGTCGTGGTGGTGGCGATCACGCCCAGCACGCCCGATGCGACGAAGCTGAGATAGTCCTTGCGCCGGAGCACGCGGCCGGATTCGGCGTGGAACGTGATCATGGTGTTCATCACGTAGGAGCCGGACACCGCGACCAGCCAGGCCAGCACATTGGCGGGCACCAGCGGCAGGCTCAGCACCTGATAGGCGAAGGTGAAGATCGCGAGATCGATGACGGTATTGCCGAGGCCGATCACGCCGAAGCTGATCATTTTCGACACCATGGGGCGCGAAAGCCAAGACTCGACAATTTGTGGCAAAAACAGCTTCATGGGTGGCGGCCGGTCCCTCGATCAGGGCCGGTCCTTAGCAGGATCGGCCGGGGGAGTCCGGCTTTTTCTGGCGGTCGGCGGCGGGCTCCGGCTAAGCGCCGCGTTCGTCGGCGATCACCTTGCCGTCATTGGGCAACGAGGCCGGCGCCACCAGTTCGACGGTTCCGCCGAGCTTGCTGACCGCGCGCAATGTCGCGGCGACGGCCTCGCGCAGATCGCCATCGTCCGTCGCGGCTTCGGCCCGCAGCGTCATCACGTCGTTCTCGCCGTCCCGCGCCACCACGAGGCGGAGCCGGCCGAGCTCTGGATGCCGCTGGCCGATCTCCGCGACCTGCTCCGGCCGCACGAACATGCCCTTGACCTTGGTGGCCTGGTCGGCGCGGCCCATCCAGCCCCTGATGCGCATGTTGCTGCGGCCGCAGGCGCTGTGGCCGGGGAGGGCGGCGGTGAGGTCGCCGAGCGCCAGCCGGATCCAGGGATGATGCGAATCCAGCGAGGTGACCACGATCTCGCCGACATCGCCGTCGGGCACAGGGTCGCCGGTGCCAGGCTTCACGATTTCCAGGATCAGGTCCTCGTTGACGATCAGCCCGTCGCGCGCCGTGCTCTCATAGGCGATGAAGCCGAGATCGGCAGTGGCGAAGGCCTGATAGGCATCGACGCCACGGCTTTTGATCTCGTCCTGCAGCGATTTCGGGAACGCCGCCCCGGAGACCATGGCGCGCTTGAGCGAGGAGAGGTCGCGCTTGCCGGCCTTGCCGGCGTCGAGCAGGATTTTCAGGAAATCCGGCGTGCCGCTATACGCCACCGGGCGATAGGCTTCGATCAGTTCGAGCTGCTGCTCGACATTGCCGGGCCCGGCGGGGATCACCGCGCAGCCGAGCGCCCGCGCGGCGCTGTCGAAGATGAAGCCGCCCGGCGTCAGATGATAGCTGAAGGTGTTCAGCACCACATCGCCGGCCCGAAATCCCGCGGCGTACAGCGCGCGCGCCCCCCGCCACGGATCGGCGTGGGTCGATTCCGGTTCAAAAATGGGGCCGGGCGAGGTGAACAGCCGTCCGAATGATCCAGCGGGACCGGTGACGAATCCACCGAACGGCGGTTTTGCCTTTTGCAAGGCGGGAAGGTCGGATTTGCGCAGCACCGGCAGTTTTGCCAGCGCCGTGCGGTTGACGACGGTGGCCGGGTTGATGCCCTTCAGGTGCCGCGCATAGGCCGGCGCCTGCATGGCATGGCGCAGGATGTCGGGCAGCCGCGAAAACAGGTTGGCGTGGCGGTGCGACGGGTCGCAATTTTCGAGGGTGTCGAAGTGGCGCATGAGGTTCCTTCGCGATCTCGATGACGTCCGAAAGTGCGGGGTATGCTAGCGCTTCACGCCGGCGCGGCCATGCGCCAGATCAATCCGAAACTTTGGCCACGTTACGGCGAGGCCGCTACAGCCAGCGCTTGCGCCGCTTGAAACTTTTCAAATTCTTGAAACTCTTGCGCTGGTCGCCGGCGCCGCCGAGGTAGAATTCTTTGACGTCCTCATTGTCGCGCAACTCGTCGGCAGTGCCATCGAGCACCACCTTGCCCTGTTCCATGATGTAGCCCTGGCTCGCCACCGACAATGCGGCGCGGGCATTCTGCTCCACCAGCAGGATGGTAACGCCGAGGTCGCGGTTGATCTTCTTGATGATCGCGAAGACTTCTTTGACCAGCAGCGGCGACAGCCCCATCGACGGCTCGTCCATCAGGATCATCTTCGGGCGCGCCATCAGCGCGCGGCCGATCGCCAGCATTTGCTGCTCGCCGCCGGAGAGATAGCCGGCCAGCCCGGTGCGTTCCTTCAGCCGCGGGAAGTAGTCATAGACCATCTCGATGTCGGAGCCGATCTCGTTGTCGCTGCGGGTGAAGGCGCCGAGCCGCAGGTTTTCCAGCGAGGTCATGTCGGAGACGATGCGGCGGCCTTCCATTACCTGGATGATACCGCGACGGACGATCTTGTCGGGATCGACGCCGTTGATGCGTTCGCCGTTGAACATGATTTCGCCGCGCGTGACCTCGCCGTCCTCGGTCTTGAGCAGGCCGGAGATCGCCTTCAGCGTGGTGGACTTTCCCGCGCCGTTGGCACCGAGCAGCGCGACGATGGACCCCTTCGGCACGTCGAGGCTCAGCCCGCGCAACACCAGGATGACGTCGTCGTACACCACCTCGATGTTGCGCACGCTGAGCAGCGGTATGGCGGCTGCCTCGGGGGCCGGTCTGGCATTGGGTTCAGCGATTGTTTGCAAGATGTGGGTTCCGGTCCTGAAAGGATGACGCCCCGCGCGAGGCGGAGCGGCGCTCTTGTCATTAAGCGTTCAACTTACCAGCCGAGCCATTCCGGCTTGCGCGGCAAATCGACGGTCTTCACTTTCTCCAGCTTGATCACGCCATTCTTGACGAGATCGCCGAGCGGGGCATCGGTCGCACCGGAAACCTTCATGCGATAGAGATCGACCTTCATGGTCGGGCGGTGATCCTTGTCGGTCCAGGTCGAAGGATTGCAGACGCCGTCCATCCCGGCCGGCACCCAGTCCTTCTTCTGGTAGAAGCCCTTCTTGACGTTCTCGCCGGTCGCGCCGCCATTCTTGGCCGCCCATTCGACGGCTTCCTTCATGTAGAGCGCCGTGCAAACGCCCGCGATGTAGTGCACCGGGCGATAGACCGTGCCGGCCGCGTCGGACATCTTGGAGATATCCATCACGGTCTTCATGCCCGGTGCATCGCCGCCCCAGGCCACAGCGGTGCGCAATGGGAACACGACGCCGTTGGCCGCAGCGCCGGCGGCCTTCGCGGCGTTCTCGTCCATGCCCCAGACGTTGCCCAGGAACTGCACGTCAACACCTGCAGCCTTGCAGGCGTTCAATACGGAGATGTTGGAACCTGCGGTATTGCCGAGATAGGCGTAGTTTGCGCCGGAGCTTTTCAGAGTGAGGCACTGCGCGCTGTAGTCGCCTGGCGTCAGCGCAAAGACCAGCGGGGGCAATACTTCAAAGCCGAGTTCGGCGGCGAGCGCTTCGCCGGCGGCTTTAGGCGCATTGGGATAAGGATGGTTGGCGCCCATATGGACGAACTTCGCCTTGCCCGGTTTGCCCTTGGCCTTCCAGTCCTCCGCTGCCCAGGTCAGCATGCCGCGAACAGCATCCGAATAGCTCGGACCATAGAAGAAGTTGTAGGGAGCGGGCTTCGCCTTGCCGCCCGCACCTGTCGGATCGGACAGGGCAGCTGCGTAGGAGGCCGAAATATCGGGAATCTTGTCCTCGGCAAGGAAGCCCGTGAGGGCTTCGGTGTCGGCGGTGCCCCATCCAAGAATGGCTGCTACCTTGTCGGACCCCGACCATTTTTTGTACTGGGCGATCGCACGCGGAACCTGATAGCCGTAATCGACCGTATCGACATTGACCTTGGTGCCGTTGATGCCGCCGTTCTTGTTGATCCACACATACGTATCGGCGACCCCTTGTCCGAAAGGCGTTCCGACGTCCGATGTTGCACCCGAATAGTCGGCAAGATGCCCAAGGGCGATCTGGGCCTGTGCCGTCCCCGCAGCGCCGCCGAGCAGCAGGGCAAGCGAGGCCGCACTCAGTAAGGTTTTCATTGTCATGCGCGTCATCCTCCGGTTTCCTCTCGAGGTCTTCTTATTGTCTGTCCCCGCTCCGACCTCAATGCGAGAACGGGTAGAGTTTCCAGTAAGCCTTGATCTGCCGCCACCGGTGCGCGAGTCCATCCGGCTCAAAGATCAGAAAGATGATAATGATGACGCCGATGGCCATCTCACGCAAGAACGCGATGTTGTTCCTGAGCCCGAGCGCATGATCGATCGGGCTGTCACGCAGTGCGACGCTGAGCCATTCCATCGATTCCGGCAGCAGCACCATGAAGGCCGTGCCCATCAGCGTGCCCATGATCGAGCCGATGCCGCCGATGATGATCATGGCCAGAAAAATGATGGAACGGTCGATGCCGAAACCCTCATTGGAGACTACTTGATTATAGTGCGCATAGAGCGCGCCGCCGACACCTGCAAAGAATGCTGCCAGTCCGAAGGACAGCGTGCGATACTTGGTTAAGTTAATGCCCATGATCTCGGCGGACAGATAGTGATCGCGCACCGCGACCAGCGCGCGCCCGTCGCGTGAGCGCATCAGGTTCGTCACCAGCAGATAGCAAACGACGACATAGGCCAGCACGACATAGAAATATTTCTTATCGCCGCGCAGCGAATAGCCGAGCATCGAGAACGGCTCCGCGCTGGCAGGAACGCTTCCGCCGGTGAACCATTCTGCGCGCGCGAAGAAATCGAGCAGGATGTATTGCGCGGCCAGCGTGGCGATCGCCAGATAGAGCCCTTTCAGACGTGCGGCAGGCAGGCCGAAGATCAGGCCGACACCGGCAGTTACGACGCCCGATAGTGGAATGGCGAAGAACACCGGCACCGCGAACCTGTTTGAGAGATAAGCGGACGTGAACGCTCCGAAGCCGAAGAAGGCGGCGTGGCCAATAGAAATCTGGCCGGTGAAGCCAACGGCGATGTTGAGGCCGAGTGCGGCTATGCCGAAGATGCCGATCTGAATGAACAGACTGAGGCTGTATTCGTTCAGCACGTAGGGCGCAAAGCAGATAAGGACGATGCCGACAATCATCGCGTTGCGGCTGGTGGCAGTCGGAAACACGGTGGTGTCCGCCGCATAGGTGGTGCGGAAATCGCCTGCGGGAATAAGGGTCTGGCCTGCCATGACTGATTACACCCGCTCGATGTCTTTGGTGCCGAACAGGCCATAGGGTTTGATCATCAGGATGATGATCAGCGCATAGAACGGCGCGATCTCGTAAAGATTGCCCCAGTGCAGATATTCGCTGTCGAGAAAGTGCGCGAAGTTTTCCAGGAGGCCGATGATGATGCCGCCGAGCACCGCGCCGCCGACGCTGTCCAGACCGCCAAGAATTGCCGCCGGGAACACCTTGATGCCATAAGCTGAAAGACCTGCCGACACGCCATTAACGACAGCCACCACCACGCCGGCCACTGCCGAGACGGTCGCCGAGATCGCCCACGCCATCGCAAATACGCTCTTCACGGAGATGCCGAGGGATTGCGCCACCTGCTGATTGAACGCGGTGGCGCGCATGGCGAGGCCATATTTGGAGATGCGGAAGAACCACGCCATCCCTGCCATCATCATCAGCGAGACGGCAAGGCTCATCAGATAGACGGTCTGAACCTGCAGCCCGAGGATATTCACGTTCTGGGTGTCGAAGACACGCGGAAACGGTTGAAGGTTGACGCCGAAGATCCATTTCATCAGCGCGGAGAACACCGTGGATAGCGCGATCGTCACCATGATCACCGAGATGATCGGCTCCCCGATCATCGGCCGCAGGATCACCATCTGAATCGCGATGCCGAACAGGAACATGAAGACGAGAGTGATCGGCATCCCGAGATAGAACGGCACCTGATACTTCGTGAGCAGCCACCAGCACACCCAGGCACCGATCAGAAGCAATTCGCCTTGCGCGAAGTTCACCACTTGCGTCGCCTTGTAGATCAGCACAAACGACATCGCGACCACGCCATACAGCGTGCCGACCACGAGGCCGTTGACGAGAAGCTGGATAAGGAGGTGGGTGTTCATGTGGTGGCTCTGGCGCTGACCCGGCTTCGATGTTCGTGATGAAAACGAGCCCTCTCCGCGTCATGCCCGGGCTTATCCCGGCCATCCACGCCTTGGCGGCGCAGGAAGGCGTGGATGGCCGGGACGTCGGGCCGCGCCGCTTGCGCGTCGCAGCCTTCGCCCGGCCATGACGGCTCTAGAAGCTCGTTCCTCATTCCGCCGCCTCCACTCTCGCCGCGTCCCTTGCGAGATCGATCACCAAGAGCGTGGTGCGGATACGCTGGGTGGTGCCGTCCTGGAAGCGGATGATGGTATCGACGGGGATGTCGCGGGCGCCGCCATAGATGCCGTCGATGATATCGGCGTATTTCTCGTTGATGACGCTGCGGCGAACTTTTCTCGTGCGCGTCAGCTCGCCATCGTCGGCGTCGAGTTCTTTGTACAGCAGTAGAAACTTCGCGATGCGCTGCGCCGGCGCTAGCGTGGCGTTGACGGCTTCGACTTCCTTGCGCAGCAGCGCGTAGACTTCCGGCCGCGAGGCGAGGTCGGTGTAGGTGGTGAAGGAGATGCGGTTCTTCTCCGCCCATTTCGAGATGATGGAGAAGCGGATGCAGATCATCGCCGCCAGCACGTCGCGATTGTCGCCGAGAACAACCGTCTCGGCGATATAGGGCGAGAACTTTAGCTTGTTCTCGATGTATTGCGGCGAGAAGCGTTCGCCGCGCGCGGTCTGCGCGAGATCCTTGATGCGGTCGATGACGACGAGCTGCTTGCTCTCGTTGAAATAGCCGGCGTCGCCGGAATGCATCCAGCCGTCGCGCAGGTCAGTGGCGGAGGCTTCCGGGCTCTTGTAGTAGCCGAGGAACATGTTGGGGTGTTTCACCACGATCTCGCCGACGCCATGCACATCCGGCTCGCGGATCTCGATCTTGATGTTGTCGCCCATCGCGATGCCGGTAGTATCGGGATCGACCGCAGCGGCATCATGCAGCGTGAAGGCGCCGAGCGTCTCGGTCTGGCCGTACAGCGTGCGCAATGGCACGCCCATGGCGCGGAAGAATTTGAAGGTGTCCGGTCCCAGCGCGGCGCCGCCGGTGGCCGCCGAGCGCAGCCGCGTAAAGCCGAGCCGATCGCGCAGCGCGCGGAACAGCAGCGTGTCGGCGACCGCCGATTGCTTGCCCTCGGCGAGGGCGGATAGTCCCGCCTTCATGCCGATGTCGTAGAGCCGCTGTTTCAGCGGCGAGGAATCCATGACGCGGGCGCGAACGTCGGCGGCGATGCCCTCCCAGACCCGCGGCGCGAACAGCACGAAGGTTGGCGCGATCTCGCGAAAATCGTTCATCATGGTGTCGGACTGCTCGACGAAGTTGACCTTCATCCGTGCGAGCAACCCTTTGCCGAGCGCATAGACCTGCTCCATGATCCACGGCAGCGGCAGCACCGAGACATATTCGTCGTCGGGGCCCTTGGGATCGAATTTGAGATAGGTCGCGCAATGGCCGAGTACGCGGCCGGCGGCGAGCATCGCCAGCTTCGGATGCGATGTGGTGCCCGAGGTGGTGCACAGGATCGCGACGTCCTCGCCGTCGGTCTTGTCGACCAATTGATTGTAAAGATCCGGCTCGCGCGCAGCGCGGTCGCGGCCCATCTGCGCCAGTTTGTCGGCCTCGATCAGGCGCGGGTCGTCATATTTCCGCATGCCACGCGGATCGGAATAGACGATGTGCTTGAGGTCTGGCACGCGGTCGCCGAGACCGAGCAGCTTGTCGACTTGTTCTTCATCCTCGGCGAAAACGATCTTCGCTTCGCCGTAGTTCAGCAGATAGGCGGCTTCGTCGTCGAGCACGTCACGATAGAGCCCGAGACTCATGGCGCCGATGGCGTGCGCCGCGATCTCAGCCGACACCCAGTCCGGCCGGTTGTCGCCGATGATGCCGACGACGTCCCCTTTGGCGATGCCAAGCTCGACCATGCCGAGCGCAAAATGCTTCACCCGCGCCTGGTAGTCGTTCCAGGTGAAGACGCGCCACAGGCCAAAATCCTTCTCGCGCAGCGCGATCTCGCTGCCGTGCTCGCGGGCATTGAGGCGCAGCAGCTTGGGATAGGTATCGGCCTGATCGACGCGGCCGGCATAGTCCATCATGCCGCGGTCTCCGTGGTGATCGGCGTGTGGTCGGGATCGACCAGCACCTCATCCTCTTCGCCGAGATAGGCGCGCTTGACGTGCGGATCGGCCAGCACCGCGGCGGGATCGCCCTCGGCGATCTTGCGGCCGAAATCCAGCACCATCACGCGGTGCGAGATGTCCATCACCACGCCCATGTCGTGCTCGATCATCATCACCGTCATGCCGTACTCTTCGTTGAGGTCGACGATGTAGCGTGCCATGTCCTCCTTCTCTTCGAAGTTCATGCCGGCCATCGGCTCGTCTAGCAAGATCAGCCGCGGCTCCAGCGCCATGGCGCGGGCGAGTTCGACGCGCTTGCGCAGGCCGTAGGGCAGGGTGCCGGCGGTAGCCTTGCGCACCGATTGCAGGTCGAGAAAGTCGATGATCTCCTCGACCTTGCGGCGGTGTTCGAGTTCTTCGGTTCGCGCGCCGGTCAGCCAGTACAGCGAGCCGGTCAGAAAATTGTTCTTCAACAGGTGATGGCGGCCGACCATGATGTTGTCGAGCACGCTCATGTGGTGAAACAGCGCGAGGTTCTGGAAGGTGCGGCCGATGCCGAGGCCGGGGCGGGCATTGGGCGTGAGCGCGGTGATGTCCTGGCCGCGATAGAACAACTGGCCTTCGGTCGGCCGGTAGCGGCCTGAGATGCAGTTGACGATCGAGGTCTTGCCGGCGCCGTTCGGGCCGATGATCGAGAACAGCTCGCCGTCATGGACGGCAAAGTTCACCTCGGTGAGCGCACGGACGCCACCAAAGCGCAGTGACACCCCGCGCACTTCCAAAGCGTGTTCCACGCAATCCCCTCCCAGATACGGCGCTTGACGCGCTCTTTATCCATATTTCGCTGCTGACCTTACATTGCCCGGTCTTGTCAGGCCATTCTACTAATGACGTTCCGCCCCTTAACCTATCCTGCGACTTTGCTCATGTCCGCCACTTGTCATCCGTCGGATATGCGTGGCGTTGCACGAGACCGCCTTCAGTAATGCAAAGCGATGCTCTAAAATGTCTTGTGCCCGACATTTCGTCGCGCAATTTTCGCGACTGCGGCGCGCTCCCGCGAATTCGGAGAAAGAGTGGCGGGGCGGGTTGCGGGGCCATTGCCGCATCGCAACATTTCGACCGAGCACCCAAATGAGCAAGGGTTTGGCGCCTTACCACATTGACATGCCGGAAGCCGGGGGCGAGTAAACGGTGACGGTAATGACATCATGATTGCTGCAGATCATCTCAGACGCATCGCAGCCTGGTCGCGCGACTTGAACGAGCACGAGGTGGACGTTGCCCGCGCGGGTATCGTTGAGAAGTCGTTCAAGGCGAACGAATCTATCTGCATGCGCGGCGACCAATTCGAATACTGGACGGGCGTAGTCACCGGTCTGGTCAAAATCGGCACTGTATCGCGCGCCGGCAAAGCCGTCAGTTTTACTGGCTTGACCGCCGGCGCATGGTTTGGCGAAGGCACCGTGCTCAAGAATGAAGCGCGGCGATACGATGTGGTCGCTTTGCGCGATACGCGCCTGGCGATGATGGACCGCGCCACGTTCTTCCGGTTGCTCGAAAACAGCGTTGTGTTCAATCGTTTCCTGGTCGGACAATTGAACGAACGTCTTGGTCAGTTCATGGCTCTGCTTGAACATGGTCGGATGCTGGATGCGACGGCCAGCCTCGCGCGCTGCATCGCATCGCTGTTCAACCCGATCCTGTATCCGGACCTGACCCGCCACCTCGAAATCACCCAGGAGGAGATCGGCGCGCTGTCCGGCATCTCGCGGCAGAACGCCAACAAGTGCCTCCAGACGCTGGAACGCGAAGGCCTGTTGCGGCTCGAATATGGCGGCGTCACCATCGTCGATCTCGAGCGCCTGCGCCATTACGGGGAATAGGTGCCGTGACCTTTACCTCTCCCCGCAGACGGGCGAGGGAGCGCGCCGTGCGCGCGGTTAGACCGCTCGCATCAGCCAGTTAAACTTCCAGCCATTCCTTGCGCACCGCGGCGTTGCCCTTCAGCTCCGCCGGCGTGCCTTCGAACACGATTCGGCCGTGGCCCATCACGTACAGACGGTGCGAGATGCGCATGGCGATCGACAGCTTCTGCTCCACCAGCAGGATGGCGACGCCGCGTCGCGCGATCTCGGCGATCAGGTCGCCGACCTGCTGCACGATGATCGGCGCCAGCCCCTCGGTGGGCTCGTCGATCATCACCAGGTCCGGGTCGCCCATCAGGGTGCGGCAAATCGTCAGCATCTGCTTCTCGCCGCCGGACAGCACGCCCGCGGCGGTATCTGCGCGCGCGGCGAGGTTGGGAAACATCTCGAGCATGTCGTCGAGCTTCCACTTACCGGGATGGCGGGGGTCCTTGATCCCCAGCATCAGGTTCTGCCGGACCGTCAGCGCCGGGAAGATGTCGCGATGCTCCGGCACATAGCCGAGCCCGAGATGCGCGATCTTGTAGCTGGGCAGGCCCGCGATGTCCTTGCCCTTGAAGCGGATCGAGCCCTGTGGCGGCACCTCGCCCATGATCGCCTTCACCGTGGTGGAGCGGCCGACGCCGTTGCGGCCGAGCAGGCTGACCACCTCGCCGGCGTCGATATGCATGTCGACGCCCTGCAAGATGTGGCTCTTGCCGTAATAGGCGTGGAGATCGCGTACCATGAGCATCACGCCGCCTCCTCGCCGAGATAGGCTTCCTTGACCTTGGGATTGCCGCGGATTTCCTCCGGTGTGCCCGAGGCGATGATCTGGCCGTAGACCAGCACCGAGATGCGGTCGGCGAGGCCGAACACCACGCTCATGTCGTGCTCGACGATCAGCAGCGTGCGGCCCTCGGTGAGGCGGCGGATCAGCGCCACCGCGCGCTCGGTCTCGGCGTGGCTCATGCCGGCGGTGGGCTCGTCGAGTAGGATGACGTCGGCGCCGCCCGCAATGGTGATGCCGATCTCCAGCGCGCGCTGCTCGGCGTAGGTCAGAAGCCCCGCCGGCACGTCGCGCCGGGCGGTCAGGCTGATATCCACAAGGATCTGCGCGGTGCGTTCGCGCACCTCGGGCAGGTTGTCGATGTTCTTCCAGAACGCGTAGCGCTGCCCGGTGGCCCACAGCACGGCGCAGCGGATGTTTTCCCACACCGTCATGTTGGCGAACACGTTGGTGACCTGGAAGCTTCGCGACAGGCCGCGGCGGTTGATCTGGTAGGGCGGCAGGCCGGAGATCACCTCGTCGCGCAGCAGGATGCTGCCGACGGAGGGCTTCATGTAGCCGCTGATCAGGTTGAACAAAGTCGACTTGCCGGCGCCGTTGGGGCCGATCAGGGCGTGGCGCTCGCCTTGCGCGACCTTGAGGTCGACGTTGCGGATCACCGAGGTGATGCCAAAAGTCTTCTCCACCCCGCGCAGTTCGATGCTGGTGCTCATGCGGCGACTCCCTTGTCGCGGGCGGCGCCGAGCGCGTCGTCCCAGGCCAGCGCGACGCGTCCCCAGCTGCGCCGCGCGAGGAAAAACCCGCCGACGATCAGGATCATGGCCATCGCCCAGATGTAGGGGCTTGCAGCATCGAAGCGGATGCCGAACGACTTGATGTGGGAATCGTCGCCGGGATTGACGGTGAAATGCACGACGGTCTCGATCGCCAGCATCAGCCCGGTGACCATCGCCAATGTCGGCACGAAGGCGACCGCGTAGCTCGGCAGCACCCGGCTGAGCGTGCCGGCGCGGATCAGCGGACGGTGCATCATCAAGAGGCCGGTGATGCCGCCCGGCGCAAACATCACGACGGCGATGAAGATCAGCCCGAAATACAACTGCCATACCGGCGTGAGATCGCTGAGGCCGAGCGACAGCAGCGTGACGAAGATCGCGCCGACGATCGGGCCGATGAAGAAGCCGACGCCGCCGATATAGGTGGCGAACAGCACGGTGCCGGACTGCACCGCGCCGAGATAGGCCGAATTGGCGATCTCGAAATTGATCGCCGCCAGCGCGCCGGCGATGCCGGCGAAGAAGCCGGAGAAGCAGAAGGCGAGATAGCGGATCACATGCGGGTCGTAGCCGACGAACTGCACCCGCTCGGGATTGTCGCGCACCGCGTTGCACATCCGGCCCAGCGGCGTGCGGGTCAGCGCGTACATGGCGAGGACCGCCAGCAGCGTCCACGCCGCCACCAGATAATAGATCTGGATCTGCGGCCCGAAACTCCAGTCGAACAGCCGGAATACTTTTGTGCGGTTGGCGGAGACGCCGGCCTCGCCGCCGAAGAAGGTGCGCAGGATCAGCGCCGACGACGCCACGAGTTCGGCGAGGCCCAGCGAGATCATCGCGAACGCCGTGCCGGAGCGCCGCGTCGAGACCCAGCCGAGCAAGGCGGCGAACAACAGCCCGGTGAGGCCGCCGATCAGCGGGATGACAGGCAGCGGGATCGCCAGCTTGTTGCGCGCGACGATGTTGATGGCGTGGATCGCAAGAAAGCCGCCGAGGCCGTAATACACCGCATGGCCGAACGACAGCATGCCGGTCTGTCCGAGCAGGATATTGTAGGACAAGGCGAAGATGATGGAGATACCGATCAGGCTGAACGTGGTCAGCGAGCCTCCGGAGGAGAACAGCTTTGGCAGCACCAGCAGCGCCACGACCACGGCGAGCCACATTCCGTAGAATTTGAGTTTGTCGGCCGCGGCGGGCAGCGGCGGCGCGGCGTGGGTGGCGAGTTCGCTCATGTGTCGCGTGTTCCCAAGAGACCCATCGGGCGGAAGATCAAGATCAGCACCAGCAGCAGATAGGGCATGATCGGCGCGATCTGGGCGATGGTCACGTTCCAGATGTCGGACAGCCAGGTCGCCGCATAGGCCGGGCTGAGCGGCCCGAAGGCGCCGGCCAGCGAGCCGTTCATGGACACCGCAAAGGTCTGCACCAGCCCGATCAGCAACGACGCCGCAAAGGCGCCGGGCAGCGAGCCCAGCCCGCCGACCACCACGACGACGAACAGGATCGGCCCGAGCAGCCCCGCCATGTTGGACTGCGTCACCAGCGCGGGACCTGCGATCACGCCGGCGACGGCGGCGAGCGCGGTGCCGACGCCGAATACCAGCATGAAGATGCGCCCGACATTGTGGCCGAGATGGCCGACCATGTGCGGATGGGTCAGCGCCGCCTGCACGATCAGGCCGATCCGCGTCTTCTTCAGCACGATGAGAAGGCTGACGAAGATCACGATCGACACCAGCAGCATGAACATCTTGAACGCCGGATAGTTGGTGGAGAAGATCGTGAACGCCGGGAAGTCCAGCAGCGGCGGCACGCGAAAGTCCACCGGGCTCTTGCCCCAGATGATCTGCACGATTTCCTCGATGGCGAACGCCAGCCCAAAGGTGAACAGCAGTTCGGCGACGTGGCCGTTCCTGTGCACCCGGCGCAGCCCGTAGCGCTCGACGCCGGCGCCAATGGCGCCGGCGAGCAGCGGCGCGATGACTAGCGCGGGCCAGAATCCGACCCAGCGGCTGATCTGGAACCCAAAGAACGCGCCCAGCATGTAGAAGCTGGCATGCGCGAAGTTGAGCACGCCGAGCATGCTGAAGATCACGGTCAGCCCGCTCGCCATCAGGAACAGCAGCATGCCGAACAGCACGCCGTTGAGGGTGGAGATGACGATCAGTTCAAGCACGGTGGGCCTATGATCATGAGCTTTGTCTTGTGAAAGGTCGCTTCTTCTTCACCTCTCCCCGCTTGCGGGGAGAGGTCGGAGCCGAGCGTCAGCGAGGCTTCGGGTGAGGGGGAGCCAGAGAGTCTCTCGGGGTCCCCCTCACCCCGACCCTCTCCCCGCAAGCGGGGAGAGGGGGCTACAGCGCGCGTTGCGTAGCAAGCGTTCCAACTACGCTTACGGCCGGTCCATCTTGCAGGTGGTCGGCAGCACGGTCTGTGGCGTGTCGATCTTGGCCACCAGCTTCCAGCCCCAGCCGGTCTTCTCCTCGTCGAACGGCTCCTTCTCGGTGCGGTCGCCGAGCGAGGAGACGTAGATCGGCTGGAAGAACTGGTGATCGTCCTTGCGCATCGTGCCCTTGCCGCCGTCGAACACGTCGAACTCCATGCCTTCCAGCGCCGCGGCGACCTTGACCGGATCGAGCGATTTGGCCTTTTCGGCGGCGGCGGCGAACATCCGCATCTCGTTGACGGCGCGCGGATAGAACAGGCTGAAATCATACTTCGCGCGCAGCGCCTTCTCGAACTCCTGCGACGGCTTGTGATCGAGGTTCGGGATGCCTTCGCCAACCTGGAACACCTGATGGTTGAGGTTGGCCTGCTTGATCGCCGTAGGCCCGCCAGTGCCGGCGGCATAATATGTGTACCAGTTCACCTTGAGTCCGGCATCGGCGGCGGCCTTCAGCAGCAGCGCGAAATCCTGGCCCCAGTTGCCGGTCACAACACTGTCGGCGCCGGACGACTTGATCTTGGCAATATACGGCGCGAAGTCGGTGATCTTGAGCAGCGGATGCAGCTCGTCGCCGACGATCTGGATATCCGGCCGCTTCGCTGCCAGCATCTTCTTCGCGGCGGTGCGCACGGATTCGCCGAAGGAATAGTCCTGGTTGATCAGATAGAGCTTCTTGATGGCCGGCACGTCCTTCATGTAGTTGGTGAGCGCCTCCATCTTGATGTCGGAATTGGCGTCCCAGCGGAAATGCCAGAAGCTGCACTTGTCATTGGTGAGCACCGGATCGACCGCGGCGTAGTTGAAGTACAGCACTTCCTTGCCGGGATTACGGTCGTTGAACTTGGTGACGAAATCCGACAGCGCGCCGGCAACCGAGGATCCGTTGCCCTGGGTGATGTAGCGCACGCCGGCGTCGATCGCCTTCTGCGCCTGGATCAGGCTTTCCTGCGGATTGGTCTTGTTGTCGAGCGGGACGATCTCGACCTTTTTGCCGAGAATGCCGCCCTTCGCATTGAGTTCATCGGCGAGGAACTGGAATGTCTTGAGGCCGACTTCGCCGACGCTGGCGCCGCCGCCGGACAATGGATCGATATAGCCGATCTTGACGGTTTCCTGGGCCATCGCTGTGCCGAGCATCGGCAATGTCAAGGCAGCCGCCATTACGAACTTGCGCATATTTCTCTCCCTGGAATTTATTGGTCCGGTCAGATTTTTCTGACTCGGCATCTTTGGATGGGATCGGCTGGACGTTTCAGTCCCGCCGGTTCTTGAACTTCCTTTGCGGATTGTGGGCCAAGGCTCCAAAGGCCGCAAGTCCGCAATAGTTGCAGAGCTACAGTCATCGGGCGGGTCAGGCGCCGGCAACCTGGTTTTTTTTCGATACGGCGATCGTGCCGATAACACCCGCTGCTCGCAGTGCCTCGATCTCGTCGTCGGAAATCCCGACCAGTTCGCGCAGCACTTCCTCGTTGTGCTGGCCGAGCGTCGGCGCCAGATGTTCGATGGCATAGGGCATGCTGGCGTCGCCTTCGCGATAGGCCACGGACGGCAGCAAATGCGGACCCATGAAGGGCCGCACTGCCGGCTGCCAGTGCCCGACCTTGAGCAGATGCGGATCGCCGGCAAGGTCCACCGGCAGCCGCGCCGTGCCGGCGGGCACGCCATGCGCCTGCAGTGTTACCATCGCCAGATCCGGCCGCACGGTCGAGGTCCAGTGCCGGATCGCGACCTCGATGCGGTCTTCCTCGGCGCGGCGTCCTGCGGCCGTCGCCAGCGCGGGATCGGCGGCAAGGTCGGCACGGTGCATCACCGCGCACAGCGCCTGCCACTCGTCGTCGCTGCGCACCGCCAGCGTGATCCACTGGTCTTCTCCTAGGCAGGGGAAGCAGCCGTTCGGCACGAAGCGCGGGTGGCGGTTGCCGATCCGCGGGCCTGATTTGCCGGTAGCCGATTGCTCGATGACCGACGGGGCCACCAGCGGCAGCAGGGCTTCGACCGCGCTGAGATCGATGTGCTGGCCTTCGCCGGTGTTCTTCTGGTGCATGAAGCCGATCATCAGCGCCGCCGCAGCGCTGACGCCGCCGAAGGGATCGCCGAGCGCCGCGTGCAGCATGGTCGGGGCATCGCCCTCGCGGCCGGTCACCGAGGGCAGGCCGCAGGCCTGCTCCAGCGTCGAGCCATAGGCGCGCACGCCGCTCCAGGGGCCCGACATGCCGAACGCCGGCATCGTCACCACGACGAGGCGCGGGTTGATTTTCCGCATCGCCGCGGGATCGAGGCCGAGACGCGGCAATACGTCGGCGGCGTAGTTGTCGATCACTGCGTCCGCATCGGCGAGCAGCCGCTTCAGCAGCGTCCGGCCTGTTTCGGTGGTGAGGTTCAGCGTAATGCCGCGCTTGTTGCGGTTCATCTGCTGAAACCAGTAGGTCTTCTCGTAGGTGCGTTCGGGATGATACGGCCCGCGCGGATCGGTGCCGCGAAACCAGTCGGGATATTGGCAGGATTCGACCTTGATCACTTCGGCGCCGAGATCGCCCATCTGCCGCGTCGCCGAAGGGCCGGCCCAGCCCATGGTGAGATCGATGATGCGCAACCCCTTCAGCGGCAGCGCATCGTCGGATGTCGCTGCGCGAGTGGCGAGGCGGTTGTGTGTAGGCAAAGCGCTGCCATCATGTTCGCCGGCGAACGGCGCACGTCCGTTCGGCGTCGGCCGCGACCGCGTCAGATATTGCGGCAGCACCGGCGCATCGAACGAGGCGGTGCCGATCTGCACGGGCGCGAAGGCGCCGCGGTCGCGATAGAATTTCTGCTGCAGCAATTCTTCCATGTCCGGCACGACAGCGAGCGGAAGCCGCAGTTCGATGCCTTTCTCGAACCACTCATTCGCGGTCTTGTGCATCAGGATCGGCTGGAAGATGCCGAGCAGTTCCGCCGAATGCGTGGTGCGGTCGAGGCTGTTGGCGTAATGCGGTTCGTGTTCCAGTTCGGGCAGGCCGAGCATCGCGCAGAATGCCGCCCACTGCGCCGGTGTCACCACGGTAATCCCGAGCCAGCCGTTCTTGGTGGGAAAGTTGCCGACCGGATAGCCGCGGCCGAACCGGTTGATGGCCATGCGCGGTCGCGTGAAGCCGACCTCCAGCGCCAGGCCCGTATCGAACTCGCTGATCTGCAGCATCGCCTCATGGGCGCTGACGGCGAAGCGCCGCGCGCCGGTGCCGCGTCCAAACATCCCGGCAAGGCTCGGAATGAATGCGGTGAGGCCAGCCATGACAGCCACCTGGCCGTCGCGTGGCAGCACAGGCGGGCCTTCCAGCGGCCCGACCAGTTTGACGCTGCCGGACAGGCTGCGGCACACCGAATCCGTTGCTTCGTAGTTGCTGTAGGGTCCGTGCTCGCCGAACCATGAGATCGCGGTGATGGCAAGGCCGGGCTGTTCCTTGCGCAACGCGTCGTGCGTCAGCAGCGATGTTGGAATTTGAGACGGTGGCCGCGCATCGAGCAGCAGGTCGCTGTCGGCCAACAGCGCGCGAATTCTTGCAATATCTTCGGCCCGATCGAGGTCGGCAATCACGCTGTGCTTGTTGGTGTTGAGCCAGGCAAAATACCCGCTCTCGCGGCGGCCGTCGCCGGCATCGACAACAGGCGCAAACTGCCGCGCCGGATCGCCGCCCGGCGGCTCGATCTTGACGACCTCGGCGCCGAAATCGGAAAACATCTTGCCACAATAGCCCAGCGTGTCGCCGGATCCGATTTCCACGACGCGCAATTCCGACAAAGGCAAGTTTGGCATTTCCGCCCGATCAATTATTGGTTGGGCGCATCATGTCGAGATGGGCGCGGGCGTCAAGTCATCCGGCGCGGGCGCGCGGCGCGGACTTGCCGAGCGACAGCGACATCGCCGCAATCAGCGGCTTCATGAAGAAGGCGTCGTTGGCGGGATAGATGTCGGTTTGCAGGCCGTAGGCTTTCAACTCGTCCGACACCACAGGGCCGATCGACGCGATCGGCGTCTTGGCCAGTGCCGCGCGCAGTTGATCGTCGCGGCCATGGGCCTTCGCGGCATCGACGAGGCGGCGCACCTGGCCCGAACTGGTCAGCGCGATGGCATCGACGCGGCCTGCGGCCATTTCCTCGATCGCGGAGATGATGTTCGTCTCCGCGGCCTGCGCGTCGTAGATGTAAGGCAGCACCGTATCGACCTCGGCGCCGCATGCCGCGATCGCGCCGATCAGCACGCTGTGGTCTTTTTCCGGATAGAGCTGCAACCCGAGCCGATGGCCTTTCAAGTCGAGGGCCGACAGCATCGCGGCGACGCCTTCCGAGGTCGGCGTCTCCGTCGTGATATCCGGCTCCAGCCCGATCTCGCGCAGCGCGCGGCCAGGCTTCGGACCGCGGGCGAATTTGCGGGATTTGCCGACTGCGGCGACGAAGGCCGGTTCGACGCCGAGGCGGCGGACCACCTTCATCATCCGGCGCAGGCCTTCGCCGGTCATCAGCACCAGATCGTCGAACGGCTGGTCGATGAAGCGCCCGATCCAGGCCTCGACCGGCGCCGGATCGGGCGCGTCGTGGATGGTGAACATCGGACATTGCAGCACATCCGCGCCCTGTTCGGCGAGCAGCCGGGAGAACTGCGCTTCCTCGCGGGTTTCCAGGATCAGGATGCGATAACCGTTGAGCTTGTCAGCCATTTTGTGCTCGCATTTCGCCCCGGCGCATTGGTGGCCAAGATGGGCATATTGCAGCGCGGAACAGGATTGGCGCAAGGCCGCCGCGGGTGATAGAGCAGGGCGCGTTTCCCGGTTCCTCTCCGAAGTAGATCACCTTCATGCCCCATCACCAGTTCGTCCTGACCCTGTCCTGTCCCGACCGTCCCGGCATCGTCTCCGCGGTATCGACCTTCCTTGCCCATAACGGCCAGAACATCCTCGACGCCCAGCAGTTCGACGACGTCGAGACCGGTCATTTCTTCATGCGGGTCGTTTTCAACGCCGCCGATGTCCATGTCGAGCTGTCGGCGCTGCAGACCGGCTTCGGCGCCATCGCCGAGCGCTTCAAGATGGACTGGCAGATGCGCGACCGCGAAACCCGCCGCCGCGTGATGCTGCTGGTGTCGAAATCCGATCACTGCCTGGTCGACATCCTGT
This sequence comes from Nitrobacteraceae bacterium AZCC 2146, assembly GCA_036924855.1. NCBI lineage: Bacteria > Pseudomonadati > Pseudomonadota > Alphaproteobacteria > Hyphomicrobiales > Nitrobacteraceae > Nitrobacteraceae bacterium AZCC 2146. Next base: position 7,193,615 of record JBAGRP010000001.1, read on the forward strand.
ATCGCTGGCGCACCGGCGAGCTGGAAATGATCCCCACCGCGATCGTCTCCAACCATCCGCGCGAGACCTACAAGAACCTCGATTTCGGCGACATCCCGTTCCACTACATGCCGATCACCAAGGAGACCAAGCGCGAGCAGGAACTGGCGATCTGGGATCTGGTCGAAAAGACCGAGACCGATCTCGTGGTACTGGCGCGCTACATGCAGATCCTGTCGGACGAGATGACCAAAAAGCTGTCCGGTCGCTGCATCAACATCCACCACTCGTTCCTGCCGGGCTTCAAGGGCGCGCGGCCCTATCACCAGGCCCATGAGCGCGGCGTCAAGCTGATCGGCGCCACCGGGCACTACGTCACCAGCGATCTCGACGAAGGCCCGATCATCGACCAGGACGTCGAGCGCATCAGCCACCGCGACACGCCCGAGGACCTGGTCCGCAAGGGCCGTGACATCGAACGCCGCGTGCTGGCCCGCGCCATGCGCTATCACCTCGAGGACCGCGTCATCCTCAACGGCAAGAAGACCGTGGTGTTTGTGAACTAAAGTTGTCATTCCCCGACACGCCTCTTGGCGTGGGCCCGGAATCCATACTCCCTGCGGTGGTTATGGATTCCGGGCTCGCTCGTTCAGCTCCGCTGAACTCACGCCCTCAGGCGCGCCAATTGGCGCGCCGGGGAATGACAAAAAATCTAGTGGATCGCTTCCGCTGACGGCGAGGTCGCCGGGTCCGGGCCGCCCTTCGCGGTGGGCTGCAGCTGCTTTTCCTCGCGATGCTTCACGTACTCGTCGTAGCCCGGTGTGCCCGGGCGCGGCGGGGCGTCGGCCGGCAATCCGCCGGCCCAGGCCGGAATCAGATCGCCCATGCCGCCGGCGAGGAACGAGCTGATGGAGCCGCAGCCGCCGAGGCTGGAGGCCATCAGCACAAGGCCGATCAGAGCGGGTACGCGGCGAGGAACGGGCATGGAGGCGATGTCATCTTGGGGAACTGGGAACAATTGTAACAGACTTATTGCCTAGGACGACCGGCAAAATTGTGATCGATTTCGGACTGAAAGGTTCTATGATACCGAATGCAAAATCGGTGTCATAGTCAAGCGGTTTTCTTTCGCCGAGCTGCACCGACCTTCCGGGCTTGCACCGCATTCACCGCAGGCGTTTGTGCCAGCAGGCGGCGCAGCAGATCGATCAGGACGTCGACTTCCTTTTTGTCGAGGCAGTCGAGCAGCACGCGCTCGCGGTCGAGCGCGAGCTCGATGATCCGATCATGGAGCGCCCGGCCGGCTTTGGTGAGCGTGATCACCCGCTTGTTGTCGCCGGCTTGTTCGGTGACCGTCACGCTGCCGTTGTCGACCAGCGATCTAGTCGTCCGGCTGACCAGACCTTTGTCGAGATCGAAAAACTGGCAAATCTGTTGTGCAGTGCAAGGGTTTTCGACGGCAAGCAGTGAAAGGATGCGCCACTCGGTCACGCCCACGCCGAACTCACGGCGGTATGCGCTCGACGCTCCAGCGGCTAGTTTGTTGCCGAGAAAGTTTATCAGAGCTGGGACATATCGTCCGTGGTTAATGACCGGCTTCGACATTTCGATACGATCCGCCGTTCAAAATCTGATGGCCATTAACGGAAGCGCAGGCGAGACGCTTGGCTATCAATTGATGGCATGCGACGATGCGCCTGATTTAAGCAATTCAACACATCGAGTTGCGTTGTCAACCCGGCGGTTGACAGGTCAACACGGCTCCGTTATCGCGAATGACAACGCAATAGACCATGATCTTCCGGCCCCCAAGAGCCGACATCGCGCACAGAGGAGGAATTGATGCTGAGGAATTTTATTTCCGCGACGCTGGCTGCTGGCGTGTTGTCGTGGGGCGCCACGGCGCAGGCGCAGGAAGCCGTCAAGATCGGCCTGATCCTGCCGATGACCGGCGGCCAGGCCTCGACCGGCAAGCAGATCGACAATGCGATCAAGCTCTACATGCAGAAGTTTGGCGACACCGTCGCCGGCAAGAAGATCGAGATCATCCTCAAGGATGACGCCGCCTTGCCCGACAATACCAAGCGCCTCGCGCAGGAACTGATCGTCAACGACAAGGTCAACATCATCGCCGGTTTCGGCGTGACCCCGGCGGCGCTCGCTGCGGCGCCGCTCGCCACCCAGGCCAAAGTGCCCGAAGTCGTGATGGCCGCGGGCACCTCGATCATCACCGAGCGTTCGCCCTACATCGTACGCACCAGCTTCACGCTGGCGCAGTCCTCCACCATCATCGGCGACTGGGCCGCCAAGAACGGCATCAAGAAGGTCGCGACGCTGACCTCCGACTACGCGCCCGGCAACGATGCGCTGCAGTTCTTCAAGGAGCACTTCGTCGCCGGCGGCGGCGAGGTCGTCGAGGAGGTCAAGGTACCGCTGGCGAATCCGGACTTCGCGCCGTTTCTGCAGCGTATGAAGGATTCCAAGCCCGACGCGGTGTTCGTGTTCGTGCCGGCCGGACAGGGCGGCAACTTCATGAAGCAATATGCCGAGCGCGGTCTCGACAAGTCCGGTATCAAGGTGATCGGACCCGGCGACGTGATGGACGACGACCTGCTCAACAATATGGGCGATGCAGCGCTGGGCGCTGTCACCGCGCATCTGTATTCGGCGGCGCATCCGTCCGCGATGAACAAGGAGTTCGTCACGACCTACAAGAAGGCGTTCGGCACCCGCCCGGGCTTCATGGCGGTGAGCGGCTATGACGGCATCCACCTGATCTACGAAGCGCTGAAGAAGACCGGTGGCAAGGCCGATGGCGATTCGCTGATCGCGGCGATGAAGGGCATGGCCTGGGAGAGCCCGCGCGGCCCGATCTCGATCGACCCGGACACCCGCGACATCGTGCAGAACATCTATATCCGCAAGGTCGAGAAGGTCGACGGTGAACTCTACAACGTCGAATTCTCGACCTTCAAAGACGTCAAGGATTCCGGCAAGACGAAGAAGTAAGTAAACCTGTCATTCCGGGGCATCCAATCAGCGCGTTTCGCGATGATTGGATGAGCCCGGAAGCCATAACCACGACAGGGAGTTTGGATTCCGGGCCTCCATTCCAGCCGGCTATCGCCAGCTGGAACGAATCCCGGAATGACAATTTTGTAGTTCTGGCATGAAGCAACTCTCCCCATGACCCTTCTCACCATCCTGTTCGACGGCGTCGCCTACGGCATGCTGCTGTTCGTGCTGGCGTGCGGGCTGGCGGTGACGCTGGGGCTGATGAACTTCGTCAATCTCGCCCACGGCGCCTTCGCCATGGCCGGCGGCTATGTCTGCGCGGTGCTGGTCAATCGCTCCGGCCTGCCGTTCTTCGCAGCCTTGCCGATCGCGTTTCTGGTCAGCGCCGCGGTCGGCGCGCTACTGGAGCGCACGCTGTACCGGCATCTCTACAGCCGCAGCCATCTCGATCAGGTGCTGTTCACCATCGGCCTCGTCTTCATGTCGGTGACCGCTGTGGACTATTTCATGGGCTCGTCGCAGATCTTCATCCATCTGCCGGATTATCTGCAGGGCCAGATCGACATCTTCGGCCTCGGTGTCGGCCGCTACCGGCTGATGATCATCGTGATCTGCGGCCTGCTCACCGTGGCATTGCAGCTGACCTTGGCGAAGACGCGGTTCGGCAGCCGGCTGCGCGCCGCGGTGGACGATCCCCGCGCCGCCTCCGGCCTCGGCATCAACGTGCCGCAGGTGTTCGCGCTGACCTTTGCGTTTGGTTGCGGACTGGCGGGACTGGGCGGCGCGCTCGGTGCGGAAATCCTCGGCCTTGATCCGTACTTCCCGCTGAAATTCATGATCTACTTTTTGATCGTGGTCACCGTCGGCGGCTCCTCCAGTATCACCGGGCCGTTCCTGGCCTCGCTGCTGCTGGGCATCGGCGACGTCGCCGGCAAGTATTACGTGCCAAAGCTCGGCGCCTTCGTGATCTACACCATGATGATCGTGATCCTGATCTGGCGCCCCAACGGCCTGTTCGGCCGCAGTGCGGCGCGGTGAGGGCGCCATGACCGCCAACAGCACCACACATCCCGAAATCGGATTGCTGGCGATGCAGCGCGCGCGCTGGCGCTGGCCCGAGCTGCTGTTCTGGCTCGTCGCCCTCAGCGCCGTGTTCCTGTTTCCGAACCGCTACCTGATCCTCACCGAGATCGCCTGGCTGGCGCTGTTCGCGCTGTCGCTGGACCTGATCCTCGGCTATGCCGGCATCGTCTCGCTCGGCCATGCCGCCTTCTTCGGCTTCGGCGGCTATGCCGCGGGGCTGCTGGCGCTGCACGGCATCGTCACAGAGCCGGTGCTGGCGCTGCTGGTCGCCGGTCTGGCAGCGATGGCGCTGGGCTTCGTCACCAGCTTCCTGGTGATGCGCGGCAGCGATCTCACCCGGCTGATGGTGACGCTCGGCATCGCGCTCTTGTTGCGCGAGCTCGCCAATCGCTTCTCCAACATCACCGGCGGCTCTGACGGCCTGCAGGGCATCGAAATGCAGCCGATCCTTGGCCTGTACTCGTTCGATATCTTCGGCAAGGTCGGCTTCATCTATTGCCTTGCCGTGCTGTTCGTCCTGTTCCTGCTGGCACGCCGGATCGTCAATTCACCGTTCGGCCTGTCGCTGCGCGCGATCCGCAACAATCCGCTGCGCGCCTCCGCCATCGGCATTCCCGTCAACCGCCGGCTGATCGCCATCTACACCATCGCTGCGTTCTATGCGGGCGTCGCCGGAGCGCTCTCGACCCAAACCACGGCGCTGGCGTCGCTCGACGGCTTCGCCTTCGACCGTTCCGCCGACCTGATGCTGGTGCTAATCATCGGCGGTACCGGCTATCTCTATGGCGGACTGATCGGCGCCTTCATCTTCAAGCTGCTGCAGGAACTGTTCTCGACGCTGACGCCGCAATACTGGCAGTTCTGGATCGGCCTCGTGCTGGTGGTGATCGTGCTGATCGGCCGCGAGCGCATGCAGCGCTGGGCGCTCTACGTGCCGCGCCTGATCATGCGCAAATTCGGCGGCGCGAAAACGCCGGCGCTTTTGCCCGAAGGGGATGCGCCATGACCATCGCGCTGGAAACCGTCCATCTGGAAAAGAGGTTCGGCGGCTTGGCCGTCACCCGCGACCTCTCGCTGAAGATCGAAGCCGGCGCGCGCCACGCGCTGATTGGCCCGAATGGCGCCGGCAAGACCACCGTGATCAACCTGCTCACCGGCGTGCTGACCCCGAACTCCGGCCGCATCCTGCTGGAAGGCAACGACATCACCGGCCTGCCGGTGCACAAGCGCGTGCTGCGCGGCCTGTCGCGCACCTTCCAGATCAACCAGCTCTATGCGGATCTGACGCCGCTGGAGACCATCGGCCTCGCCGCATCCGAACATCTCGGCCACGGCAGCGACTGGTGGCGCCGGATGGGCACCCGCGCGGACGTCAATGACGAGATCGCGGAAAACCTCGCGCGCTTCCATCTGCTCGACGTCATGAACGAGCCGACCGCGACCTTGCCCTACGGCAAGCAGCGTCTGCTGGAGATCGCGGTGGCCATCGCCACCAAGCCGCGCGTGCTGCTGCTCGACGAACCCGCCGCCGGCGTGCCGGAAAGCGAGCGCCATGATATTCTGTCGGCGGTGGCGAGCCTGCCGCGCGACGTCACCGTGCTGTTGATCGAGCACGACATGGACCTGGTGTTCTCCTTCGCTGACCGGATTTCCGTGCTGGTCGCCGGCGCCATGCTGGTGGAGGGACCGCCCGACGAAGTCGCGCGCGATCCCCGCGTCAAGGCGGTCTATCTCGGTGAGGGCGCCGATGTCTGAGCTCCTGAATATCGAGAATCTGTGCGCCGGCTACGGCCAGGCCGTCGTGATTCCGAAAATGACGCTACAGCTTGGCGAGGGCCAGGTGCTGGCGCTGCTCGGCCGCAACGGCACCGGCAAGACCACCCTGATCAATTCCATCGTCGGCGTCACCCGCCGCTTCAGCGGCACCGTGATGCTTGGCGGCAAGGATTTCACCACGATGCGGCCCGACCAGCGCGCCCGCGCCGGCATCGGCTGGGTGCCGCAGGAGCGCAATATCTTCCGCTCGCTCACCGTGGAAGAAAACATGACCGCGGTGGCGCAGCCGGGGCCGTGGACCGTCAAGAAGATCTACGAGATGTTTCCGCGACTGGAAGAGCGCAAGAACAATTTCGGTAACCAGCTCTCCGGCGGCGAACAGCAGATGCTGGCGGTCGGCCGGGCGCTGGTGCTCAATCCGCAGGTGCTGCTGCTCGACGAGCCGACCGAGGGTCTTGCCCCGATCATCGTCGATGAACTGCTGGCAGCGCTGGGCAAGATCACCCGCGCCGGCGGTATCTGCTCGATCATCGTCGAGCAGAATGCGCAAAAAATTCTCGGGCTGGCCGACCGGGTCGTGATATTGGAGCGCGGCAGCATCGTGCACGATGCGGCGAGCGCCGCGCTGAAGGCCGATCCCGCGGTACTGGAGCGCTTTCTCGGCGTTGCCGGTGCGGTCGGCGGCAAGACCAAACACTAGGGCCGGTCAACCCGGCCGAGACTGCAAACTAACACTTGGAGTGAGATCATGCTGAGGACCAAAGCCCCGTTCCGCGCCGACGAAGTGGGCAGCCTGCTGCGCCCGCAGAGGATCAAGGAAGCCCGCGCGAAACTCGAAAAGGGCGAGATCACCGCCGACGATCTGCGCAAGATCGAGGACATGGAGATCGAGAAGATCGTGCACAAGCAGGCCGCGATCGGCCTCAAGCTTGCCACTGACGGCGAATTCCGCCGCTCCTGGTGGCATTTCGATTTCCTCGCCAAGCTGACCGGCTGCGAACTCTATCATCCCGACACCGGCATCCAGTTCACCGGCGTCGAAACCCGGCATGATTCGGTGCGGGTGATCAGCAAGCTGGATTTCCCCGACGACCATCCGATGCTGGCGCACTTCAAGTTCCTGAAGCGGCAGGCCGACATCGCGGGTGTCGTCGCGAAGATGACGATCCCGTCGCCGGCGGTGCTGCATTTCCGCGGCGGCCGCAAGGCGATCTCCAAGGAGGTCTATCCCGACATCGAAGTGTTCTTCGAGGACCTCGCCAAGACCTACCGCAAGGCGGTGAAGGCGTTCTACGCCGCCGGCTGCCGCTACCTACAGCTCGACGACACCGTCTGGGCCTATCTCTGCTCGCAGGACGAACTGGCGAAGGTTCGTGCCCGCGGCGAGGACGCCGACAATCTGCAGGAGATCTACTCGCGTATTATCAACTACGCGATCGCCGAACGTCCCGCCGACATGGTGATCACCACCCATGTCTGCCGCGGCAATTTCCGTTCGACCTGGATTTCGTCCGGCGGCTACGAGCCGGTGGCGGAGACGCTGCTGGCCGGCACCAACTACGACGGCTATTTCCTGGAATATGATTCTGACCGCGCTGGCGGTTTCGAGCCGCTGCGTTTCCTGCCGAAGGGCAACAAGATCGTCGTCGTCGGCGTCATCACCTCGAAGGTCGGCGAGCTAGAGAAGAAGGGCGACATCAAGCGCCGTCTGGAAGAAGCCGCGAAGTTCGCGCCGCTCGAACAGCTCGCGGTGTCGCCGCAATGCGGCTTCGCCTCCACCGAGGAAGGCAACATCCTTAGCGAGGAGGAGCAGTGGGCCAAGCTGAGGCTGGCCGTCGATGTGGCGAAAGAAGTGTGGGGCAAGTAAGCTCTCTCTCCACGCGTTCAGCGTCGTCACCGCGCAAGCCTGGTGATGACGACGCTGCGTTTGTTGAAACGATTCGAAGCCATCGGTGACTGTACCACCGGATGCGATTTGCAAGGCACGCCACCGAGGAACGCGTCGACCGGGGTAGAGTGCCAGGCAACATCGATTCAGGGTATGACGCTCTTGTAGAGACGCTTATGCGTACGTCGGATTGACGGACCCGTGTACCCGCTTCGAACGGCGACGCGGCGAGAAAGCTCGGGCGAGTCTCTCGAAATCCTCCGACGGCAAGGGACGTCCGAACAAATAGCCCTGGTAGTTGAGCTGTCCATGTTGCGCCAGGAAGGCATATTGCTCTTCCGTTTCGACGCCTTCGGCGATGACTGAAAGGCCAAGGCTCTTGCTAAGCGCAATGATCATCTGGGCTATGGCGGCGTCGTTAGAGTCGACGAGAACGTCCTTGACGAAGCTGCGATCGATCTTGAGCTGATCAAGCGGCAAACGCTTGAGATATGAGAGCGATGAATAGCCGGTTCCGAAATCATCGAGGCTGAAGCCGATGCCAACTGCTTTCAATTTGTCCATCTTGGCGATCACATCGTCGACGTTGCTGACCAATGTGCTTTCAGTAAGTTCGATTTTGAGGCGATGGGGATTAGCGCCGGTTTGCTCAATGATCGCGCGGACCTCTTCGACAAAATTCTTCTGACGCATCTGCAGGGCGCTGACATTGATCGCGATGGTCAGGCGTTCGGTTGCTGGATCGGCCGACCAGCGAGCCAGCTGACGGCAGGCAATTTTCAGCATCAAGGCGCCGAGCGGGAGGATGAGACCGGTGCTTTCCGCCACCGGGATGAATTCGCTAGGAGAAATCATGCCTTTCTGCGCATGCGGCCAGCGCGCCAGCGCTTCTGCGCCCAGCAGCTTTCCTTCGTGATCTACCTGCGGCTGGTAATGCAGTAGAAGCCTTTCCTTCTTAAGATCTTCTCGTAGATCGGTCTCGAGGGCAGCGCGGGCTGTAATCATGGTCTGCATGGCCGGGTCAAAAAACCGGAGGCCATTTCGGCCAGCGGTTTTTGCATCGTACATCGCGAGATCGGCCCTCTTCAGCAGTTCGTCAACATTGCGGTCCTCAGGCGAAAACAAGGTCACGCCAACGCTGGGTGTACAGGGATATTCATACGTATCGAGTTGAAAGACCTCCGTGAAGGCTGCAAGAATTTTTTCGCCTATCGCTTCGGCTTGCAAGGCAGCGGCTTGTGCTTTCTGGGTACCGAGATTGGCGAGAAGAACGACAAATTCATCGCCGCCGAAGCGGGCAACCGTGTCATCCGCCCTGACACAATGGGAGATGCGCTGAGCCGCGTTTTTCAGCAGCATATCGCCCATGTGGTGACCCAGGGAGTCGTTCAGCGTCTTGAAATTGTCGAGATCGATGAAGAGCAGGGCGCCGTAAGATTTGTTTCGGATATTGGCATTGAGCGCCTGGCGCACGCGGTCGATCAGCAGCACGCGGTTCGGGAGACCTGTCAGCTGGTCGAAAAAAGCCAGTTCCTGGATTTTTTCCTCAGCGTGTTTGAGTTTAGAAATATCATAATACGAACCGATGTAATTGGTGACTTCGCCCGTCTCGTCTTTCACGGCGGATATGGTCAGCCAGCGCGCGCAATTTTCTCCGCTCTTGGTCCTCAGACTCATATCACCTTGCCAGCCGCCGGTAACTCGAACGGAATTCCACATGCTGTGGTAGAACTCGGCATCACGCCGATGGGACCGGAACAGTCTCGCTGTTTGTCCCACCAATTCTTCCATCGTATAGCCGGTCAAGCCAACGAAGGCGCGGTTGGCACTCAGGATTACGCCTTTGGTATCGGTGACGATCATGCCTTCCTGAGCATTGAAGGCGGCGGCGGCTATGCGCAGTTCAGAATTGGACTTGTCCAGCGCCTCGCTCTGCCGCTGCAGGTCAGCCTCAATGGCTTCGCGACGCCTGATCTCTTGCGAGAGAGCGAGATTATTTTCGGCGAGCTCCGCTCGATGGCGATTGGACTCGACGAATTTGATTTGTAGCCGCGCCGCATTTTGACGCATTCGTTCGAAGCCGATGGCCAGCATAAATAGTACGATAGCGAAGAGGCCAAGATAAAAAACGGAGACGGGTGAAAGCGTGCGGCCGTAAAGTTCATCCTCGCTCGCCAGTCGTAGGATGGAAAGTCGCGTGCCGCCAACCGGCGAGCGAAGCGCGAGATATCCCTTCAGTTCGGGAGCCTTGAGGTTTAACAAAGCCTGTATGCGGCCGGACGGAAGCGCGGCCAGCGCGGCGCCTTGGGTGACAATGGCCGAGTGCTCCCGCTCGATCGGGAGCAGCACCTCGCCGTCATCTCCCAGGAGGAATTCGTGCGGCTGTCCGAGGTCGTTGGTAGATACCAGTGATGAAAGTAGGTTGAGGCTGCTTACGGTCTCGACCTTTCCCCTTATCTTGCCCTTCTGAAGTACCGGTACGCTGGCCACAATCAGGCGGCGCTTGTCATCGATCTGAATGTTCGGTTCGGCCAGGTTGTTACCCGCCGGCGAAGGTGTTGCCGCGCTGGACGCGCCGACATCAACTTGCGCCACGCCGTTGCGATCGAAGAAAGCCAACCGCAAATAGGCGGGTCGGCCCTGATATTTTTCCTCGTCTATGGTCGCCTGAAAGCGGCGCTCGATTGCAGCCAGATTGGCGAAGAGGCCGTATTTGACGGACATTCCGAGATCGAGATTGCTGAAATAGTTAGAAATGTCCTCGCTGGCGGCGAGCCGCGCGGCGGCTTGCCGGCGTTCAGTCAAAAAATCGCTGATCTCGGTGGCGCGTGCTTCACCGATTGACACCAGACGCGCATCGGCGTTTTGCCGCAACTCCACTTGCGATGTATAGAGATTGCCAATCAGAAAGAACATCGACAGCAGAAAGGCCCCCGCTGCTATCAAGAGCCAGCGTGGGGCCAGGGATCGACTGAATCTGATCAGCGATAATTTCATCAATTCGTTTTCGCGAAATATTCCGGGAAGAATCGACGGATGCCGGGATAGTATTTGTCCACCAGCCGGTCATAAACGCCAGAGGCCTTCATGTCGCTCAGATAGGCGTTGAATTCATCGCGCAAGGCCGGCGCGTCTTTCGGAAAGGCCGTTGCCAACATCTGCCGGTCGGAGATCGGTCCCAGAATCTTGATCCTGCCCGCCCATTTGCGTAGATCGAGAATGGCATCAGGTACGTCAAGCAGCGTCAGCTCGGCTTCCTTGTTGAGCATGGCCGGGACCATCTCATTCAGGTTGGCGCTCTTGTTGTAGGACTTCAAGTCAAGACCGACATTGACCAGGCCGTAATTGGTCGGGTCCAGGCAGGTGCGCTCCATGACAAGCACGCTCTTGGATCCGATGGCATTTCGGGTACTGGCGATATCCGCCGCAAGGTCGGCGCCGTCCTTGATCGGCTGAAGCTCGGACTCGGCTGGTGCCACCAACAGAACCTGGGACGGGAGGGTAGGCTCGGAATACAGAAGGATCGCCTCACGCCACGGCAGCACGGTGAAGCCGGTCGAAATCACATCGCCTTTGATTGGATAGTCACCGACCAGCGTGACTTCGCCGTTTTTGCGCACGACGTCCTTGCCGAGCAAATCGCGGATCACTGAGTAAAAATCGGAGTAGACAAGCTTGTAGGAGACGCCAATTCGTTTCGCGAAACCCTGCATCAGCTCGACGTCTAAACCATCGCCCGCGCCGGTCACAAAGTTGGCGTAGCGGATGCCAATATGGCGGATTTCGCCTCGCTGCTTGATCTCTGCAAGATCAGCTGCCCAGCTTGAGGTCACGAAAAGGAAGGCCATGGCGCCGCTCAGCGACCCAAGGACGAAGCGTTTCGGGAACATGGAGGCGCTCTTTACTTTTATGTCAGTAGAAGCGCCCGCAAATCTACAGGTCTGAACTTAAGAAAGGATGGCGGAATACAATAAAGTGGAATTCAATTTTCGGAAAAACCCGGTTTATCGGTAAACGATTGATTACAGACCAGGTGCTGAGTGTAGCGAAAGATTATTTGATCCGGGCGGGCCTTTCAATTGCTTGAGCTCGTTCAGCACCGACCTCCAGGGACCCATCGCACTCAACAGCGTGCTTAAGGTTAATATGATCAAGTATCCTGAAAATTGCTGCCAATGCGGAGTTTCGCCGGACAATAAGTGGTGCCCTTGCTGTCCTATTTGCACATAGAACAGGACGAGCGGCGCACCGCCCAACATACTGGCCGTCAGGTACTGAAGGGGTGAGACGTCAAAGATCGCGGCAACGAAATTCACCAGTGGCGCGGGCACGAGCGGCGAGAGGCGCAATCCGAGCAAGGTCAGCCAAACCTTCACAGCGGATTGTTGCTTTAATGGAGCGCCGGGACGTTGAATATGCTTCCGATAAAATAGAAACGCGATCAACCCGCCTAAAGCGCTGCCGAGCAGCACAGTGACGCCTCCTTCAAACCCATCCATATAAAAACCCGCCGCGATGCAAATCATTGGCATGGAGGGAAAGGCCAGAAATGCAAGGACGGTGGATGTGACCAAAAACACCAGCGCGGTGCCGAGTGGATGCGCGTGGGCCATTGTTTCAAGGCCCGGAAACACCTGCCAAACGGCCTCTCTCGAGACAGGTGATGCAAAATATGCCAGCGCCAGAAACACGACGGCCGCCGCATAAATAATTAGTGGTTTGTAACTGCGCATCTTCTATCCCAAGCTGGATAGAAGAGGCGGCATGTAGTCAAATGCATTGTAAGTATTCCAAAAAAGGACCTTCTTGTTTTTCAGCGTCCCCGCCTGAGACATGGTGAGCAACGATCGCCAGGCTTTCAACGTGAAAACCGGGTCAAGGTTGAGCCCGGCCTCTTTCAACTCGTTCGCCCATGCAACGTCGGTGCGTTCGACCAGGCCGTAGCCAGGCGCCCAGCTGGTGGAATCCGGCACGAATAGCTCCTGTTGCATCACGCGAAGAACATCAGGAGAAATGCCTGGAAAACCGATCTTTTGCAGCCACTCAACCGTGCTGCGAGCGAGTTTGGCAACATTCCCCTCCACGAACGGCAAGGAGGGTTGCCCGTTGACCAGCCATCGCGTCAGGTAGGATTTGTCCTGATCGGCCACTCCCACGACCTTGGTTTTCCATCCCATCAGATGGACGCCCAGCAGAAGGCCCAAAACCGTCGAGCCGCTGCCCATGGCGACAAAAATCACATCGGGCGGCGCATTCCACGCCTGAGCGGCGTCAAGGAACTGCGCCAACTCGGCAATCGCATTCATATGTCCCAACACGCTCACTTCGTTCGAGCCGCCTGGCGGAACGAGCAAATCCGTATCCGGATGCAACCAGTTTCTCGCATATTCCTGGGCAGCCTCACCTACCAATTCGACATCGTTCTTGGCGACGGCAACGTGTTGAACCAGCCCTCGCAAAATCGACAGTCGCGCCATATCCGTGGCGGCTCCCGGGACCTCGAAAAGCACCAAGTCCAGGGCGCAATTCAGCGGCTGTCCGTCACCGCTCAAATCGGCCACACGATTGGCCAGGGCAAACTGCAGGGCATGATTGCTGGAGACCGCGCCAACTGTCCCTAAACGCTTGGAGCCGGACCACTTCAGGTTCGGAAGCAGGAACTCGTATTTGCGCGCCTTGTTGCCAAAGACGGGATAACGCGCACTGCTCTCATTCATCACCAAAAGATCAGAGCAGTCTATTTGTCGCGTCACAGACGACGGCAACCGCAATAGGTGGTTATTTTCCCGCACAAATATGGGTGCCCAAGGAATGATGGCGCGGGCATCAGCCTGCCTCAGGAAAACCGAGTTACCGGGTTCGCCCTGGCGCATGTAACCGGCAAAAGAATCTTTGCTGGAAAGCGTGTTGGCGATGAAAGGGCCCGCTGTGGCATCGGGATCCAGCAGGGAGGGAAAGAGTCTGCCAAGCGCTAAAGATTGCGAGTTCAAGGCCGCGGAGGGCGGCGCCAAGCCTGAAAGGTCGGCCGTCTGCGGAAGCGGCGACATCGGGGGGCGGCGTTGATTCATGCCAACCGCGCTCAACGCGGCACCTCCGCTTAACGCTGCACCTCCCAGGAGGGCCGCTTGCATGAAGTTCCGGCGAGAGAGGTTCATTGCAACGATCTGAATGCTACTGAATGCTACTCGATGAAGCTTTAGGTTAATCCTTTTTTAACCGTATTCCAATCCGGATGGGCGCTCGGGGGGAGGAATACTTTAAGGTTTGCTTAACGAAGACCCATTGAAGGCGTGCTTAGGGCCCGATCTAGCTCGACCTGACCTGGTGACGCGGCGCTCGAGGTCACCGTATAGCTGTTTTGGCGCACTTCGCGGCGACCTCGATGAACGATCCGTGCGACGCCCTGAGTGTCCGGTCGCGGACCTCTACGCGGCTTTTGGCGGCAAAGGCGGCGCTCCACTCGAAGTCGGGCGCTAACTCCAGACTATCGGGCCGCCGGTCGGCGGCAATTTTGAAGGGGTGACGCTCGCGCCCGCCCTGAAAACTGCCTGCGGCGCCAAAAGAGGTCTTTCGAGCGACCTCCGAAGCGTTTTCGGCGATTCCCCGATGCGCTTAAGATCGTGTCAGTCGAGAAGCGTCGCCGGCACCGCCATACAGCCTGCCGGTGTTGTGCCGGATGCCGGCAGGCCTTCGCTTCCGGGGCCGGAGCCGCGCTACCGCCGTGGTGAAACGATCCTGGTCGAGCCGCCGGAGCACGGCTTCCGCCATGGCGACGACGTGGTCATCGAACTGGAGGGGGAGGGCGCGTTCGAAGTCGGGCGGTTGCTGATCGAGGGGAGGGAAAAACTCGTCATCGAACATCCCCGCCGCGGCAACATCTCTATCGAACGCGTAGCAATCCGGTCGACGCGGCGGATCGCCTTCGTGGCCCGCTAATACTGGGCCAGCAAGGCTCCTGCAGATGCAGCTCACCAAGATCCTGGGCAGCCTCGCGGACGTCTACGGACGCATCTTCCTGACGCCGTACGGCGAGATCGATATCGCCACCTCGGCAAGATCATAGTCGCCACGCTGAAGGGCATGATGGGCTCGACGCTGGGGTCGGAGATCGAGAACACCTATGATACGTTCGTGGAACGTCGTCCCTATGACTCGCCTTCGCCCTTCATAGTAATTCTCGATGAAGTCGGCTACTACACGGTGAATGGGCTTGCTATCATTGCCGCCCAGGCAGCTCGCTCGGGTTCTCGCTGGTGTTCGCCACCCAGGACATTCCGGCGATGCTGCGCGACAACGACAAGGAAGCCAAGAGCATCCTCGCCAACACCTCCAACAAGATCTTCCTGCGCGTCGAGGAAATGGAGATGACCGCCAAGTTCGCGGCGGAATCCACCGGCAAGGGGTTCCAGCCCAGCCGGCAGGGTTCTCCGGCCACGCTGGCGAGATGAACATGAGTTACCGCGACAACATGGACGCGCGGATCGAGATGATCGACCGGGTCAACCCGACCGACCTCAAGGCGCTCGGAGGCGGTCAGGCGGCACCTCCATCGGAGCATTGAATGCCGCTTGATATTTTTTCATTGCCACGCATTCTGGTGCCTGCGGGCCGTCGATAGTAATCGTTGAGCTGGTACACATACCTTCGGCCGCCTTGCCTGCCGCCTGCCAGGAAGAGGGGCCTGCTATACCCCATCCTGAAATATCCCGTTCTTTGCCCTGATCGGCCTGCATGTCTGGGCCGGCCTTTTGATAGGTACTCTTGTCGGTAGCGTCGCCGGCGCCGTGCCGGCCTATCTCGCACTAGCATTGATGTTGTCGTGACCTCGGCCCATGGAGTCAAATCCAAATGACAATGGCGCTTCGGTGCGAGAGATTCTGCGCATCTTGCCAGCCGCCATTCCATCTGCGCACGCTCCAAATAGCTTGTCGTGAGCGTGCCCTCTCAGCTCTTCACCAAATCCCCAGCAAAAGCGTCAGGCCACCCGGCGCCTTCTCTAATGAAAGCAACCGTGGTGACCGACGGCGAAGCGGTTAACGTTCGCGCTAGCGTCCAGAGCGCTAGACAGCGTGCGCTCGATTTTGGATGCCTTAACAGCGGCTTCCTCGATTTGGATCCGCCGCTTCAGGGCGACGAAGGTCGCGGGCATACGGTCGTTGAGGTAAGCTTAGTTGTGGACCGCGGACATTTCGCGCGACCGAAGGACGACTTCTGCGACACGTCGCAATCTCCGCACTGCCCCCCCGTTCCAGTGACGCGCGACCGCATCACGCTCTTCTCCACTGAATGGCGTGAACCAGTGCGTGTTAAGACGACGCTCGCGAGCGATGTCTGCAAGCACGGCCGGCAACAGAGCCTCGAGGTCCGTCGCGCGAGGTTTCGGGAATGCGACGATCCGGAAGCGATCGCGCAACGGGCTAGGGATCGGTTCGACGCTGTTGGCCGTCGTCACGTAGCTGACTTCGGAGAGGTCAAGGTTGGTCTGCAGGGCCGGGTCCGGATAGCGGGCGGCGGTCTCCGGCTCCAGAAACCCGAGCAGGCAGTCCCACAGACGCCCGTAATCCGAACGCGTGCCGGCTTTTTCGAGTTCGTCGATCAGCACCAATGGATTGGCGTGTCTGGCCTGTGCAATCGCCACGAACGGATGGCACGGCTCGGTGGAATGCCAGCGTTTGTCGGTGCCGGCGAACACCGATCCATCGCTGCGACTGGCGTCGGTCCGCCAGATGTGCACTCCGAGCACTTCGCCAAGACGTCGGGCGAACCGCGACTTTCCGCCGCCGGGTTCACCCACCAGCAGCAACGGCCTAAGCTTGACGGTGCTTCGGCCGACGAGATCGGTCAGTGCAAAATCGATGACGGACGCCGCATAGGGGAACTCGAACATCAACTGGCTGCGGATCTCCTGCAATGAGGGCAATGGAACGAGCGGCAGCGGCACATTGATCGCAGCCTGGAACGGTTTGATCAACTCCCGCAGCTTTGCGTCTGTTCCGGTTGCAAGTCGGCACACCATGATGTGGTCAGCAGGCACCGACGCATCTGGAGATGCAACGGTGTTGGGGGCAGGCGCCCTGGATGTCAGGGCGTCTCTCTCAGCAACCTCTTGCGCGATCTCCTCGCGCGCCACTCTCTTCCGGTACACAGCCATCGACTGGCCGAGTTGCCAGGCGGCTGTGGCAGCGTTTTCGTGGTGCTCAAAGCCGGGCAGCACAGATGCCGCAAGGGGGAGAGCCGCCCAGCCGTACACCAGCTCTTCGACTTTGGCCCGGATCTCGTTGGAGAGAACGGCCGGAAGATGCCGGTAGGACAGCAGAAGCGCCTTCGCCACCCGGTGATAATGCGCCCGGTGACGGGGATCATTCGGCATCGGCAAGGAAAGTAGCCGCACGCAATCGGCAAACCCCCGCAAGCCGGGCCGATCGTCCTGGACGGCTCGAGTGTCGAGCTCATCTGCCAGCGGCGCACCGGTTCCGATGCCCGGGTCAAGCAGCCACTCACTGGTGTTGATCCCGGGTGCAGCCTCTGCCAGCTCGGCGACCAGCCTTTCAAGTTGCAGCGGAGAATGCTGCGTGCCGATCATAGCGTAGCGAAGCAGCCGCGGCAGGCGTTGCCATTCCTCTCGCGCCTCAGCGCTGTCGGCCGCGGCTCCGGTCAGGATGCGGTCGTCATCGAGCAGGACGGTGCCGTCATCACGGTTACTCATGACGCGACCTCCACGACCAGTGATGGATCGAAGGCGGGGTTCTCCCTGCCATAGCCGTGCGGATTGCAGACGATCCGGGTCCGCCCGACCCGATAGTCGAACGAGTTATGGACGTGGCCGTGGATCCACAGATCGGGTGAGTAACGCCTGATCGGCTCGGACAGGTCGGACACAAATGCCGCACTCAACAGGTCGGACTGATAGCGCTGATGGACCGAACCCGGGTGAGGGGCATGGTGGGTAACGACCACGCTCGGTCCCGGGAACGGGGTGGCCAGGACTGCCGCAAGATAGGCTCGTGACTGGCGATGCATCGCCTGCGCATCCTCGGGGTCAAAGCGTTGCATCGGCCCCTCCCGCAACGCGATGAGGAGGTGATCGTTCATCCCGAGCCGTGCCGCATGGATTGCGAGGTCCATTGAGCTCCCGCCGAACAGCCCATAATCGGTCCACAGTGTGGCGCCGACGAAGCGCACGCCGCCGATGACGGCGGTGCCTTCTTCCAGCAACGTGATGTTGAAGTCGCGCGCCTTCGCCATGGCGAGCGCAAGCTCGTCGTGAATGGCTCTGCGGTAAAACTCGTGGTTGCCCATCACCATGATGATGGGCACTTCACACGGCACGATCCGCCGCAAGGCTTCGAACGCTTGTACGGAGCCCTGACAGGTGTCCCCGGCGACGACGACCGCGTCGATGGCGTCCGCCAGAACGATCGGCTTGGTGACCGCGGCATCGAGATGAAGGTCGGAAATGATCTGAATCCTCATGCGCGCCTCCCATTCTTGGAAGTTGCGTACGGCATCAGCGATGTCTGGGAGCTCCCTTTGTGCTGACCCGTCTGCGGCGAACCTTCAACAGAAAGCTCCTCGCGGCCGAAGGCGGCGCGAACGAGCCAGGCGGCAGCCGGCGCTTGCCAGGTGATTCGACCCGATGTGGACCGGCGCAGGGCATGTGAAAGCACCAGGGCCGAAGCCGCGCTGCCGTTCAGTGCGCACAGCAAGACCGCGCTCCTGGCGAGATCCAGATATGCACCGTCATAGCTGTCATCGCCGATCGCGGGGAGGGCGATCCCGATCGCGGAGGCCGCATCACCGTCAACTGCGGCTTCCCAGCGGGGCTCTGCGATCAGGGACCTACCCGCAAGCGTCTGTCGCAGCCGAGCCGGACATGCGTCAGTGAACGTGTATGCGGAACGCAGACGCCACCAGGACAACGTAGCCTTGTCATCGATGGACTGAGGGCAGACCCTGGTGTAAGCGCCGTCGTACGACGGCGGCTGCACGATGAGATTTCGCGTGCTGATGCTGGATTGAGGAGCAAACTTTGTCATATGTGCCTCCTCAGTTCGCCAGCGTCATCAGCTGCCACGGGGCGCGCTTCAGCCAGGCATTGGCGTTGGCATGCGCACCGGTGACAACTTTTGCTGCAATGGCCATGGAGGGGAACGCGACGGAGACCCTGAGGCGCTGCCGATCGTCGACGCCGCGAATGACCTCGAGCGCGCCGGCCTCGGCGAGATCCCGCCGCCGCTTGTGCACGATCGCCTGGGCACTCTCATTGATACGGAGGCGAACCTCAGAGCCGGCGCAGACGATGAAATCCCCGGATAGGTCGTAGCCGCGAGCCCAGATATTGGCGTAGTCGAGCTGATACTCTCTGCGTTCATCAAGCGAGATCGGAACGTCGATGGTCATCTCGCCATGTTCGTCCGGGTCATCGGGCACCAAAGCCGGCATATTCGAGAACTCGGGCAGCGCTGACAGCAGCACCGGTGGATTGCAGGAATCGAGCGCGCGGCAACCCGCATCGAACAGCAGCCGCCGGGCGCTGTGGGCGAGTTGGTCAAGGGAGGTGCGGCGCCACTCCGGCAGTTCGATGACGTGCGGATTGCGATTCTTGAGAAGGCTCACCAAAGAGGCTGCCTCAACCGCATTCGTGAAATAGTGCTGAAGGGACACTGCCGCGGCTTTGTCCAGGCAGAACTCGTTGGCGCCGCGGATCACAAAAACCTCGGTGGCAAAGTTTTTGCTCGCATCGGTCATATGCTGGGCGAGCCGGACGCCAACCTGGCCGCTTTCGCCGACATAGACGCTGGCGCCATCCGTGAGCATGTAACAGGCGGGGTAGGTGAGCGGACGAACGCGGGCTACCTGGTCGAGTGCCATCATCGGGAAGGCAAGCACGGACAGGTTGGACGCCTCATCGAACACCTCGCGCAGGCTGGCGATGCCGCCGCAGGTCCGGTGGATAATGCTGGTGGAAGCCGGAGTCGGCAGAACCGACGAATGGAAGTTTGAAGACATATGGGAGATCCCTTGCGTGGGATCGGTTGGTCTGACGTCGGATGCGAGGCGCACAGGTTCCCGGCCGCAAACGCAAAATCGGGCGTGCGGGACTCGGAACTGTTGCGTCATCGGACCCGCCCACGGCAACGCCATGGAGCGTCAGACCGGACCGATCGTCAGATGCTGATGTTTGCGGTGATGGGCGAGGTGCAGGCGGGCGCGAACGCGCCTGCGTCGGCGCAGGGCCCAGTCCGGGGAAGCCGGGCGGCAGCCTCGTTCACAGACAACAAGGGATAGAAGGGGGGCGACGAATCGCAGATATACTGGCGCTTAGCCATGACGGACTCCTACTAAGTCGGTTGTGGTTAGGCTGTCGTTCGGTGCTTCCAACACCGGGCGGCAGCCGCCTTCGCGAAGAATTGCGTCGGCTCGATAAAGATGGAGACCATTCAGCATTTGCGCCAGCCCCCTTCGATGGTTTCGTGGCGCAGTGGTTAACGGAGGGGTAGGGATTGCAGCGAAGTTGCCACGAGGCCGCTCACGGCGAGTGACTTTGCGAACACAAGGGCCTTTCTTCCTTTCGGGAGGAGGCTAATAAATCTACTCACAGATATTGCGCTTTGATTGGCGCGAGTTTGAAATCGAGTTGCGCTACCACTCTGACTGGAGCTCCGGTTATGCGCATATCGCGATTCAATAGATCTGTCGCTCGCCGCTTCCGATTGTGGAGATGGGCTATCGGTCTCACGTCAAGACGGCATGGTGGAAAAATGGGAGGTCTAGATCAAAGCATTGCGGTCATCCGAGTTGGGGTCCCGCTTCGGTGCTTATTCACATCCTGGCTTCAAAACATCGTTAGCCGACCGACCGAGCGCCAACCGGGGGGCGCCAGAACTCTGAGAGCCGATCCAAGAAGATTGGATTCAGGAGCATTGGGTTGAGCGTGTGAGGCGCCTGAGCATGATGCGGATCATGGCGAGGCGGACGAAGGCTGCGACGGTCCTGGTGTAGCGCTCGAAATCGCGCATCAGGCGACGATTGCGGCTGATCCAGGCGAAAGTCCGTTCGACGATCCAGCGCTTGGGCAGGACGACGAAGCGATGGAGATCGGAACGCTTGACGATCTCGATCTTCCAACATCCCGTCGCGGCGACAGTCTTCGCCATTTTTGGTCCCTGATAGCCGCCATCGGCGAAAATCCGCTCGACGAAGGGAAAGCGCCGCCGCGCCCGGCGTAGCAAGTCATGCGCGCCGTCGCGGTCCTGAATATCTGCGGCATGGACGCTCACGCCGAGCAAGAGGCCGAGTGTGTCGACGAGGATGTGGCGCTTGCGGCCCGTGATCTTCTTGCCCGCATCAAAGCCCTGCGGGTCGAGTGCAGAGCCCCTTTTTGCGCTGCCTTGCTGCTTTGCGAGTCGATGATTGCAACCGTGGGACTCCCCTCGCGTCCGGCCGCTTCGCGTGTCGCTACATAGAGTGCGTCGTGAATACGATCCAACGTGCCGTCCCAGTCCCATAACAAAAAATAGAAATGCGCCGTGCTCTTGGGCGGCAGATCTTTCGGCATCGCGTTCCATTGGCAGCCGGTCGACAGCACATAGAAGATCGCGTTCAACACCTCGCGTACATTGACCGAACGGCGGCGTCCGCCTCGTCGCGCCGGCGGGATCATCGGAGCAACAAGCACCCACTCCGCATCACTCAAATCACTGGGATAGCGCAGGCCGCGCCGGTCGGCCGTCAGACGGTGTTCAGGCTTCCACATCGTGTGCTCCTGTCACGAATCGCTCCGAGACATAGAATCACAACCGACTCATCTGACTCAAGTTCTTCCTGGATCGGCTCTGAGGGGTAGGGGCATCGGACCGGTTAGAGTAGTTCGTTCGCAAAATGCTGGAATTAACAGAGAAAGCCCTCTTGGATCTGTGCTGCCCAAAAGGTGGATGTTCGGCACGAGGAGGCGCGTTTATGGCAGGCGGGTCCCCTCTGCAACGGTCTCGGTTAGCTGCTCGTAGGCTCCGGCCCACTCGAAGCACTGCTCATAGCTGCGCTTGCTGGAAATTGGACTTTGAACGATGATCAGGTCACTGCGAGCGTCGCTCGGTTGGGTACTTCCGTCCAGGCGCCCCGACCGGGGCGCAGACGCCGAACGGCATCTGCGTACTTTTCATCTGCCGTTTTCGATTATTTTGCTGTTGGTATCGCGAATTCCGGGCCGTTCATGGTGCTTTCCGGCCAGCGCTGCATGATTGACTTCTGCCGGGTCCTTTAATTGACGGCACGGCTGGAATGCATCGTCCACCATCTGGGGCTGGCCCTCGGCGGCAGACCGGCAGCGAGCTTCGCCAAGCGACTGATGCTGCCGGTGAGCAACGATACTCTGCTGCGTGTTGTTAGGCGACGAACCCGCCCGCGAATGGAGCCTCTGATCGTCGCCGGCATCGACGACTGGGCTTTTCGTAAGAACCATCGCTACGGAACAATCGTGTGCGATTTTGAGAGGCGGCGGATCGTAACGCTGCTTCCAGATCGAGAGATTGCAACGGTGCGGACTTGGCTTTCCGACCATCCGGAGATCAGGGTCGTATCGCGCGACCGTGGCGGAGGCTACGGTGAGGCCGTGGCAAAGGCGCTGCCCGACGCCATCCAGGTTGCCGACCGGTGGCACCTGATGGAGAACGCAAGCGCGGCCTTTCTCAACGCGGTGCCGCGCTATGTCAGCCTGAAGTCCGACCATGTGAATGTCCGCGCCGGCCCCACCAAGGACAATGACGTCGCCTGGGTCTACACCAAGTCAGGCTTGCCGGTAGAAATCACCGCCGAATACGAGAACTGGCGCCGGGTACGCGATTCCGAGGGCGCCGAGGGCTGGGTCTATCATTCCCTGCTGTCCGGCCGCCGCACCGCGGTGGTCACCATGAAGACCAAGGACGATCTGGCGTCGATCTATGACAGTCCCGATTCGAAGATCGCGGTCGCCGCCAGGCTGCAGGCCGGCGTGGTCGCGCAGGTCAAGCGCTGCAGCAACGGTTGGTGCCGCGTCATCGGCACCGGTTTCGATGGCTGGATCGAGCAGCAGCGGCTGTGGGGCGTGTACGCGGACGAGAAGGTGGATTGAACTTTCGCAAGCGGAGGATACTGCCGCATGGCGCGCCTAGCGCGAATCCTGAATGCACGGCCCGGCCGCAGCGCAAGCGGCGAGGTCAGGCGCTGCTATTCTGAAACCAATTGCACCGTTTGGCGTCCGCCGTTCATTTCCTTGAGGTCGTTGATATATTGCTCGGGGAAAATCAGATGAAACGGGGTCTTCAGGCCCATATAGGCGGCAATTTTCCCAACAAAGGATGTGCAATTGTTGGTTTCCGCGTTCCAGAACTTCGAGCTCGCCTGAAGTTCCTTGATATACGCAAAGACCCTTTTTGCATCGGGCTCACTCAAATAGACCCGATAGTTCGCGGTGAGATACTGGACGTCGAGATCGCCATAGCTCGCGCCGGTTTCGGCGGGAACCCACGTCAGATGTCCCAGCATATAAGGGAGTAAGTCGCCGGCTGGATGCAAGCCGGCCACCTCAACCTTCCGCTCGCTGGTTTTACCGTACCAGACAAAGGCATGACCATAGGATGCAGCGGTGCGCGCCCGAAAATCTACGTAATACGGGCCCTTGGTTGAGGCCCTCGATTTCGGTTTGGAAGTCGGCTTGGCATCACCCGTGGATGACGGTGCGGCCGACGGAGACGAACTCAATGCGGCGACTGCTGTCACCGCGCCTTCCTTCTTTGCAGGTTTGCGTGGAGCGGCGTCCGTCTGCAGAAAAGGTGGCTGATCGACTGCTGCCGCCAGCTGCTGCGCGTTGCCTCTTTCGATTCCCAATCCCCAACTGGAAATCGAGACGAGAAACAGGCCTCCGACCAAGCGCAGCCGCCGCCGCTGTTTTTTAGTATACCTCACCTGCATACCCCCTCAATCCGCACGATCCTGCTGTCGAACAAAAATTGTCCGACAGAGAACGAACATTGGCTTCACATGGCAGCAAGGACAGGAGTCAGCCTCTGGTGATCAAGGGAGCTTTGCCGACCGGGGTCTTGCCAATTGGGGTCTTGCCAATCGGGGTCTTGCCAATCGGCATTTTGCCGACAGTCGCCTGCTGGTAGACCGGCTCGGCGCGAGGCAAGTCAGCTGCGGCAGCCGTCCCTACCAAGAAAAACGATCCCGCAGCAACGATTAGAATTTTCTTCATGGTCTACTTCCTTTTTTGCACGATCCGGAAAACACATCGGAAAACCCGACAAAAGGAGACTGAAAAATAACCTGCTCGCGGCGATATCGCAATCGCGTGCGGGGGTGTGGACAGCGGCGAACGATCGATTTGTCCAAGGCGTGATAATAATGGCACGTGTAGTATAATAATGGCACGTGATAGTTCATTTCGTCTGTGCCGGATCGGAAGCCAAGAGCGCGCCGTCAACGCCAAAGTGGGGCAGGCCGCCCGCCGGCCCGGTGATCTCTTCAAACGGTAGCGGACCGCAGACAATCATGCAGTAGTCATAGGCTGATCGCTGATCGTTCCCCATCAGGAACTGATAATGCATCCGCATGAATCTGAACCGGCTGCGCCTGAACGAGTCCGCGCTGAGCATTGACGGAATTTGAACGCGACGGATGTTCGGCCTTCCGTCCGACCTGTCATATGCAATGTGCGTGAGCGTTACCGGATCGAAGCGGTAAAAACTGATCATGTCGTCGCGTGCGTGATATTCGGACCACAGAATCAATGAATTTCGGGCAACCGAGGCGGTCGCCCGACGGCCGATCTCGCCGCGCGGATGCAGCGAGAATTTCGGTATCGTGGCACCCACCGTGAGGATACAGATCTTCGGCCCGTGTTCGGCCAGTCTGGCGTCCTTCTTCATCGCCCGAGCGACGGCCTGCATGACCAGTGCCGCGCCCAGGCAATGGCCAACCACAATGATCTCATCTGCATCGCTGTCGCGCGCGCGTTCGACGATTTTTTCAGCAAAGGCGTCGATCCGCTGTTCCATCTGCAGCCGCTGGCCGTACAGAAATTGCCGCGAGAAAATCCAGTCATCGAAGGCGTGATTGATTTTCTGGCGCCAGGGTGACCAGCGCAGCAAAGCGCCGAAAACCGCCACGGCGACAAGCGTCGCTAACGCGCCGCTGCCGCCACCCGGTCCGAACAGCCGATAGGTGAGGGAGGCCACGAAGAGCCCCAACACTGCAAACAAGGTCACGAGGCAATAAGGGAACAGGAAAAACGCCGTATATCGCCAGCTCGAACGGAGGTAGCGGACCAGCGTGCCGGTGACGACGAAATCCAGCAGCGTCAAGGCGGCATGCCCCAGCCGCGACAGGTCGTCTCTCTGGAAGTCCTGTAAAATCAGGTCATCCCAGCGCAGTATCTCGAACGTCGTTTGGGTTTTCCAGTTCGCCCCGGACGCCTCCGCGTGCCAGGTCGCGCTGACGTCCGATTTTGTCGTCAGGTCCGACGCTGTCGTCGTGACATTCCAGTTCTTTTGAAAGCTTGATAGCGAGCGGCGGAATCGGGCGAACAGCGTTTCGGGGGCGACTGGATCGTACCCGCCGAGATGAAAGACATGCCGTCGCGAGATCATTCGCAGTGCTCCAGTCGCCGAGCATTCATCGCCACGCGGTGACAATTGCAGGCCGGCACCGGCAAATCCAGCCAATGGCGAAATTATTTTCCGCCGGCAACGGCGATGGACGTCGCAGCGCGTACGGCCTTGACCGCCCGCTCGGTTCCGTCCATTCGGAAGGTTCGCCGCGCGGACGGCCGTGGAGATGCCGCATGAGACGCTTGTGACGTATCGCGCCCGACTCCGGCTTGCCCTTCGAGCGTTGAGGCTTGGCATGGCATGCGCCACCCTCACGGCCTGCGCGGTTGCTTCGATCCCCCCTGCCGCATCTGGCGAAGCGGCCTCTGCCGCGGAGGTCTGTCTTGCGGTGGATCAGCAGCTTTCGCCCGGCACGGCGTTGCCCCGCACGGTCGCCGCCACGAAGGCCGGCGGGCCGCTGAAGATCGTCGCCATGGGCTCATCATCGACGCTTGGCCTGTGGCAGTCCAATCCGGCGGCGACCTATCCCGGAATCCTGCAGCAAGAGCTGACGCGTTTGAAGCCAGCCTCGCGGGTCATCGTGATCAACAGCGGCCGCAATGCCGATACGATCCCCGGAAACATCGCGCGTTTCGACAGCGACGTGCTCGCTCACAACCCGGATCTGGTGGTGTGGCAGGTGGGGACGAATGACGTGACGTGGCTGGAGAGCGCCGACAGCCTGACGAAGAAGATCGTCGACGGGGTGCGAGCCCTGAGGGCGAACGGCGCCGACGTGATCCTGATGGATCAGCAATACGCACCGGTGATTCTGGCGTCGCAATATTCCAAGATGCAGGCGAGCATCGCAGAAGCCGCTAGGCAGGAGCGGGTCGGGCTGTTTTCACGCTTCGAGCTGATGCGCCGTTCCGTCGATGCGGGGCTTTCGATCGGCGCTCTGGTAGCCTGGGATGGGCTGCATAATTCAGCCGCGGGCTACGATTGCATCGGCCGCGCGCTGGCGCGGGCAATCGTCGCGGTCACGCGCTGATTTTCGTGCAAGCGGCGACCGTGATTGGCCTGAAGCGGCTATCGCAAGCGCAACGCACACGCACGGCCGGCCGAGTGGCTGGCCGGGCGTGTGCGAAGCTCGTTAACGCTTCTTCCGAAGGCGGACGACCATGTCGATGCGGCTGATTTCGTAGCCGACGGGGACGTCGGGCATCTTCTGCGGCACCATGTGCGGATCGGGGATGTCGACCAGCTCGTGGTTGTTCTCGAGGTAATAATGGTGATGCGCGGTGACGTTGGTGTCGAAATAGGTCTTGGTGCCGTCGACGCTAACCTGGCGCAGCAGGCCGGAATCGGTGAGCTGGTTCAGGGTGTTGTAGACAGTGGCCAGCGATACCGGCACCTTCGCCAGGGTGGCTTCCTCGTAGAGCATTTCCGCCGTCAGATGGCGGGCGCCCTTGCCGAACAGGAGCCAGCCCAGCGCCATGCGCTGACGGGTCGGGCGCAGGCCCACCGACTGCAGCATTTCGTTGACGTCATGCCACGGGCAACCGGTCAGCGCCGGCTGGCGGCCATGATTGATTTCCGCAACCGCGGAAGCGAAAAAGGTAAGAAGGACACTCGTCGCACCTTTCTGTGCCTTATCGGAGAAAAGGGCAAAGTCTTGCTGACGTTTTTTACGGATAAATAGGCGAACGAGCTTCAGGAGCCTCTTCAGAGAGGGTGAATGTCTTTGCCTGGTTTGGTCGCTGATTTCGATTCATTTGCCTCCGCGGCCCTGACCGAACGTATCCGTATGTCGGTCAATCAGAACTGGGTTCGTCCGGGCGGGATAGGATAGAGGACCTTGGGGCCGACGAGCGCCACCGACCACAACATCTTCGACTTCCAAGCTCTGCTGCACCCGGCACCGTCTTCGAGATCCAAAAGACTTAGTGGCTCACCAATCGCTGACGCTGGCCGAAAGCGGGCGATCCCTAGCTTTCTGGGCTTCCGTCGCTTCGGCGATCGCCTCACGTCCCGCGTTGCGGGCTTCGGAAGGACTGTAGGCGCCCGACAGCATCGATTGCCATCCTGGACGCGCTTTGCGAACTCGACGGCGGCGCCCCCAATCCGCCTTGGCGGCAAGCCGAATTGCCTGCATTCAACGTCTACGGCCATGGCGGCTTAGCTAGGTCGATACGGACGGAAATCAGGACGCCGCAACACATTGTCGAGCGGATCGACGCCGGCAGGCTGCCGCATCCGGGCAGACGCTACTCCGCTGCTTCAAGATTCGATGCGCTGCTCGCCACCTCCCGTATCGCCGACATCACCTGATCCGTGGCCGTCTGCTGGATCATGTGGCCGTTTCCAGCAACTCGGTGAAACCTGCTTTGGGAAATGTCCGAATGCAGCCGGGCCGATTGCGTGTCGATGTCGATCAACCGATCTTGCTCGCCTGCGATGATGACGACTGGCATCTTCAAATCCGCATACTGATTGCGCAGCTTAAAGGCGTCCGGGATCATCAGGGCCGATTCGGCCGCCGATGCCCGGATCTGGGAAGGACGCAGGGCCACTCCTTTGGAAACGCTCCAAACTTTTCTGGCACGGATCGGGGACCGAAGATTTGCGCCATCATCAGCGGCCATATCGCGCGGCTGATCAGCGGCGACAAGGTATGACTGAGGATGTCGCCGATGACCGGCAAAGCCGGCGCGACCATCGCGATGACGTCGGGTCTTCCCGTCGGATAGTAGTACCCAGACGCGAGAACCAGTCCGCGGACCAAATCGGGATATTTCAGGGCCAGTGCCACGGCAACCGACGCGCCCCATGAGTGTCCGAGAACGGTGGCGTTTGAAACGTCGAGCCGCTTGAGGGTGTGCTTGATGAGTTCGGCCTGGGCATCCGGCGTCCACACGACGTTGCGCGGGCGGTCGCCTTGGCCGAATCCGGGACGGTCGAAAACGATGACCTGGTAGTTCTTGGCAGCGAGATCAATCAGACCGCTGGATTCGAGTGCGTCACTAGTGCATCGACGCCGTCCGCGCACATAGGTGATATCAGGCAGTTTTTCGCCAGCTCCATGCAGACCGGATCGAAGGCGCGCTCCTCGGCGCCCATGTCGAACAGGCCCGCGACCAGCGAGATCGACGGCGCCTCGCGCATGTCATCGGCGTCGGAATTGAAGGTGAGGCCGAGCAAACGCGTCGGTCTTGTCGCGCAGATTGCCGCCGAGCGCGTTGGACACCTTGCGCGCCATCGCACGCTTGCGGTTGTCGTTGACACCCAGCCCGGCCTCGACGATGCGCAGCGACACGTCGTGGTCCAGCGCGATCTTGACCAGCGCGCGGGTATCCTTGGGAAAGCACGAGCCGCCGAATCCGGTATTAGCGAAAGCGAGGCTCGGGGTGCTCTTCTGGATCCGGATCCGGGTCGGCCGATGGCGCCGGAGCTGCTTTAAGTTTAGGGATGAAGCCGACCTGAAATCCGAAAACGCGTCCGATTTTGTCCAGCGTTTCGATTGTCGGATTCGAGTCTCCTCTCTCGAGTTCTGCGACCTGGCGCGTTGTCAGCCGGAAGAGCTTCGCGAAATCGGCCTGCGATAGGCCCAGCGCCTGCCTCATCTCGAGGACGGCGTGCGGAAGGGCGAGCGTGCCGCTACGGGCCTTCTCGCCGATGATTACGCGTCTCTGCCGGATTTCGTCTTTCGTTGGCTTGCGCCACCTGGGCATTGGAACCTCACTTATTGGCGGAAGCTGGTCGCAATTGCGCGACGTCGTCCGCCAATTGGTTGTTCGCGGTTATCGCGATCGCGACGACTTGTTCGGGGACACCGTGTCTCCTCGCAATGTCGGGAAGCGCCCGCAGGAGCTCTTCCTTGCCGGCGAGCGCGCTCTTCAGGTCGGCCGCGGTTAGCTTTCCCGCGACGGTTTCGCAGACCTCGCTCCAGTCCGGCCTGAGATCGAGGCCTTGAGCCTTCATGCACTTCCACTTCGTCGAGCGCGGGATTCCCGCCGCCGCCAGCTTCTTCGGTGCGTAGTCGAAGAGGGGGGCGAGCCTGATGCTTCCATCGACGAATTTTCTGAGAGCGGTGTTGCGGCCGTGATTGTCCGGATTTCCCGTCGCGAGGTTCAGCAGGTCGCGCATCAGATACTCGATAGTATCTGCCAGAGGGTCCGATGAGACCTCCTGGATCATCCGGATATACTCCTCGTGCGATCCGACATACTAATGAACCCATTTTATGGGCTGATTATTGGGCTTGCGTGCCGAGAACATTCCGGTCCGTCGGGGAGCTGGCAGATCACATCAATTGGCATTCAGCCTCATTGGCGCGCGTTCCTTCGTGAAGTCCAAGCAGCGGCGGACCTAACGCCCGAAACGCCTTGAGAGCTGCGTATCCGCCGCGCCTGGGCCACCCGGACATCATGGCGTCGAACACCCGGCTGGCCGCGGCATGGTCGATGCTGCGGAGATCGGCACTGAAGCTCGCGAAGAGCGCTCGACCGCCATTCTCATCATGGTTACCGGCCGACCAGGACGGGCACAAGGATCGGGAATAGTGAAGTGCTTTTGCGCCAGTGGTTGGCAGGGCGGAAACCGCGCAAAACCGGCGCAGCGCGAGCATAGCGGAGCTCTTCCCACTATTGTTCGCCCCGACGAATACTGTTTTATCCGTCGCGAAATCCACGCGGATGGCCTTCAGTTTCCTGAAATTACCTATCTCGAAACGTTGAATATACATCGTCGGGCGGCGGGGTAACGACCAACGAACCGAGCCTGCTTCGGTCGAGCGAGGTAGTTGTGCTCACATCTGACGATACAGAATAATCGGAATCCCCGGAACGAGTTGGTTCAGGAAGTCAAAATCGCTGACATTCCCTGTCAATACGCTGGCACCTAGCCCTCGCGCCTGAAGATAGATGAGCGCGTCGTTAAGGTATTTTCGCTCATGACCCGCACCCTTAGGCGCGCTGCTGAGACGAAATAGCTCGCCCGCAAGCATTCCCGCTTCGCCCCACATCGTCGAATCCGGGGCTTGCAAGCGATGCTGCGGGATGTCTTCAATTACATCCCGTACCGTTTGCAGAACCCTGCTCGTTGAGGGGTGAGCCGGATCGAGCCGCCCGAATACATGCGTCAGCTCGGCAAGGCAGACGGCCGAGTGGTGGCAGGCGCGATATGTCAGCAATTCATCGACGGCGTTCGGTGTGCGCCCCTGCAAGACGTCGAGATAAACGCTGGTATCGAGAACCAGCGCGCCGCCGATAAGCGGTTCGTCGGACGCCCAGGCAAGCTCGGAATCTGCTCGTCGCGTCAATCGCTCCAAACGCTTGTGCGGCTTCAGCCTCCGCAAGGCTCCCGAGAGATCAAATGGCAAGATCGATATCTGCCGGGACACTTCCCTTGCGCCGGACAAGGCGGGCACCGAAATCGTCTTCGAGCGCCAGACGCGACAATGCGAGCTCCAGAAGTTCGGTATCCGAGGATACGTGAGCCCGCTTCTTTGCCGCTTCGATCAGGCCTGCCGGCACGCGGCCGGACAAGCGCGTGTTCTTGGCTTCACCGAGCAACCCGACGGCCCGGGCCTGGTCAAGCACGAGCCGGTTGCGCTTAAGCGCAATGTGCTCCTCGGTCTCTATCCACGGGCGGGTCCGCACAACCATCGCAACCTCCATTTGTTGAACAAAAAATAGCAATTGTTCAACGGCTTTGCAAGACCGGAAACGGGGGCTCGTTTGGGAATGACGTCAGACACCGCGCACGCGCTACCGCTCGCTATCCTCGAAGGAGCGCTCGCTGAGTTGGGAGGACGGCTGAAATACATCTTCGTTGGTATGACGCCAGGGCCGCGGCCGATCGCCGATCGGATCGAAGGCGCGCACCTTGGCGCCCATGTCGAGCAGGCCGGTGACCAGGGGGATCGACGGCGCCTCGCGCATGTCGTCGGTGTCGGACTTGAAGGTAAGGCCGAGCACGGCGACGGTCTTGCCGCGCAGATTGCCGCCCGGCGCGTTAGAGACTTTTCGCGCCATCGCACGCTTGCGGTTGTCGTTGACATCCGGCACGGCCTCGACGATGCGCAGCGGCACGTCGTGATGCGGCGCACGGGTAACCTTGGGAAAGCACGAGCCGCCGAAGCCGGGGCCTGCATGCTAAAACTTCGACCCGATGCGGTTGTCCATCACGACGCCGCGCGCCACGTCCTGCACGTCGGCACCGACCTTCTCCACGAGGTCGGCGACCTCGTTGATGAAGGTGATCTTGGTGGCGAGGAAGGCGTTGGCGGCGTATTTGATCAGCTCGGCTGTGCGCCGCTATGATTCAAGCAGCTTGAACCATACGAACTGGATGGGACTAGCGACAACGTCTAGTTCGGTTGACGTCACGATCTCCGTCACCGATTGGGCAGGGCAACGTTGCAAGCGTTACGCTCAATGGCAGCAGCAAAGTTCGAATACAACCGCGATCGATGTTGCGGGCAACGGAAATTCGATCAGCAATCTTCAGGTTGGCGCCGGCCTGTCCTACCAACTGCTATAAAGTGTGGTCTTTGTCAGAGTGTCCCTGTCAGCTTCACCCCAACTTAGTTTCCCACATCTGCGCCGGGCTCTTCAAACTGGAAACGAAACTAAAGCCGACACCGCTTCGCATTTTGGTCGCAGTGGTCGTGCAACTGGGTCCGCTGAGGAAGTCAGCAATGCATTCCGAGAGGTCGCAGCGCAGGTTGACGACAGTTTCAGCTAACTCATTTTATGAGTACGCTCCCAGGAGAATCTTTCGGGTGCGGAGCAACCTCTACGGCTTTCGAAACTTCAACACAAAGCCGTCGACTGGCGTCGGATTCCTGAAGATGGCGTTCGTTCGCTCGTCCTCGGGATGGCGATTAAAATCGGCGTCGGCGACAAACACGAAGCCGGCCGCCTCGATTTCTGCCCGAACGCTTTTCTCCGATATCCTGTGCAGCGTCTTTCCTACGGTCGTCCCGTCCTCGGGCTTCGCCGAATGGTCCGCAACGACTAGCAAGCCACCCGGCTTTAATGCATCGAACAAAGCCTTGTTCATTTTGGCGCGGTCGACGGGCAGATACGTCGTGTCGTGATATCCGAAAAAGAATGTCTCAAGGTCGAAATCGCGAAACGCGGGATTTGAAAGGTCGTCGAACGGCGTAACGAAGGCTTCTACGCTCGACATTATCGGCGTCTTCATTCTGGCCGAGAACTTTTCCGAAGCGCGGTCGTCCTGCGCTATGACCTTGCCGCCCGGCTGAACCGTGCGCGCCATCAATTCGGTGCTGTAGCCGGCCCCCACGGCCATATCGAGGACGCGCCAGCCCGGCCTGGGACCGACGAATTCCAGCAGCTTCATCGGATCCCGCCTCTTGTCGGCCTGGCGGTCGGCGTCCGTCCTGTCGGGCGCAGATATGATTGCGCTGAAGTCCTGCGCGACCGCTGCAGCGGAGAAGCACACGGCAAACAGGACCGCTAAGCGCAGAATAGCCGCTCTAATGACCTTGATCGTCATGACTGTTTCTCTCCCGCCTGCGTCGTTTCGCCAAACGCGGCCCCGTGGCCGCGATTGTACAACATTTAAACCAGCTTTGCGACATTAAGCGGGAGTGAGGCGGAGCGTGATCGGATGCGCGGGATGGGCTATTAGTAAATACCGACTGACTTGGCGACCGCTGGGAGAGGGAGAAGTGCTTGCTGTCTAATATCAACCTTTATGAAGTTTCGACCTGGGGATCCTCCCGCTAGTCATCGCGATCACTTTTCACGAGGCCGCGCACGGGTACGCCGCGCGCCATTTGGGGGATGATACTGCATCGAAATTGGGTCGCGTCAGTCTCAATCCGATCAAGCATATCGACCCATTCGGAACCATCTTACTTCCGGCGATGCTGCTGCTATCTCATTCCCCTTCCTGTTTGGCTATGCGAAACCGGTGCCGGTTAATTTTCGATCGCTGC
Organism: Nitrobacteraceae bacterium AZCC 2146; assembly: GCA_036924855.1. Classification (NCBI taxonomy): domain Bacteria; kingdom Pseudomonadati; phylum Pseudomonadota; class Alphaproteobacteria; order Hyphomicrobiales; family Nitrobacteraceae; species Nitrobacteraceae bacterium AZCC 2146. The sequence goes on from JBAGRP010000001.1 coordinate 7,226,889, forward strand.
GTAACCCTCGGAGCGTTTATTATGAGCGCGGTATCGGCAAACTCTACCAACTCGATTATTTTTCCGTCTTTGAATCGAAATGAGTTGAGAATGTCGGTGGTGACCGTTTTATCTCCGGGGATGAACCTGACTTTTATGCGGGAATGGACAGCAGCCCGGTCGCCGTCGATGGTGATGCTAATGATATCGCGATGAATAAAGTCGAAGGCTTCAACGAACGCGGTAATGGTCGTTCGAACGTCCTGATGCCCCTGCGAAGCCCCAGCAACGTAGCCTAATATGACTCCGCCGTCAGGCAACAGACGCCGCTCGACAGACGTTCAAACCGCAACCCCGCGCCACCGCGTGATGCATCAAAAAATGTGGCCCAGTCGTGCTAAAAAACGCCGCCCCACTCATCGGGAAACATCAATTTAAAGGGATTTAGGCCGTCTCGTTCTGACCACGCTCCAGCTTCGGAGGGCAACATGTAGTCGGGAAATGGTCGTAGTTCGACCGCTTGCCGCGTCCCACGCTCTCATACGTAAATCCGGCCTGGGTCATTTCCTCCGGCCGGTAGACGTTTCGCAGGTCGACCAGGACCGGCTGCTTCATCAAAAGCAACGCGAATGACCCCAACTCGGACATTGGCGAGTTTGCGTTCAACATAAACATCCCACGGTTTTTCCTTTCCTTACCTCGGCGGGGGGCAAGGCTGACCGTTTGGAAGCACGCATTTGGCAGCTGGTGGTGCCGGACGCGAAGCAGGCGGTGGCGGCGGTGCCGGACGCGCAGCAGGTGGCGGCGGCGGTGCCGGACGCGCAGCAGGCGGTGGCGGCGGTGCCGGACGCGCAGCAGGTGGCGGCGGCGGTGCCGGACGCGCAGCAGGCGGCGGTGGCGGTGCCGGACGCGCAGCAGGTGGCGGCGGCGGTGCCGGACGCGCAGCAGGCGGTGGCGGCGGTGCCGGACGCGCAGCAGGTGGCGGCGGCGGTGCCGGACGCGCAGCAGGCGGTGGCGGCGGTGCCGGACGCGCAGCAGGTGGCGGCGGCGGTGCCGGACGCGCGGCAGGTGGCGGCGGCGGTGCCGGACGCGCAGCAGGTGGCGGCGGTGGCGCCGGATGCGCAGCAGGTGGCGGGGGCGGCGTGGCGGCCGGCTTTGTCGCCGAATTCGGAGTTGCTGGCACCACGGGTGCAGGCCCAGGAGTTTGGGACGATTTTGCGCCGACGGGCGGAGAAGCCCTCGGAGATGTGGCGGGTGGAAGCGGCTGACCGTTGGTTCCTGGTAGCGCCGATCCCGGCTTGTTCGCACCCGGAGCTATAGGGGCTGCTGGCACTGGTGCCGTAGCCGGCGAAGATTTCGCACCGGAAGCTGGTGACGCGCCTGGAGCTGCGCCGGGGACAGGCGGAAGCGGCTGACCGTTCGCTCCCGGTAGAGCCTGTCCCGGCGGCTTGTTGATTGCATTTGGAGTCGAAGGCGCTGCCGCGGCCGGTGGTGTCCCCGGTTTTGCAGCTGTCGACGGGCGCGCACCGGGCGCGACATTAGGTGGCGTCGGAGCCGGACCTGTTGTCGCTGGCGCGGACTTTGTACCAGCCGGCGGCAGTGCACCGGGAACTGGCTTGCCGTCGGGGCCGACGGCGCCCGGCGGCGGCGTTGGCCCTGTTGCTGGCGTGGATTGCGCCTGGGACGGCGCCGGCTGCCCTGGAACAACAGGTTTGGGCGCCTGTACGGGTGGAGGGTTGGGCGCTAGCGCAGCCTTGGTCGCGACCGAAGGCGGCAATGAAGGCGCCAGAAGCGCGGCGGCCCCTGCACCCGCAACCCCCGCAGCGACGACGCCGCCCGCTCCGGATGAGGGCGCCGGCGCCTGTCCCGCGCCTTGCACTGGAGCAGCGGGCGGAGGAGCAAGGGTTTGGGCCTGTCCACTGGGATTGGTGATCGTCACCACATTCGTCGTGTTGTTGACGACGACGGCGTTGTGAATGTTGTTGTAGATGATGTTGCTCGGCGGAGGTGCCACATACTCAGGTGGCCGCACCCATACGGGAACGGGCGAATAATCCGGGACCGGAAGAATGAACGCATAGACCGGCGGCGGTGGTGGCGGCAGATCGACAAAATAGACCGGACGCGGCGGCAGGAAGATGATCGGCGGCGGAGGCGGCGGAGCAAATCCGAAATCGGGATCGTCGAACGCCAAAACCGGGCGCTCAATATAAATTACTTCCTCTGGCGGCGGTGGCGGCACGTCGTACGTGATGACCGAAAACCGCGGCGGCGGTTCAAAGGCTGCTGAAAGATAGGCAAGCCGGCGACGGGCATCATCCGCGTGTGCGCCACGCGGGTAGCGGCGAAGATAGGACCAGTAAGCGGGCGGCGTGTTGACACTCCGAGTTCGGCGCCAGGTGATCGCCTCGCGGCGCGCCGCGACGATCGCGCGAACCCGTCGCGCCATCGGATCATCGGGATAGGCAGTGAGGAAGGCTTCATAATCCTCCAGCGTGTCACGGTCCACGGCGGCCAGGTAGGCCTCCTGCGAGCTGAAATCGCGAAGCGGTCTTGATCGGATCGCGGAGGTTTGCTCGCGCGAAACCGCAGGCGGAGGTGCGTCGGGCGCGCGGTCGAAGAAATAGAATGGCGCCTCTAACTTCGATGCATTCCACGGGACTTCCGCGCCCTTCGTTGTCTCGTTGACGCGGAGCCGAATGCGGCTGAAGAGGTCTTCCACCCGCAGCCCGCCTTCACGCATCATTTCGGCAAGCGCCTGGGCATATGCCGAATAGGGCCCGGCCTCAGTGGGCGCCACCGTACCCGGTGCCGAATTGAAGGCGATAAACATGCCTTGTTCGGGCTCGACGAGCGCCAGTCCGCCGGTCAGCGGGGTACCGGTTTTGGCAAAGGGATTGGCTCGCGCGATGTCGAGGACCACCATGCTTGCCTTCAATTTCAACGCGGCAAGCGGCGCCATATAGTCGGATAACCGGAGCGCTTCCGCTGATATATTGACGTCGCGAGCGATCCTGGCATCGACCGGCACAAAATAGTTCTCGCCTTCAAGTTGCAATCCATACCCGCCAAGATAGATGAAGGCGACAGTCTCCGGTCCGGAGGACGATGCCTTGTCCAGGAACTCCCGGAACGTTCGACGCAGCGAATCCTGATCCAGATCTCGTGCCCCGGTGACGTCGAAGCCGGCTGCTTGAAGTGTTTGTGCAATCAAGCCGGCATCGTTCGCGGGGGTCGGCAGGGCGCCTGCCTGATAGTTCGCATTGCCAATCACCAGAGCGATGCGCCGTTCGGACGGCGCGGCGTTCGATGTGCTTCCACCGACCAGCATGAGTGCCAACAGAACACCAGCGAACTTCGAGATCGATGTCATGACCATCCCGCCAAATCTTTGAATCCAGCGTTACACATAAATTCAACGGCGTTGAACGAATTCTGAACGGAACTGGTCGGAATTAAGGCGCTACCGAAGAGCATGAGGAGGGCAACAGGATGTTAACCACTGATTGTTCCTTCCGTCGGTATCATCACCAGGCGAATCAACTTCAGCGAGGTGCTACCGGTGTTACGTCAGCAACTGTCATTAAAGTCCGAATCCGCGGTCGGCACCTCGGTGCCGTTTTTCAGCGACGACGAGTGTGTTCAGAAACTTGCAATGCTGATGGAGCACAGGGACAGCAAGAGCCTTGGCGAAATTGCTGCATTGATCAGCCGTTTGGCCGTTCCAATAGAATAAGTGCCGGCGAAGCATATACGGTGGTAACAGATTGCCTCGCGGCTGCATCTGCGCGAGCATCCGGTTCGGCGCCGTCATGCGCGTAACCGTCCAATACCGACTCTAGTCAATGCCACTTCATCCGGTGAGCAGCAGACCATTGCCGTTCTCGGAGAGCGCAGTCTTCAAGCCATTCGTGGTTGCTGCTGCTTGGGTTTGATTTTGATCAAGCTCAGCAGCGTTGCAGCCGCGATCATCACCAGGATGCCGGCGAGACTGAGCGCGATCTGCATCGTCAGCGCATCCGAGACGCCGGCCAACGTTATGTGGCTGGCGAGCGCCAGCACAACGCTGAGGCAATAGATGGCCAGCGAGTTTTCGCCGCAGCGGACCGCCCCGCGCATCGCCGGCGTCGTCAGTCCCCGCCAATTGCGAGGCACGAGCCATGCCGCCAGGATTGCGAGGGCAAAAAAATGCAGCAGCCGCAAGGGGTCCAGATCCGATTTGTCCAACGGGTAAAGTAGCTTCGTCAGCGTCGGCGGGACCAGCGCTTCCAGCGTCTTGATTCTCCAGCTCAATGCGATGATCAGGCTGAAGGCCAAATAGGGAATGGCAAATACAAACGCCGTGCGCGAGGTTACCCACGGCCGGAATCTCTTGCCCTCCATGACCCACCACGCGCCAAGCACGACGAGCAGCTGCCAGGCCAGCGGATTGAAGAACCAGACGTTGTTCGGCCATGCCGGAACGGTCCAGCCGAAGACCTGCACCAGCGCATAAAGCGACAGTGAGGCGCCGAGCGCCACGTTCGGCGCTCGCAGCAGCAGCCACAGCAGCGGCGCAAACAAAAGGTGATAAACGACGAAGATCGGCAAGATGTCGGTATTGACGGGGTGGTACTGCAGGATCGCCGCATGCGCGAGCGTCGCGCCGGGCTGTTCCAAAAGAATGCGCGTGTTGCTCTCGTCGGCAACCCGGTCGCCGCCTGCGAGGTAAACCATGATGGCGCAAGCGACAGTGAGCAGCAGAAATGCGACATAAATGTCCCAGCTGCGCCACAGCGTCCGGCTGATCACGCCGGTCCAGCCCTCGCGCCACCGTGCCTTGCCGTAGCCCATCGCGCAGGTCACGCCCGAAAGGAACACGAACACTTCCGCGGTATCGCTGAAGCCGTAGTTCCGCAGCGTCAACCAGCTTCCGATGTTGTTGGGGACGTGGTCAAGAAAGATGCACCATAGCGCGATGCCGCGGCAGACATCGATGCGCAGGTCGCGGCCAAGCTCTTTCGGTTGCGGCAGCAGCACCAATGGCTTCGGAGCTGTCGCGAGCAGAGCGAATTCCAGTTGCAGCTGCCGATCGCGCAAAGCCACGGCTTTGCTTTCGACCTCCGCCAGCGGCCGCCGGATGTCAGTGTTCGGCGCGGCCAGGCCGGGATGCTTGTCGAGGTCGACGAGCCGGTCACCCTCGGGATGCCATCGCGTCGCATCCCGAGCCTCTGGCAAATCGAACGAATTGACCGTTGTCATCTCGATGGAAGAGCTGCGGGGCGACGGCGCAGGCACGCTCGTCATGGTGGCGGCGCGTCGAAAGTACGGAAATGTCTGCGGCAATAACATCATGCGAACCCGCGGGTAACAGCCGTTCGAACCTTGCGATCCGGAATGGGGGCTTGAAAACTACCGTTTCAGCGCTGACACCCTCATCATTGACCGGGCATCATTCACCACTTTTGACGAAAGCCCTTTCATCGCAGGCCAGAACCGGAAACTCCGACTTAGAATCTTGCGCGTCCGGATTAATACTTATCGAATATTCGTTGCCGTCCTGACAGCCGATGCTCCAGCTGTCGACCCCCGATTTGGTGACGCCTTGATACATGGTCCGAACAACAACATCGCAACCATGCTTTTCATTCTTCAGAACGAAGGTCCAGAAGTCGAGCTGCCTGGCCTTATCTAGCGCAAGTATCCTCGCCGTCGTGCGGTTCGCGGCGCGGTCCGGTTTAAAAGGCTCGGGAGCCAGGATCTTGGACGGTAGGGCGGTTGGTGTGGCGGCGTCCGCCTGGTTCAAATGCGCATCCGCATCCGGAACAAACCAGACAGCCAGCCATGGGGTGATGACGCTCATGGCAGCCACTGAGCTAAAAGTAAGCGACCGCTTCATCATGTCTCTCCTTTCGGAGATGGAGACATTCGCGGGCACGAGGCGTTTCGGGCCCGCCAGAAACCTGGCGAGTTACAGTATTCCGCGAACTACACCGATGGCTGCAATCCCTGCGTGCCGAGAATCCCTGCGTGCCAAGCCTGATATTTCGATGAGTAGCTCACCGAGGGTGTCGCACAGCGGCAGTGGATTCAAGCACCAGCACTGACGGGCTGTGGAAGAGATGAAGGTGGGGCTGACCGATACCTTTTGTAACCGTGTCAGCTCGGCTCGAACCCTCGCGGGTCGTTACGTTGCCGAGGCGAGACGTAGCGCGCGCGACCTGATCAAGCGCGGCGGAGGATGATCCGATAAGGGGCAAATTCAATACACGAATTATGAACGCGTGGAGGTTTACGGGACCGCTGGGACTATCGAAGGGCAGCGGCGCGCAAGATAGCCAGACCGCATGCCGCGTAGAGCGAGAAACAACGTCTGCTTCTGGCGGCGCTTTTCGGACGTCACAACCGGACTCAGGAATGTCTGTTGTTGGGGCAAGAGCAGAAGTCGTGATTGCGTTGCCCGATTTCCGACTCTGACACTGAGCGGACATTGATTGCTGAAGAGCGACCCAGGCAACGTGGTTCCGAGTACGGCTTGCGTGCGGGCGACGCCGAACTAAATCGTGGTCAGTTACGGAGAGCGAAAGTCGGTTCGAGACAGCTTCCGGGTCCAATCGCTCTTCGGAAAGGAGATGGAGAAAACGCGAGGCCATTGCTATGTCGAACGACCAGAAAAAGATCGTTTCAGCTTCCGCCGCCGAGCCACTCGGGGCCGAGCTCGAACGACTCCTTCAGCCAACCCGCTATTTCCAGCACCCCCGTGACGTCGTCCGGAACGCCATGCTGACGACCGCCGAAAAGCGGGCCATCCTGTCGTCATGGGCATCTGACGCCTCTGCCGTCGAATCGATGCCTGCGCTGCGGCAGATCCTCGGTTCCGGTCGCGTCGTCAAATTTGATGAAGTGATCGACGCCTTGCAGGAACTTGACGGCAACGCCAACGACATCGGCGGGACGGAGAAACCGCAACGCTGGCGCCGTGGCCCGGACCGCGGCGGTAATCCCGAGGAGGGGCCGGCGGGAAGCGGCTATTGGTATTGAGCCGTCGGGATCATCGTTCCCCCTCTTGACGGCAAAAGCAGGCCACCTAAATCGAGCTCGCCGATCGCCCATCCGGGGATCGGCACAGTCCAACGGGGCGGCCGCTCTTTGGGCGCCCCTTGTATCCATGTTGCTCAAAGGAGGATGTGGTTATGAGAGACTTCGATCTCACCCCCATGTGGCGGTCGACCATCGGGTTCGATCGCCTGTTCGACCTCATCGATGATTCGCTTCGTTTGCAGGGCCAGGACAACTATCCGCCCTACAACATCGCACGCGTCGGTGAGGACCACTATCGCATCTCGCTCGCTCTGGCCGGTTTCAAGCCGGAGGAGATCACCGTCACGGCAGAGCAGAACATGCTGACCGTGGAAGGCCGCAGGGCAGAGAACGGTGATCACGAGTACCTGTTCCAGGGCATCTCGGGACGTCCGTTCCGGCGCCAGTTCAACCTCGCCGACTATGTCGAGGTCACAGGCGCATCGTTGGAAAACGGGCTCCTGCAGATCGAGCTGATGCGCAAGTTGCCGGAGGCCATGAAGCCGCGCCGGATTGCGATCGACGCCGGCGCTGGCAACGACCACCAGCAAATCGAGCACAGCCAGGCGGCCTGATCGGAGCGGCCCGGCCGCAATCCGATCGGTCGACTTTGGGTTTCCCGTGCGCGGCCCAGCCGCGCCGGGGGCTGCCCTTTGCCAAATCTAACCAGAAAGGAGAAATGACCATGACTATCAGGGATCTCATTCCATGGAATCGTAGCCGCGACGTTGCGGTACACCGCGGCGAAAATGCAAATCCCTTGCTGACGCTGCACCGTGAAATGAACCGCGTATTCGATGACGTCTTCCGCGGTTTCGACGTGGCGCCGTTCGGCTCCGACCGCTTGTTCGATCGCACGTTCGGGTGGCCGGACATCGAGGTCAGCGAGACCGACAAGGAGGTCAAGGTCACGGCGGAATTGCCCGGCCTTGAGGAGAAAGATGTCGGCGTCGAGCTCGCGAACGGCGTCCTCGTCATCAAAGGCGAGAAAAGGGCCGAGACGGAGGACAAGGATCGGCTCTTCAGCGAGCGCTACTATGGCCGGTTCGAGCGGCGCATCCCGGTCGACGATATCGAGGCGGACAATGTCGATGCCTCGTTCAAGAGCGGCGTGCTGACCGTGACGTTGCCGAAGTCGGCCAGGGCGCAGGAGAAGGTGAAGCGTATCGCGATCAACGGCAAGTAAGGTCAAGGGCGGGAGCTACGCCGCTCCCGCCCCGCCTTTCGATCGGGAGGTGACGATGCTGCAGGAGACCAACAGCGCACAGGAATGCTGGACGGAACGGGATGGTGCACCTCGCACTGCGCTGACCCGGTCTGTATTTCCCGATGATGCGCTGGCCGTGATTTACAAGCCGGCGCGCTCCGCCATGACTTCGGGAAAAGCGCGCACGCGCGATTGGAAGCTGCGTTTTGAGCCACGTTCTGCTCCGTATATCGAGCCGTTGATGGGATGGACAGGTTGCGACGACACGTTGTCGCAGGTTGAGTTGACATTTCCTTCGGCAGCCGCGGCCGTCGCCTACGCTCGGCGCCAGGGTTTGCGTTACCTTCTGCAAGGTGCGGACGATCCCGACACACGGCCGGGTTCAAACGCGAAGGTCGCCAACACGAATTCCTCTTCGCCAGACATACGGTCGTCGGACGTGTGGCCTTGGCAACTGGAATGGGTCGAACGGACGCTCGGGCTGAGGGCGTTCAAAACAGGTCGGGACCGGTACGCGGTCCTGCCGCGTATTACGCGAGTCCCCAGGACGTGCTTGATGACCACGATCTTTCGCCGGCGCAGAAGCGGGAGGTTCTCCGTCGGTGGGCGTTGGATGCGTACCTGATCGAACTGGCTCTCTTCAAGGGCGAACCGCAATCCGAGCCCTCACGTTTGGACGAGGTGATCGACGCACTGTTCGATCTGGAGGAGACGCAGGCCAGCACATCAGCGCACCGGACGCGAGCGACGGGGCCAGATTGTGAAGGCCGCGCAGCATGAGGCAATTGTGGGCATGGGACCCGGAGGCCTGACCATGACAAATCAAACCCGCTTCAATGTCGTATACGCGATTGCTGCCATCTTTCTGGTGTTCATGATTCAGTACGCGGTCTCGGTTGCCAACCAGATCGCGCCGATCCCATACAGCGACTTTCAACGTTTGTTGCACGAAGGCAAGATCGCCACCGTCGGCGTATCGGACCGCTTCATTCAGGGATCCCTGAAAGAACCGCTACCCGGCGGGCAAAAGCATTTCGTCACGACCAGGGTCGATCCGCAATTCGCAGGCGAGCTCGACAAGTATGGGGTCCGCTACACCGGCCAGATCGAGAGCACGTTCTTGCGCGACCTGTTGTCGTGGGTGATGCCCGTTCTCTTGTTCGTGGGGATCTGGTGGTATCTCGGCAAAAGGTTTGCGGACGCGCAAGGCCTCGGCGGCGGCCTGATGTCGATCGGCAAAAGCAAGGCCAAGATTTACGTCGAAGCCGATACCGGTGTCACATTCGACGACGTCGCCGGCGTCGATGAAGCCAAGGACGAACTGCGGGAAGTCGTGGACTTCCTGAAAAGTCCGGCAGACTACGGCCGGCTCGGCGGCCGCATGCCGAAGGGCGTACTGCTGGTGGGGCCGCCCGGCACCGGCAAGACGCTGTTGGCCAAGGCGGTCGCCGGTGAAGCGAAGGTACCGTTCTTTTCGATCTCGGGCTCGGAATTCGTCGAAATGTTCGTCGGTGTAGGTGCGGCGCGGGTGCGCGACCTGTTCCTGCAGGCCCACCAGAAGGCGCCCGCCATCATCTTTATCGACGAACTCGACGCGCTCGGCCGGGCGCGCGGCATCGGTCCCTATGCCGGAGGCCACGACGAAAAGGAGCAAACGCTCAACCAGCTTCTGGTTGAGCTCGACGGCTTCGATTCGCGCTCCGGGCTCGTGATTCTGGCAGCCACCAACCGGCCCGAGATTCTCGATCCCGCGCTGTTGCGGGCCGGCCGGTTCGACCGCCAGGTGCTGGTGGACCGGCCCGACAAGAAGGGCCGCGTGCAGATCCTGCAGGTTCACATGAAGAAGGTGAAAGTCGCACCCGATGTCGATGCCGACAAGGTGGCTGCACTCACACCGGGTTTTACCGGCGCCGACCTCGCCAATCTCGTCAACGAAGCGGCGCTGCTGGCGACGAGGCGAGGCGCAGCTGCCACAACGATGGCGGACTTCGGCAACGCTGTCGAACGGATCGTCGCGGGCCTGGAAAAGAGAAACAGGCTGCTCAACCCCAAGGAGCGGGAGATCGTCGCCTATCACGAGATGGGCCATGCGCTGGTGGCGCTGGCGCTGCCGGGTGTCGACCCCGTTCACAAGGTGTCAATCATCCCGCGCGGCATCGGCTCGCTCGGCTATACCATCCAGCGTCCGACAGAGGACCGCTTCTTGATGACGCGCGAGGAGCTGGAGAACAAGATGGCCGTGTCGCTCGGTGGTCGCGCCGCCGAGCTGATTGTATTCGGTCATCTTTCGACCGGTGCTGCAGACGACCTGCGGCGCGTCACCGACATCGCTCGCAGCATGGTTACACGCTACGGAATGTCCGAAAAACTCGGCAACGTCGCCTATGATCGTGATCCGCATACACTCCTGACCGGCTCCGATCTTCCATCGCCTCCGCATGAACGGGATTATGCCGAGAAAACGGCAGCGACCGTTGATGAAGAGGTACGAGCCATTGTGGAGAAAGTATTCCAGCGCGCCCTCGATCTTCTCAAGGTACGGCGCGCGATTCTCGATCGTACGGCCCAACATCTCCTTGAAAAGGAAACGCTGGAGGAAGCAGAGCTAACTCAATTGGTCAATCATCCGGAGCCTCGATCGCCACAAGCCGCTGCCGAATAGAACGGCGCAATCGCGGACATATGGCCTCTGGTTCTTCATGCGCGGCACCCTCGTGAATGGCGACCCCAAGCCGGCACCGACCCGAATGACCCTCAGCGGGCGTCACGACCGTACGGCACTATCATTGTGAAAATCATGCTATGCCTAAAGCCCGCTGGCTGATGGAGTCGACGATGCCTTTGAAAAAGGACTTTTTTGATCTGCGCCTGTCGTTCGAGCCGCTGACGCTCTACCAGAAATTCGAGCAAGTCTGCGTCCTGATGCTGACCACGCTGATCGCCATCATCATTGCCCTCGCGCTGTGGAATCTGACGCTGAAAATCCTGCTCAGCATCTGGGCAACCAATTTCGATCCGACCGATTATGGTGTGTTCCAGACGGTGTTTGGCATGATCTTTACCGTCATCATTGCACTCGAGTTCAAGCGCTCCCTGCTGGTGGTGGCGGAGCGGCGCCACAGTGTTGTGCAAGTACGCTCTGTCATCCTGATTGCGTTGCTGGCGGTGGTACGCAAATTGATCATTCTCGATCTGTCGAGCACGGATGCCTTCCATCTGCTGGCGCTCGCCGCAGCCATCCTCGCGCTGGGCGCCGTCTATTGGCTGGTGCGCGACCAAGGGCAGCCGCGCGAAATCATCGCGGCGGGAGACGGATGAGGTTGCATTGCAAGGCGGTCGCTACAAAAGCTGACAAAACGAGTTCAAATTCAAAGTTCCTAGCCTGACGCGAGGAAACAGGTTGCCAGCAAACTGACCTGCACTTCTGTTGTTGGCACCTTTAAGACATGTTGCTTAATCCTGAGAATGTCCGCTATCCGGGGGTGGTCTCAACTGGTCGCCGCAACACTTTATCTTAGAGGGAAAAGATGGAGTGTGGGATGGAACGGAGCTTTCATAGAGGTTTTACTGCGGCAGAGAAGACGGAGTTATGGGATCGCTGGAAGCGTGGGGAGTCACTGAAGGCGATTGGACGAGCATTCGGTAAGCAGTCATCGTCGATCTATTTTCTGGTGGCTCCGCATGGTGGGATTCGTCCTGCGGAGCGGCGTCGCTCCAGGCTGGCATTGACACTTGCGGAACGCGAGGTGATTTCCAGAGGTGCTACGGCACATCGATCGGCCCGGTCGATCGCCAAACTGCTTGGCCGCTCACCCTCGACGGTGAGCCGGGAAATGAGTCGCAATGGCGGCTATGATCGCTACCGAGCGACACTTGCGGACGAGAATGCCTGGGCGCGATCTCGTCGTCCAAAATGTTGTAAGTTAGCGACCAATCCGCGGCTGCGGCAGGCGGTGGCAGGGAAGCTCAGATTGGATTGGTCACCCGAGCAGATAGCCGGTTGGCTGAAGAGAACGCATCCTGAAGACGAGTGTAATCAGGTGTCACACGAGACCATCTATCGCAGCCTGTTTGTCCAAGCGCGCGGCGTGCTCAAGAAAGAGCTGCTTAGCCATCTTCGATCGAAGCGCTCGATGCGTCGGTCCAGGCCGGTTGACCCGAATGCCGATACACGGGGGCATATCAAGGATATCGTCTCAATCCGTCAGCGACCGGCGGCGGTTGAAGATCGGGCGGTGCCTGGTCATTGGGAGGGCGATCTCCTGTCCGGGCCGAACAACACCTACATCGCGACCTTGGTCGAGCGTCATACCCGTTACGTGATGTTGGCCAAGGTGGCAGGCAAGGACACCCAGACGGTTGTCACCGCGCTCATTAAGCAGGCGAAGAAGCTACCAAAGGAGCTATATAAATCCCTGACCTGGGACCGGGGCAAGGAACTTACGGATCATCGTCGCTTTACGTTGGCGACCAAAATCGACATCTATTTTTGCGATCCGCAAAGCCCGTGGCAACGCGGGTCGAACGAGAATACCAATGGCCTGCTGAGACAGTACTTTCCTAAGGGCACCGATTTGTCGGTGCATTCGCAAGCCCATCTGAACAAAGTGGCTCGTCAGCTAAACGAACGACCACGTGAGACCTTGCAATTTGAAACACCAGCAGAGAGATTTAACGCCTGTGTTGCGTCGACCGGTTGAGCCGGCAGGGGAAGACCGGAAGTAAGCGGCGCACAGTCAAAGCGACGCGAATGACCCAGGCTGTGTGAAAACACCATCTATGATATGATTCTCCTGCGATTTGGCCGGAGGATTCGATGACGCGCTTTGTCGTTGGCGATGACCGCAGTCAGAGCACTTTGTTTCCCGAGCGGCTGGATGACTACTTGAGCGAGGATAATCCGGTCAGGGCGGTCGATGTCTTTGTCGATGAGCTTGATCTGGCGGGGCTCGGCTTTGGCGGCGTCGAGCCAGAGGCGACAGGAAGGCCGGCCTATCATCCGGCAACGCTGTTGAAGATTTACGTCTACGGATACCTCAATCGGGTGCAATCGAGCCGGCGCCTGGAGCGGGAATGCCAGCGCAACATCGAGCTGGTCTGGCTGACCGGCCGCCTGATGCCGGACTTCAAGACGATAGCCGATTTCCGCAAGGACAATGGCGAGGCCATCCGCAAGGTCTGCCGTGAGTTCGTGATGCTGTGCCGGCGCCTTGAACTGTTCAGCGAAGCGAGCGTTGCGATCGACGGCAGCAAGTTCAAGGCCGTCAACACGCGGGACCGGAACTTCACCCAGGCCAAGATGCAGCGGCGGCTGGCGCAAATTGATGAGAGCATTGCCCGCTACCTCTCGCAGCTTGATAGTGCCGATCGCCAGGGGGAAGCGGTGCCGGAGGCCAAGATCACCCGGCTCAACGAGAAGATTGTGGCGCTGCGCCAGGAGATACAGCGCCTGAACGCTCTGAACGTTCAGATGATGCATACCGAAGACAAGCAGATATCGCTGACTGATTCCGATGCACGCTCGATGGCCACGAGTGGCCGAGGTAGCGGGATGGTCGGGTACAATGTGCAAAGTGCCGTGGACACCCGGCACCATCTCATTATTGCCCATGAGGTGACTAACGTTGGGTCTGACCGGAGCCAGCTATCTCACATGACCGAGCAGGCGCGTGCAGCGATTGGTTCTGAGGCCGTCGAGGCTGTTGCCGATCGCGGATACTACAACGGCGAGGAAATTGTGGCCTGCGAGCAAGCCGGCATCACGGTCTATCTGCCGAAGCCGATGACTTCGGGACTCTACGCCAAAGGCCGCTTCGGCAAGCAGGACTTCGTCTATGTCGCCGCGGACGACGTCTACCTTTGTCCCGCCGGCGAGCAACTAACCTATCACTACACCAATGAAGAGGGCGGCAAGACACTGCGGCGCTATTGGACCACCGTCTGCCAAGGTTGCGCACTGAAGAGCCAGTGCACAACAGGCAAAGAGCGTCGGATCTCACGATAGGAGCACGAAGCCATGCTTGAGGCCGTGCAGGCGCGGCTCGATCGGAACCCGGACAAGATGCGCGTGCGCCGCCAGACTGTGGAGCATCCCTTCGGCACGATAAAGTCGTGGATGGGAGCGACGCACTTCCAGATGAAAACGCTCCAGCATGTCAGCACCGAAATGGCGCTGCACGTCCTGGCCTACAACATGAAACGGGTGATGCGCATTCTGGGCGTCGGCGGATTGATGGAAGCGATCCGCGCGTGAGACGGGCCGCGCGCCCAACTGGCGCGCCTGTCCAACCATAACCGTCCGCGTTTTTACACGACCTGGACCCATCTCAGACATTGGACGTTTTGGCAAATATCACAGAAGTTCATCCTTGTATGAAGGGTTCTGACCCCGATGTACGGAATTCGCTAACGGCCGTGGCCTCGGTTTCTATCGCGCAGGATTTAGAGGCGCCTTCAGCGCCCATCAAACGCTTCGATCAGCATCTGATTGGAATTTGCGCTTAGGTTTCAATTTAGCCACCGTTTCTTTTGGATTGGGTGCTATGCGGGTAATTCGCCGCGCTGGCCGCGGCGGCGTTCGATGGTGATCTCGGCGAGGATCGACATCGCGATCTCCTCGGGCGTGATGGCGCCGAGATCGAGACCGGCCGGCGCCTTGATGCGATCGATGGCTTCAGCAGCGACGCCTTCGGCGACGAGTTTCTCGCGAAGCGCCGCCATTTTGCGGCGGCTGCCGACGAACGCATGATACGCGGCGTCGATCGCCACCGCGGCGCGCAAGGCGGCTTCGTCGCCCTTGCCCTGGGTCGAGACAACAACGAAGCGTCTGGCCTCATTGAGATGAGCGGGCTGGAAGCCGTCGATCAGCACATCGGTGTCAGGGGTGACGGACAGATCGGCCGAAGGTGCTGCAACGGTAACGTGATAGCCGAGCTGGCGCGCCTGCGCGGCGAGCGACACCGCGACCGGGCTGGCACCGAGGATTACCAGCGATGGATGCGGCAGCACCGGTTCGACAAAGATATCCATGGTGCCTTTGCTCGGGCACATATTCTTGGCGAAACGCACGCCGTCGCGGCTCTCGCCGGGCGTCACGCCAAGCTCGGCGAGAAGGTTTTCCGGCTGCACCGAGACCATGCGCGGCTCGCCATCGGCGAGCGCCTCGCGCGCAGCCTTAAGCACAGCACCACGCGCGCAGCCGCCGCCGATCCATCCGGCGACGATCGTGCCATCTGGCCGGATGATGGCCTTGGCTCCGGCCTTGGCCGCGGTCACCGACACGGTGCGCACCACGGTTGCGAGAACGAATGCTTCCTCGGCTGCCTTGAGCCGGGCGACGAGGTCCAATACTTCCACATGGGCAGTCATTGGTTCCTCCTTCAGAGCTTAGCCAGATAGGGTTCAAGCTCGGTCAGGCTCTTCAAGGTATTGGCGGGGGCGTAGAGATCGACATGCGGCAGCGCCGCCTTGATGCCCGCGGCCTCCGGTGCATAGCCGTCCCACCCCATCATCGGATTAAGCCAGACGATGCGACGGCAGCGCTTGGCAAGCGTCGCCATTTCGCGCCCGAGCAGCATCGCGTCGCCGGTTTCATAACCGTCGGAAACGATCATGACGCAGGTGCGTGAATGGATCACGCGAGCGGCGTGGCCGCGATTGAAGGTCAGCAGGCACTCGCCGATTTTGGTGCCCCCGCCGGCACCCTGCGCCATGATCGACAGACGATCGAGCGCGCGGGTCGGATCTTTCTCCTTCATCGCGGCGGAGACATGCGCAAGCCTGGTGTGAAACAGGAAGGCTTCGGCCTCGCGGAATTCATCCAGCACGCCGTGGATGAAGCGGACAAACACGCCAGTGTACATGCTCATCGAGCCGGAAGCGTCGAGCAGCACCACGAGGCGCAGCGGCTTGTCCTTGCGCTGCCGCTTCACGAGCTTGATAGGCACGCCGCCATGACTGACGTTGGCATGAATCGTCCGTCGCAGATCAAGCCGGTAGCCGCGCCGACGCGCCAGATCGCGGCGGGTCAGCCGCGTGCGCATCGCCTTCGCCAGCCGTGCCGCGGCGGCATGGGCCTGTTCCACCTGCTCCGGTTCCGCCATTTTCCGAAAATCGACTTCGGTAAGATTGTCGGCGCGCGAGGCGCCCTCCATGCGGCCTTCGCCGCTGCGCTGTTCTGGAGCGTCCTCGACGGAGGGAATTTGGTCGGACACGCTCTCGCTGCCGGGCCGGTCGGCGTCTTTGTTTGGCAGGCTTTTCAGTGAGGGGCTGTTCGCCGCTTTCGTCGACCCCATCGTCAGAGATCGCGATTTCGCTCGCCTGCCGAGCCAGAACGCGTCGAAGATGCCGTCGAACTTCTCCCAGTCGGCCTTGCGAGCTGAAAACAGATGCTTGAATGCCGAGCGCAGGAGGCCGGGCTTCTCGGCATAGCCGGCGGCGATCAGCGTGGCGGCGTCCTCGCCTTCCTTCAGGCCGACAGCAAAAGCGTTATCGCGCAAAGTAGCGAGAAACGCTGCGAGTTTTCCGGTGACGAGCCGGGAGACCTCGTTCACATCGTCGAAAGATGAAGGTGCGCCACAGCAGCTCATGCGACCTTCCCCAGCAGCCGTGCCGTGACCTCGGGTTTGAAGCGCGCTTTGTCCTCGTGCGTCTTGAGCAGGCACATCAATGTTTCGTGTACGATTTCCGGCCGATCGTGGAGGTCGCGGATGTCGAGCCCGACCAATGCTGCGGCCCAGTCAAGCGTCTCGGCGACGCCCGGCACCTTCCGAAGATCTTCCTTGCGGATATTCTCCACCATCCCTGCGATCTGCAGCGCCAGCGACGGTCCGGCGCCATTGATCCGCGCCATGATGATGCGCGCTTCGCGATCGACGTCGGGATAATCGACGTAATGATAGAGGCAACGACGTCGCAACGCGTCGGACAGTTCGCGGGTGCCGTTCGAGGTCAGGATCACATGCGGGATCGTTATCGCCGAGATCGTTCCCAGTTCGGGAATCGACACCTGGAAATCGGACAGCAACTCCAGCAGGAACGCCTCGAACTCGTCGTCGGCGCGGTCGATTTCGTCGATCAGCAACACCGGCGGCTTGCTGCGCCGTATCGCAGCCAGCAACGGTCGCTCAAGCAGATACTTTTCCGAAAAGATTTGATCCTCAATGTCATCAGCGCTCGCGCCACGATGCGCCTGGATCGCCAGCAACTGTCGCTGGTAATTCCATTCGTAGAGCGCGGCGGATTGATCGAGGCCTTCATAGCACTGCAGGCGGATCAGCTTGGTCGCATGAACCGACGCCAGCGCTTTGGCGACCTCGGTCTTGCCGACGCCCGCCGCGCCTTCCAGCAACAGCGGACGCTTGAGCAACTGCATCAACGAGATCGCAGTGGCAAGCTCGCCATCGGCGATATAGCCGACGGCGGCCAGCCGTTCCGCGATCTGGTCACGATCCTTCATTATGCCGCAAAGACCCCGAGGTTTTTCGCCGCCCGCCAGTTACGCCAGAAGTCGTGCGGCATCTGGATGTGCGTTGAGCCGAGGAACGAGAAGGCGTCATTGACGGCGTTGGAGAATGCCGGCACGCCGCCGACATTCGGGCTTTCGCCGACGCCCTTGGCGCCGATCGGATGATGCGGCGACGGGGTGACGGTGAAGTCGGTCTCCCAATGCGGCGTCTCCACCGCGGTCGGCATGAAGAAATCCATGAACGATCCGGTCACCACGTTGCCGGTCTCGTCGTAGCGGATCTCCTGGCCCATCGCGATGGCGAAGGCTTCGGTGAGGCCGCCATGCACTTGGCCCTCGATGATCATCGGATTGATGCGCGTGCCGCAATCGTCGAGCGCGTAGAAGCGCCTGATCTTGTAGACGCCGGTATCGACGTCGATGTTCATCACGCAGATATAGGCGCCGAACGGATAGGTCATGTTGGGCGGATCGTAATAGCTCACCGCTTCGAGGCCTGGCTCCATGCCCGGAGGCACCGAATTATAGGCCGCCCAGCAGATGTCCTTCATCGACATCGTCTTTTCCGGCAGGCCCTTAACGCGGAAGCCGTCGATATCCCATTCGAGATCTCCCTCGTGGACCTCCAGCTTGTAGGCGGCGATCATCTGCGCCTTGGCCTTGATCTTGCGCGCGGCCATGGCGATGGCGGCGCCCGCCACGGGCGTCGAACGCGAGCCATAGGTGCCGAGCCCGTAGGGCGCGGTATCGGTATTGCCTTCCTCGACCATGATGTCGTCGGCCGGAATGCCGATCTCGGTGGCGATGATCTGCGCCCAGGTGGTCTCATGACCCTGGCCCTGGCTCTTGGTGCCGACGCGGGCAATCCCGGCGCCGGTCGGATGCAGCCGGATCTCGCAAGAATCGAACATCGCGATGCCGAGGATGTCGCAATTCTTCGACGGGCCGGCGCCGACGATCTCGGTGAAGAAGGAGAGGCCGACGCCCATGATCTCGCGGGTCTCGCCGCGCTTGAACGCTTCGCGTTGCCCCGCTTGCTCCTTGCGCAGGCCGGCATAGTCGACGGTTTCCATCATCTTGCGCATGGCAGTGTGGTAATCGCCGGAATCGTATTCCCAACCGAGCGCGGAGTGATACGGGAACTGCTCTGCTTTGATGAAGTTCTTCAGCCGCAATTCGGCGGGGTCCATGCCGAGCTTCTGGGCGAGGATGTCCATGCCCCGCTCGATGCAATAGGCCGCTTCCGTCACCCGGAACGAGCAGCGATAGGCGACTCCGCCGGGCGCCTTGTTGGTGTAGACGCCGTCAACCGATAAATGCGCCGTCGGGAAATCATAGGAACCAGTGACGATGTTAAAGAAGCCGGCCGGCCATTTCGATGGGTCGGCGCAGGCGTCGAACGCGCCGTGATCGGCGAGCACATGCACGCGCAGGCCGGTGACCTTGCCTTCCTTGGTCGCCGCGATCTCGGTGGTCATGTGGTAGTCGCGCGCAAACGACGTCGCGGTCAGATTTTCGATACGATCCTCGACCCATTTGACCGGCTTGCCGGTCACGATCGAGGCCACCGCGGCGCAGATATAGCCCGGATAGGCGCCGACCTTGTTGCCGAAGCCGCCGCCGATGTCGGGCGCGATGACATGGATCTTGTGTTCGGGAATCTTGGCTATCAGCGCCACCACGGTGCGGATCACATGCGGAGCCTGGAACGTGCCCCAGATCGTCAGCTCGCCCTTGATCTTGTCGAAGGAGCAGACGCATTGACACGTTTCCAGCGGTGACGGATGGGTGCGGTGATAGGAGATCATCTCCTTGATCGACACTTCCGCGTTGCGGAATGCGGCGTCGGTCAAGTCCTTGTCGCCGATGGTCCATTCGAACACATGGTTGTGGTGCTTGCGCGGGCCATGCGCGCCCGTGGTCTTGCCGGCGAGGTCTTCGCGCAGCACCGGCGCATCGGCATCCATCGCCTTGAACGGATCGATAACAACGGGGAGCGGCTCGTATTCGACGACGACCTTGTTGATGCCGTCGTCGGCGGCGTAGCGGTCGGTCGCGACGACGAAGGCGACCTCCTGATTCTGGAACAGCACCTTGCCGTCGGCCAGCACCATCTGCACGTCGCCGGCCAGCGTCGGCATCCAGGCGAGGTTGACCGTTTTCAGCGTCTCGGCCGTGATCACCGCCAGCACGCCGGGTACCTTCAACGCCTCTTCGGAGTTAATCGATTTGACCCGCGCATGGGGGTGCGGCGACCGGACAAAGTCGCCATGCAGCATGCCTGGCAGCTTGACGTCGTCGACGTAGTTGCCTCTGCCTTGGGTGAAGCGGATGTCCTCGACTCGCTTGCGCTTGCAGCCCATGCCTTCGAGTTTGGCTTCGCGTTGTTCCCGCGTGGGAGTCATGTAGTTCATTCCGCAGCCTCCTGGAATTCCACGCCATTGATCTTGGCGGCGGCGTATTGGATCGCCCTGACGATGTTCTGATAGCCGGTGCAGCGACAGATGTTGCCGGAGATGCCCATCCGGATTTCTTCTTCGCTGGGGTTCGGGTTTTCTTGCAGAAGGCGCTGCGCCCTGATGATCATGCCGGGCGTGCAGAAGCCGCACTGCAGGCCGTGCATCATGCGAAAACCTTCCTGCAACGCGGACAGCGTGCCGTCGGCATTGGCGACGCCTTCGATCGTCAGGATGTCGGCGCCGGCGGCCTGAACCGCAAACATCGTGCAACTTTTCACCGACATGCCGTTGAGATCGACAGTGCAGGCGCCGCAATGGGTCGTCTCGCAGCCGATATGGGTGCCGGTGAGCTGGAGATTTTCCCTGATGAAATGCACCAGAAGCGTGCGCGGTTCGACGAGGCCTTCGACCTCGGCGCCGTTCACCTTCATGGTCACATGCGTCTTTGCCATTTGTTTTTCCTCCCTCAGCCTGCGCGGCCGGCGGCGCGTTTCAGCGCCCGCGTCACCATGATTCCACCGACATGCTTGCGGTATTCGACCGGCCCGCGCGCATCTGCGGCGGGTGACATGATCGCCACGGCCGCAGCCGCAGCCTTCTTGAGTGTCGCGTCGTCGAGGCTGGTTCCGATCACGGCCTGTGCCGCATCCGTTGCGAGCAATGGCGTTTCGTGAAGATTGGTGAGACCGATCGCGCAGCTTGCAACCTTGCCACCGGCCATGGTGAGAATCACCGCAGCCGCGGCGGTGGCGTAATCGCCGACCTTGCGCTTCAGCTTTTCGTAGGCGTAACCGTGGCCTGCCGCCGGAACGGGAATGGAAATCGAAGTCAGGAGTTCTCCCGGCTCGAGCGCGGTGAAATAAGCGCCCTGATAGAACTCGCTGGCCGCTATTTCACGGGGCCCCGTTGGCCCTTCGAGCTGGTAGCTCGCACCGAGCGTCATCATCAGCGCCGGCATGTCGTTGCCCGGGTCGCCATTGGCGACATTGCCGCCGATGGTTCCCATATAGCGGACCTGGGGGTCGGCGATCAGCAGCGCGGTCTCGTGCAGAATCGGCAGGGATCTTGCGATTTCGTCGGATGCCAGCAATTGATGCTGAGTGGTCATTGCACCGATCACGATCCGGTTGCCGTCCCGGCGAATGGCGTTCAGGCCATCGATGCCGTGCAGGTCGACCAGATGCTCCGGCGTGGCAAGCCGGAGCTTCATCATCGGGATCAGGCTGTGGCCGCCGGCCAAAGCCCGGGCGTCATCTCCTAATGTCGAAAGTAGTTTGACCGCGTCGGCGACAGTCGTCGGCCGGTGATAGCTGAATGAGCCCGGAATCATAGTTCCCTCCATCCGTCCTTTTCGCCTTTTCGCGCTCGGCGCGGACGTTGGATGAAGGTTCTCTCCGGCTTGTTTCGCACGCAAGCCGTTGGTGGCTGTTGGATCACGGGAAGCGAAAATTCTCACGAAACGCGCACCGGCGTGCACGAAATGCGTCAGCAGTTGCGACCTATGACGGAGTTACGTGTGTGTGTGTGTGTGTGTGTGTGCGCCACGCCGGGCAAGTCCAAGCCGCGCTTTGACTTCCGCGATCTTGGCCCGGCTCACTGGCACCCGGTGCGGCGAAGGGCCATCCAGCTCGATCACCGCGCCGTCACCCTCCTTGCGGACAAAGGTGACGTGCGGGATCGCCACGATATGGCTGCGGTGCACCCTGACGAACAGGCCGGGATCGAGCTGGGCCTCGGCCTCCGAGATGGACCAAGGGCACATCCGCTCGCGCGTGCCATCGTGGACCCTAGTATAATGGGCATCGGCCGTGACGCTCCGCACATCGGCGCTCTCGATAAAGTGTGTGCCGTCGGCACCCTCGACCGGAAGGCGAGGCGCGGAGACGTTGCGCGGCTGACCAAGCCCGCCGAGCGGTGCCGATTTCAAATGTGGGGTCGTGGCAGCACGCCCATCTACATGGGAAACCGCAGTTTCGGCAGTCGAGACGGCGGATTCCAGAATCGGGTCGACGACGGTTGACTTCGCCGTTTGCCGGTGCGGATCAGGAACCAGCGACAGCAGGAATCCCGCCGCGATCACGAAGCAAAGCAATGCCACGACCAGAGCAAGGATCTGTTGCGATGCGGCGAGCCCGCTGATGTGATGGTGCGACGCTCCCGACAATGGCACAAAGTGCACACCGTACATGGCGGTGTAGTGCATGCCCGAGACGGCAATTCCGAACGCCATGGCACTTACGATCAGCTGGATTCCGTCCTGCCGAGCAAGGAATGCGCGCAGGCCGCCATAGGCCGCCCCTATTGCAATCAGGACGGAGAGAACCACCATTGGGCTGTCGTGTTGCATCGAAAAATTGCCCGCGAGCCCGTGCATCCCGACGTAATGCATGCTGGCGATTCCCCCGCCCAGCAAAACGGCCGACCACACGATGCGCTGCAGCGAGGGCTCTCCGATGCTGACGAAAAACAGCGAGACGCCCACGACGAGTGCGCAGATCAGGAACGACACGATGGTGGGGAGAACGAGATAGACCGTATCCACTGGAATCGGCGCCGCCAGCATGCCGACGAAATGCATGGTCCAGATGCCGACGGCGAAAAACCCCGCGGCGCTGGCAAGCAGCAGGCGATGATCAGCGTCCGGCCGCCGGCGGATGCGTGCGGCCAGGCCGAACCCGGTGTATCCTCCCAGAATCGCGATCACCACCGAGAGCGCGACGAGATAAGGATCGTGTCCTTCGAACATGATCGTCTCGGCCGCCCGTCTCCACAGGCGCGCCTCCTCCCTGCGCGGAGTTTATATGCGTGGCGAAGGGAATGACAATCTGCCCGTTCAATGCTTGCCATCTACGCGGTGGGTCAAAAGTGGTTACGCTCCGATCTTGGGGCCATGGCGCGATCTCGAACTCGAAGTTTCGCAATGGCGGCATCGCTTTGGGCGATAACGTGCCGCTGACTGGGGTGCGGTCCAATACCGAAATCGTTTCTGATGAATCGGTGCATCGAGTTTTCGTGCATCGACGGTGAAGTCGAAGCTATGCTTATTTCCGCTTATGATGCTGTGGACGGCTCCTCCACCGGCACGTGAGTGCCATGAATGTGGGCGCTGTTAAAACTCCCACGATTCAGAGGAGCGAGCCATGCAGATGATAACGACAATCGGTTTAGAAGTCTTCCAAGTCCACGGCGTTGATGCTGGCGGCCAGGTAGTCATTCGTCGTCAACTGAAGCGACGGTCAGTCCTGGGGTTCTTTCAGAAGCTGCCACCATGCCTGGTCGGTATCGAAGCCTGCGCATCGTCGCACCATTGGTCGCGCGAACTTGAGGCGCTCGGCCATACCGTTCGGCTAATGCCGCCGGCCTACGTGAAGCCCTATGTCAAACGGCAGAAGAATGACATGGCTGACGCCGAGGCTATCTGCGAGGCGGTCACCCGAGCCAACATGCGTTTCGTGCCAACAAAGACGCCTGAGCAGCAGAGCTGCCTGATGCTTCACCGCACCCGCCATCTGTTCATCCGCCAGCAGACCGCGGTAATCAATGCGATCCGGGCGCATCTTGCCGAGTTCGGCATTGTCGCGCCGGTCGGACGCAAAGGCGTCACGGAACTGCTGCATATTGTTGCCGACCCGAGCGACAAGCGGCTGTCAGAGGTTGCCCGTGCGTGTCTTGCCGCGAATGCGATCCCTCGAAGCTTTCAACGAGCTTCATTCGACCGCCACAACAGGGGCATGGCGGCGGCTCGATTGGTGCGGCTGCGTCATCATCGTTTTGATTGCTGTTCGATCGCTCGATTTCACCACGTGGCGCGTTGAGCAGGCGGCGGCACAACGCCAGTTTGTCGGCGCGATGACCATTAGCAAACAGCCCGTAGTGACGAATACGATTGAACCCGTCCGGTAAGACGTGAAGCAGGAATCGGCGAATGAACTCGCCAGCGGTGAGCGTCATGGCCTTGCTCTTTGTCCGTCCCGCCTCGCGGTAGTCCTTCCAGCTGACATGCTCATCGGCGAGTTTGATGAGCCGGCCATTGCCGATGGCGACGCGATGGGTATAGCGGGCCAGATAGGCCAGCACCTGCTCCGGTCCTGCAAAAGGGCGCTTGGCAAAGACCACCCATTCGCGATTGCGAAGCGGCGCGAGACGGGACACGAACGCCGCGCGATCCGAGTACGCGGCAAGATCGTTGAAGAACTGTAGTTGGCCGGCATCGAAGAGCGCGATGAGGCCGTCGAGGAACAGCCGACGAAAGAGACGCGAGAGCACCCGCACCGGTAGAAAGAAACCTGGCCGGCATGATATCCAGCGTTCGCCGTCGGGCGAGATGCCACCACCCGGAACGATGCAGTGGACATGGGGATGATGATCGAGGTTCTGACCCCAGGTATGCAGCACAGCGGTGAGACCGATCTCGGCTCCGAGATGTTTGGGATCGGCGGCGATCGTCGTGAGCGTTCGCGCGGCGGTCTTGAACAGAAGTCCATAGACCGCCGCCTTGTTCTGATAGGCGATGGCGCCGACTTCGGCGGGCAGGGTGAATACGACGTGGAAATAGGGCGCGGGCAACAGGTCCGCCTCTCGCGCCGCCAACCATCGCTCCGCCGCCCGCCATTGACACTTGGGACAATGGCGGTTGCGGCAGGAATTGTAGGCGATGCGCGTATGGGCGCAGTCCTCGCAACGTTCGACGTGGCCGCCGAGCGCCGCCGTGCGACAAATCTCGATTGCCGTCATGACGCGACGCTGAGTGAGGCTTACATGGCCAACATTGGCGGTGCGCCACGCGTCGCCAGGGCCTGGTTCGCTTCCAATAGTCGCGCAGGATGCCGAGTAACTGCTCGGAGAGCATGACGTAGCGATCCTTGCCTCCTTTGCCGTGCCGGATGGCGATGACAATGCGTGTGCTGTCAATATCGCGACTGGTCAAAGCGACGAGTTCGGACACGCGCAAGCCGGCGGCGTAGATAGTAATAAAGGCCGTGCGCATCTTCAGATTACGGACGGTCTTCAGGAGCCGTTCGACCTCTTCGCGGGAGAGAACGGCGGGCAAAGAGTCCGCCCGCCGGGCGTAAGGA
Source organism: Nitrobacteraceae bacterium AZCC 2146 (assembly GCA_036924855.1). Lineage (NCBI taxonomy): Bacteria > Pseudomonadati > Pseudomonadota > Alphaproteobacteria > Hyphomicrobiales > Nitrobacteraceae > Nitrobacteraceae bacterium AZCC 2146. Next base: position 7,252,134 of record JBAGRP010000001.1, read on the forward strand.
ATCTCATCGACAATGTCTTTTTGTCCGAGCGTCTTTCCGTAGAAGAACCACAACGCCCCCATGATTGGGTTGATCGTAGTCGGCTTGAGGTTGCGGGAGACAAGATGCAGGTGATAATCACGGATATCCTCCAGGCCAAGTTGGTCTGGTGAGCGTCGATGATAAGCGCTGAATCTGGCAACGGCAGAGATATAAATATTTTGGGTATTCGGCGACATGTTGCGGATCTTCATGTCGTCGATCATGCGTTGTCGCAACGGCGATATCGGTTTGGTCATCGGTGAACTCCAACTGTACGAACTGCACCTGCAGCACCGACAATCGTACCGAGCCAAAGCGAGAGCGCGAATCGAGACGAAGATTTGGGTAGCGTCGCGGAAGTAATCTTGTGCGACGCATCAAGAATGGCTCTACTGAGCCATATTCCCGATTTGATGAAATCGGGTCCAACCGATTCACGGCGGATGCGGCGATGCTCGACAATCCAGAAAAAACTGCGCGGCTCATGATCGCGATGACGGCGGCGCTACCATTCGAAGTCGAATTGACATCGTCCACGATCGCCTATCTGCGAACGCAACACATCGCGTACAATGTCGAGCCAATGCAGACCGTCTCGAAAGTCTCCTATGCCGGCGACGAAGGCGGCATCCTCTGCCATCTCCAACCCGAGGACACGGAGAACGTCATCATCGTCTCGCTCACCCATGTCCGGATGCATCGTTCCCTGCCGCTTGCCGCAGCCGTGTTCGATTACCAGAAGCATCGGGTGAAGAAATTGAAGAAGCAAGGCAGCGCATAAATCGAACGCCCGGTCTGGGCTCAATGCTCGCGGTTGGCGCTACCGCGCGAGCGGTTTAGTACAATCGCCGTTTCGCGACGCCGCGAGTCGGGATTACTTCCGCCTTTGGCACGATTTTGTTGCAAAAGTCGGTTGAGGCAAGCCACGAACCGTGATTCCGTTACGTTGACGCGAATCTCGGCGAGGTTGATCCATGATGGGCCGTCTGAAGAGTGACCAAGGTCAACTGTTCTACCAGTTTCATCTTGGCGACGCGGTCCCCGAGGATCACCTGGTGCGGAAGATCGATGCCGCTCTCGATCTGTCCTGGCTTCGCAGCGAACTTGCACCTCACTATTCGTCGATGGGTCGCCCGTCGATCGATCCGGAACTGATGATCCGGATGCTGGTCGTGGGGTATGTGTTTGCGATCCGCTCGGAGCGGCTGATCTGCCGTGAAGTGCAGGTGAACTTGGCCTATCGCTGGTTCTGCAAGCTCGGTATCGAGGACGCTATCCCGGATCATTCGGCATTTTCGCGCGCCCGCAACGAGCGCTTCCGCGATGGAGATGTTTTCCGCCACATGTTCGAGCGAGTCGTCGAGGCGTGCATCGCGGCCGGTCTGGTTGGCGGCGAAGGCTTTGCGGTCGATGCGAGCTTGATCCAGGCGGATGCCAATAAGCAACGCTCGATCGCAGGTCAGGATTGGCGCAAGGATCGTGATCCGGCGAGGTCCAGCCGCGCGGTGAAGGAGTATCTGGCGACCCTCGACGATACGGCGTGGGGCGCCGCCAGCGAGGTTGTCCCGAAGTTTGTCTCGCCATCCGATCCCGCGGCCCAGTGGACCGGCGCTCATAAGGGACCGGCATTCTTCGCTTATTCCGACAACTATCTCATCGACGTGAAGTTCGGCGTCATCGTTGACGTCGAGGCCTCCCGCTCCATTCGGCAGGCCGAGGTCGGCGCGGCAAAGACCATGATCGAGCGAACAGAGGAGCGCTTCGGCCTTAAGCCTGAGCGGCTTGTCGGAGATACCGCTTACGGGGCGGCTCCGATGCTGAACTGGTTGGTCGAGGAGAAAGGCATCGCGCCCCATATTCCCGTGTTCGACAAGTCGAAGCGGGACGACGGCACCTTCTCGCGCAGCGACTTTCGATATGATCCGACGAGCGACATTTACCACTGCCCAGGCGAGAAGCAGCTTGGGACAAGTGGCACCGTGCATGAGGGCAAGACGCTTCTGTATCGCGCCAGCAAGCTCGATTGCGATGTATGTCCGCTCAAACCCCAGTGCTGCCCAAAAGAACCGTCACGCAAGATCCCGCGCGACATCCATGAGCACGCCCGAGACGTTGCCCGGTCGCTTGCCGGCACCGAGGGCTTTGAGCAGTCGCGACATGAACGCAAGAAGATCGAGATGCGGTTCGCGCACTTGAAGCGCATTCTGAAGCTCGGCCGGCTTCGACTGCGTGGTCCACGAGGCGCCCAGGACGAATTTGTTCTGGCTGCCATCGCCCAGAACCTCCGACGGCTCGCATCGCTAGGTGCGCGACCGCCACCCGCTCAGGCTCTGTGTATTGCGTAGCGTAAAAGTTGCGTCGAGAGCGTCGGGGTCGGGGGCAAACCCCATCGCCCTAAATGAACTGGGCGAACGACATCATCAGTCACAGCCGACTTTTGCAACAAAATCTGCACAGAGCCGACATGGAGCAACCCGCGCACTTGATACCTCCGCACGCCGGCACGATAAAAAATCTGACGGCGGGGGAAGCGGGCAAAAGAAGCTTTCTCATGAATGTACGGTCATACGCGTCAACAGCAAAAGGCCCGGCACAGATGACGTTGCCGAGCCATTCCTTTTGCCTCGAAGATAGAGCTTACTTCTTCTTAGTCGTCGTGGAAGAACCGGTCGTTGTCTGATGGCCCGGCGCGTATTCAGACGCCCCCGGTCCGGTAGATTTCGCTCCGGTCTTCTTGGCGTGCTGCATCTTGTGGCCCGGTGTATATTTCGAAGCGCCCGGCCCCGTAGACGGCTTGCCGGTTTCCTGCGCTTTCTGCATCTGCTGGCCGGGAGCGTTCTTCGTGGTCGGCGACTGCGCGAACGCAGACGAAGCGAGCAGTATGGTGCCGGCGACGATCAAGAATTTCTTTAACATGTGATTTCTCCTCCATTGGTGGATGAGCGCAGTCAACGTTTCAAGAACTCCACACGTTCCATTTTGTCTCGGTTAAAGGGGAGTAGTTTTCTGAACAGCCGTTCATGTAGGCGTCGAAGCCATATGCGAGAACCGGTTGGGCGCGCCGGCGCGCGATAGTCCGCGACAAGTAATAATTGCCGCCGTCGGTCAGCCACACCATCGCAGCGGTCGTAGCGAGCCTGGATGGAGCGGCAGTAGCGACAAAGACGTGATTGACTAGCGCGCTCAACTTCCGATGTGGCACATCGCGTCGTTTCGCTGCGATGCAATGGTTCGTCGGCTATCAGGGGCAAAGCAGACTCGGGCAATCAGTCCGATCGGCGCATTTACAAGTTCATGGCTTTAGTTCGGTCGTGTCCCGCGTCCGACGCCCTCATACACAAACCCCGCCGCCGCCATTTCCTCCGGCCGATAGACGTTGCGCAAGTCAACCACGACCGGCTGCTGCATCGCCAGCTTGAGGCGCGGCAGGTCGAGGGCGCGGAACTGCACCCACTCGGTGACGATCACCAGCGCATCGGCGCCGTCGGCGACGAACGAAGCGATTGTAGCAAGTGGTGCGGGGCCATAGGTCTCCGGCAGATCGTGCCAGGGAGCGCCTGACCGTCAGACCCAAAAGATGCCACCGCCTTCAATGCGGACCGCCTATGTCCCATCTAAAGACTTGATTGCAAGGGATGTTTTCTCCAGCTCTCATCGTGGGGACGCAAATGATTGGCGTCTGCCCATAAGACGTCTGTTTCCCGCCCTTAAACGCGATGCTATAGAGCGCTGGGAGATTTAATGGTGGGCATCGTAACGAGAGCGCAAGCAGGGTTACTTTCCCGGCGGATATTTGTCTGGATCGCCGCCTATGCATTTCTGCTGCAATCGCTGCTTGCTCCGCTGCTCGCAGCGCCTTCCATGGTGCACGGCGTCGGCCTCGGCGGATCGGTTTTCGAACTCTGCATCGGCAACAATGATGCAGCGTTACAGCCCACGGGCGGCGTCCCTGCTGGAACGCATGATGACGGTATTCATTGCAAGTTCTGCGTCAGTTGCGGGCCGGGCTTCCTTATTGCTCCCCAGATCGCGGTGGCGCGGGTCGAGCGGATCCGCAGCACGACGGTCAGATGGGCCGTTATCGGCAATCCCGTTCCGGATGATACCCGGTTCTTTGGCAAACGGGCGCGCGGGCCTCCGCTGTTGACGTGAGATTGGGGGGCCTAATGGCCGTCGCTATACCTTCACGCTTCAACGACAGCAGAGAAAATCTATGTCCATCCGTCTTTTGCGCGCGGCCCTGCCGGGGCTCGCGATAGCGCTCGTTCCTATTAATGCAGGCGTCGCCCACGAAATCGTCGGGAACCGCTTCTTTCCCGCTACACTTGGCATCGATGACCCCGGCGTCAACGATGAACTGTCGATACCGACGGTAGCGGCTTTCAAGACCGGCGACGATCCGTCGGTCAAGCAACGCGATATTTCAGGCGAGTTTTCTAAGCGGATCACCGAGGCTTTCGCGGTGTCATTCGGCGTGACTCACACGCATCTCAGCCCACCCGGTGGGCCAACGGGGATAGGAGCGAACGGCTTCCAGAACTTGGAGACAACGTTCAAATACCGACTCTTCAAGGACCCCGTACATGAGTTCGTTGTTTCGGTAGGCCTCAACGTCGAATGGGGTGGGACGGGCGCGCAAAGCGTCGGAGCCGACCCTTTCAATACCTACACGCCGACATTGTACTTCGGAAAAGGGTTCGGTGATCTCCCCGACACGCTGTCTTGGATCAGACCCATCGCTGTCACCGGTCAAATTGGCTATGCGATCCCGGGCAGACGCTCCACAACTACTTTCGGCATCGATCCAGATAGCGGTGATTCAACGATCGACACTGAATTCCATCCGCGAGTTTTGAATTGGGGCGGGACGGTGCAATACAGCATGCCGTATCTCAAATCGGCGGTTTACGATCTCGGCCTGCCGGATTTTATCAATCGGTTTATTCCGCTTGTAGAAGCAACATTCCAGACACCGGTGGCCAACACCTTCACATCCGGGACCGTAACGACGGGCACCGTCAACCCGGGGTTCATCTGGATTGGGAATGGATTTCAGATTGGCGTCGAGGCGCTCATTCCGATCAACCGGCAGAGCGGGACGAATGTTGGCGTCATCGGCCAACTGCACTTCTATCTCGACGATCTCGATCCACGCGGAATTGGCAGGCCGATCTTCGGTAATGCCGTCCAGCCCGCAACCCAGTATTCAAGGAATTAATCATGCGTCGCTCAACTGTTGTCGGAGTGATCCCTCTGCTGCTTTTGCTTGTGACGGGGGACGCAACCGCGCACGCTCTTCTTGACCGCGCGGAGCCGCGTGTTGGCAATACCGTCGCAGCAGCTCCGCGCGAGGTAAAGCTGTGGTTCACCCAGAAACTGGAGGCTGCCTTCAGCACAATCGCGGTGACCAACGCTTCAGGTCAGCGGGTCGATACCGGCAAAACCCGCGTCAGCGGCGACCAGATGACGATTTCGCTGCGTCCGATTGGTGCCGGACAATATAATGTGACGTGGCGCGTGCTCTCAGTGGACACGCACACAACGGACGGCAATTTCAGCTTCCAGGTCGGCCCGTAAGGTTAAACCTGATGGGCTGGCTGGCAGATGGTGTGAACGATCCGTTGATCGCCGTTCGCGCAATACACTTTGCCGCTACTGCGATCACGGTCGGAGCGTTGATTTTCCGGATCGTGGTCGTGGAGCCCGCGTTGCGTTCAGCGCCGGCGGTGATCGTCCTCGTCCGGGGGCAAATCCTTCGTGTTGCGTGGATCGGCCTGGCAACTGCCGCGGCATCTGGCATTCTCTGGGTATTGTTGCTGGCTGCGGAGATGAGTGGTCTATCCTTCAGTGAAGCGATGAGTGCCGATGTGCTGCTGACGGTCCTGAACGAGACGCAGTTCGGTTTGGTCTCGGAAATCCGTCTCCCATTCGCAATCGTTCTTGCCATTTGTCTAGTTTATGACCGAATTCCGTGGATGCGCTGGCCTGCGCTGGCGTCGGCTCTCGGCCTGATAGCAGCGATCGCGTGGACGGGCCATGCCGCGTCCACCATGGGTCCGACGGGCTGGTTGCACCTGATCGCCGATATGCTGCATCTCGTCGCCTCGGCGGCATGGATTGGAAGCCTTGTGCCGCTGGCCTTGCTGTTGACTGCGGCGCGACGCCACAATGATCACGAATGGATGTCGATTGCGCGGGACGCAACACAACGCTTCTCAACTTTGGGTATTCTTAGTGTAGGCGCGTTGATTGCAACCGGCATTGTCAACGTATGGATACTGGTCGGTTCACTCCATGCACTACTCGTGACTGGATACGGCCGTATCCTGATGTTCAAGGTTGCTCTATTCGCAGCCATGCTGGTGATCGCTGCGGCTAACCGGTTTTGGTTGACGCCGCGACTCGCTCTCCTCCCGGGGAGTACGTCGCAGCTTAATGCGCTTCGTCAGCTCACGCGCAACAGCGTTGTCGAGATCGTTTTGGGATTGACGATTTTTGCAATCGTCGGTGCGCTTGGAACCCTGCATCCTGCGATCCATCTTGTGGAGTTGCAATACTGAGTGTTGCGGGTTTCGGAAGCATCCGATGCGATCGCAACTAGTGAGACAATGCGAGTTGAAGCCGGCTTGATGAGGCCCAGGTCAGGAAACGAGTCGGACGAATGTCTGGATATGGCACATCGCGTCGTTTCGCTGCGATGCTATGATTCATCGGCTATCGGGGGCAAAGCGGACTCGGGCAGGCAGTTTGCCCGCGCATTTATAAGTTCACGGCTTTAGTTCGGTCGTGTCCCGCGTCCGACGCCCTCATACACAAACCCCGCCGCGGCCATCTCTTCCGGGCGGTACACGTTGCGCAAGTCAACCACGACCGGTTGCTTCATCAAAAGCTTGAGGCGCGGCAGGTCGAGCGCGCGGAACTGCACCCACTCGGTGACGATCACCAGCGCATCGGCGCCGTCGGCGCAGGCATAGGCGTCGTCGCAATAGGTGATATCTGGCAGTTCGCGCCGCGCCTGCTCCATGCCGACCGGATCGAAAGCGCGCACCTTGGCGCCCATGTCGAGCAGGCCGGTGACCAGCGGGATCGACGGCGCCTCGCGCATGTCGTCGGTGTCGGGCTTGAAGGTGAGGCCGAGCACCGCGACGGTCTTGCCGCGCAGATTGCCGCCGAGCGCGTTGGAGACTTTTCGCGCCATCGCGCGCTTGCGGTTGTCGTTGACGCCCAGCACGGCCTCGACGATGCGCAGCGGCACGTCGTGGTCGAGCGCGATCTTGACCAGCGCGCGGGTGTCCTTGGGAAAGCACGAGCCGCCGAAGCCCGGGCCGGCATGCAGGAACTTCGATCCGATGCGGTTGTCCATGCCGATGCCGCGCGCCACTTCCTGCACGTCGGCGCCGACCTTTTCGGCCAGGTCGGCGATCTCGTTGATGAAGGTGATCTTGGTGGCGAGGAAAGCGTTGGCGGCGTATTTGATCAGCTCGGCGGTGCGCCGCTCGGTGTACATCACCGGCGCCTGGTTCAGCGACAGCGGCCGGTAGATCTCGCCGAGCACTTTGCGCGCGCGCTCATCGGAAGTGCCGACCACGATGCGGTCGGGAAACTTGAAGTCGCGGATCGCCGCGCCCTCGCGCAAAAATTCCGGATTGGAGGCGACCGCCATGTCGGCCGTTGGATGGGCCTCGAGGATCAGCCGCTCGACCTCGTCGCCGGTGCCGACCGGCACGGTGGATTTGGTGACCACCACCGTGAAGTCTTTCAGCGCCGCGGCGATCTCGCGCGCGGCGGCATAGACGTAAGAGAGATCGGCATGGCCGTCGCCGCGCCGCGATGGCGTGCCGACCGCAATGAACACCGCGTCGGCGTCGGCCACGGGGCCGGTGAGGTCGGTGGTAAAATCCAGCCGCCCGGCCTTCACGTTGGCCGCGACCAGTGCATCGAGGCCAGGTTCGAAGATCGGGATCTCGCCGCGCTGCAAAGCTGCGATCTTGTCATCATCCTTGTCCACGCAGGTAACGTGGTGGCCGAAATCGGCAAAGCAGGCGCCGGACACGAGGCCGACATAGCCGGTGCCGATCATTGCGATACGCATCAAAAAACCTGTGGCTGGGGTGACGGGACGGGTCTGCGCCGGCGTCTTAGCAGAAGCCCGCGACTTTCACACGACATCCAAAGCAGGGCGCTACCGCATTTCATTGGTGGGCAGATCGTGTTACGAAGCGAAGGGGACTTTTGGCTGCCCACTTTCTTGCCTGAAGTCTGCCCCATCAAACTGTCGCCCTGCCTGAACTTTGCCCCATGAAAAACGACCAGATCCTCGGCCTCATCACAGATTTCTGCCGCCAGGCGGAGATGGCGGAATCGACCTTTGGGCGGCGCGCCGTCAATGACGGCAAGCTCGTCAACCGGCTGCGCGAGGGCAAGCGCATCACCATCGATACCCTCGACCGGATCCAGGCCTTCATCGCCCAGTCGCTGCCGGAGGGAGTTCCGCCGCCGCGGGGGCTGGAGGCGCCGATCGAACGGCGCGATCCGCGCAGCAATTTCCGCTTCTTCGAGAACCGCCAGAAATACCTGCTGTTCGTCCATACCTGCTCGGAGAAGCGGGTGACCGCCGATCGGGTTGGGCTCGAACTTGCCAGCATCCATCCGCGGCCGCCGGCGCTCCGCGTGTTCGACGCCGGGGTTGGCGACGGCACCGTGCTGGCGCGGGTGATGCGCTCCATGCATGGCCGCTTTCCGCATATGCCGTTCTACATCGCCGGCAAGGAACTGAGCCTGGAGGATGTCCGGCTGACCCTGGACAAGGTGCCGGACCGGCTGTTCGAACACCCGGCCACCGTGTTCGTGCTGACCAACATGCATTACGCCGAGGCGCCCACGCTGACCCCGATATCGCCGGCGGCCGCCGCCGGAATGATCTGGCACGAAGTGCCGCTGCGCGGGGCGTCCTCGGGGGAGTTCGAGGCCCAGATCGCCGGACTTGGAGCTTTTCTTGAGGATAACTGGCGGGCCAGCATCAATCCCCGATCGGGCATGCCGACCTATGAACGGCCGGTGGCGTTGGTGGTTTACCGCGAGGATCACCGGTTCCTGCTGGATTCGATCATCCCGCGGGCAGGGCGCACCGAGGCCAATTTCGACCTGATTATCGCGTCGCAGCCCTATCGGGCGAAATCTTCTGTCAATTTTCGGGCCAAACGCATCATAGCGCCACTGGCCCGGGCATTGCGTGCCGGCGGCCGGCTGATCGGTATCCATTCGCATGGGCAGGACCCCGGCATGGAGATCGTCCAGGCCGTCTGGCCCAAAGAAAACCCTTTCGCCGTGAGCCGTCATGAGCTATTGCGCGCAGTGAAATACGAGCTGGGCTCTGCCGGGCGCGATCTGAACTTCAATGCCTATTCCGATCAACGGTCGATCTTCCGTTACGCCATGGAGGCGTTGCCGAACGAGGTGACAGGTTCGATTGGAACTTCGACGGCTTTTGCAGCGTGGAACGCGGCGGTTTATGTCGCCCAAATCGAGGACGACCGGTTGACGGAAGTGACCCAAAGCGGCCGTTATCTGGATGCCACAAGAGAGGTTTTGCGAAAGCACAACGGGCTCTGGTTCTACGATGAATCCTACGTCATCTCGCGGCGTCGCGACTGACAAATCTGGACATTCTGATGAAAGGGCCGCCGAGCTCTGGCGGATAAAAGGGGTTAGTTGATGCGCGCGTCTTATTTGTTCACCAGCGAATCGGTTTCCGAAGGTCATCCCGACAAGGTTTGCGACCGGATTTCCGACGAGATCGTCGATCTGTTTTTCCGTGAGGGCCCGAAGGCCGGCATCGACCCCTGGGCGATCCGCGCGGCGTGCGAAACCCTCGCCACCACCAACAAAGTGGTGATCGCCGGCGAAACCCGCGGTCCCTCCACCGTCACCAACGACCATATCGAAGCGGTGGTGCGGGCTGCGATCAAGGACATCGGCTACGAGCAGGACGGGTTCCACTGGAAGACCGCCGACATCGAGATCCTGCTGCATCCGCAGTCGGCCGACATCGCGCAAGGCGTTGACGCATTGCAGCCTGGCACCAACCAGGAAGAGGGCGCCGGCGATCAGGGCATCATGTTCGGTTACGCCACCAACGAGACGCCGGAGTTGATGCCGGCGCCGATCCATTACGCGCACAAGATTTTGCGGTTGATTTCGGAAGCACGCCATTCGGGCGTCGAGAAGGTGCTCGGGCCGGATTCCAAGAGCCAGGTCACCGTGCAGTATGAAAACGGCAGGCCTGTCGGCGTCCGCGAAATCGTCGTCTCGCATCAGCACCTCATCGAGGACATGACCTCGAACCAGGTGCGCGAACGCGTGGAGCCTTACGTGCGCAAGGCGCTGCCCGATGGCTGGATCAGCGACAAGACCATCTGGCACATCAACCCGACCGGTAAGTTCTTCATCGGCGGTCCCGATGGCGACGCAGGTCTCACCGGCCGCAAGATCATCGTCGATACCTACGGCGGCGCGGCGCCGCACGGCGGCGGCGCGTTCTCCGGCAAGGATTCTACCAAGGTGGATCGCTCGGCCGCCTACGCCGCGCGCTACGTCGCTAAGAACATCGTCGCGGCCGGTCTTGCGGATCGCTGCACGCTGCAGCTGGCTTATGCCATCGGCGTGGCCCGTCCGCTGTCGATCTATGTCGACACCCACGGCACCGGCAAGGTGTCCGAGGACAAGCTCGAGAAGGCCGTCGCCGAGGCGATGGACCTGACGCCGCGCGGCATCCGCAAGCACCTCGACCTCAACAAGCCGATCTACGCCCGTACTTCCGCCTATGGCCACTTCGGCCGCACGCCGGATGCCGACGGCGGCTTCTCTTGGGAAAAGACCGATCTCGCCGACGCGCTGAAGCGCGCCGTCTGATTTTATCACGTCATTCCGGGATACGCGTTCTTACGCGCATACCCGGAATCCCGAAGTGAATCACATCGAGATTCCGGGTTCGCTCGCGAAGTGCTCGCGCCCCGGAATGACTTCATCAACAAGGATTTGCACATGACCGCCACCGCCAAGAAGCCGGCCTTCACCGACTACATCGTCAAGGACATCGCGCTCGCCCCGTTCGGCCGCAAGGAAATCTCGATCGCCGAGACCGAGATGCCCGGCCTGATGGCGACCCGCGAGGAATACGGCCCGAAGCAGGTGCTGAAGGGTGCGCGCATCGCCGGCTCCTTGCACATGACGATCCAGACCGCGGTGCTGATCGAGACGTTGGTGGCGCTCGGCGCCGACGTACGCTGGGTGTCCTGCAACATCTATTCGACCCAGGACCACGCCGCCGCGGCGATCGCCGCGGCCGGCATTCCGGTGTTCGCCATCAAGGGCGAGACCCTGACGGAATATTGGGACTACACCGCGAAGCTGTTCGACTGGCACGGCGGCGGCACCCCGAACATGATCCTCGACGATGGCGGCGACGCCACCATGCTGGTGCATAACGGCCTGCGCGCCGAGCAGGGCGATACCGCCTTCCTCGACAAGCCGGAGTCGGAAGAAGAGGAAGTATTCTACGCGCTGATCAAGAAGCTTCTCAAGGAGAAGCCGAAGGGCTGGTTCGCCAGCCTGGCCGCGAACATCATGGGCGTCTCGGAAGAGACCACCACGGGTGTGCATCGTCTGTACGAGATGCAGAAGAGCGGCAAGCTGCTGTTCCCGGCGATCAACGTCAACGACAGCGTCACCAAGTCGAAGTTCGACAATCTCTATGGCTGCCGCGAATCGCTGGTCGACGGCATCCGCCGCGGCACCGACGTCATGATGTCCGGCAAGGTCGCCATGGTCGCCGGCTTCGGCGACGTCGGCAAGGGCTCGGCGGCGTCGCTGCGCCAGGCCGGCTGCCGCGTGCTGGTGTCCGAAATCGATCCGATCTGCGCGCTGCAGGCGGCGATGGAAGGCTATGAAGTCGTCACCATGGAAGACGCGGCACCCCGCGCCGACATCTTCGTCACCGCCACCGGCAACAAGGACATCATCACCATCGAGCACATGCGCGCGATGAAGGATCGTGCCATCGTCTGCAACATCGGCCACTTCGACAACGAGATTCAGATCGCGCATCTGAAGAACCTGAAGTGGGACAACATCAAGCCGCAGGTCGACGAGATCACGTTCCCCGACAAGCACCGCATCATCCTGTTGTCGGAAGGCCGCCTGGTGAACCTCGGCAATGCGATGGGCCATCCGTCCTTCGTGATGTCGGCGTCGTTCACCAACCAGACGCTGGCGCAGATCGAACTGTTCGCCAACAACAAGGACGGCAAGTACAAGAAGGAAGTGTACGTGCTGCCGAAGTCGCTGGACGAGAAGGTCGCGCGTCTGCATCTCAGCAAGATCGGCGTCAAGCTCACCGAGCTGCGCCCCGATCAGGCCGCCTATATCGGCGTCAAGCCGGAAGGCCCGTTCAAGGCGGACCACTACCGCTACTGAGACCAATCGATTGAATTAGAAAAGCCCCGGAGCGATCCGCCAGCCCCTAGCTTAAGTGTGGAATCGCCAGAAACGGCGATTCCACAGAACTTGGGCCTTCGGCTGGAATGGATTTGCCCAGCTTCGGGCGGCCGCACCTCCGAGATGCGGGCTTTTAAATCCTTGAATAGTCTCTACGGGCTGGTAGGGCTACTTCGAATAGATTTTCAGCGCCATAAGTGCTTTTAAAAGAACTTTACGAACGATAAGGCTTCTTTGAAAGCACCCTCCCTTGAAATTCCCCAGAAATAATATATGCTTTTGAAAGCACCATAACCATATTAAGGTCTCTTTGAAGGCGCATGGCGAACAAGAACCAGCTCTTACAAGCTCCGCCCTATCCGGTCGAACAGGCCCTCAAGCGCCTGGGCGAGAACCTGCGCGTTGCTCGCATCCGGCGCGAGATCACGATTGAAGAGGCTGCCGAGAAGATCGGGACCGGACGCCGCGCCGTCATGGAGGCCGAGAAGGGAAAGGCTTCGACGGCCTCAGGCGTCTACGCCGCCTTGCTGTGGGCATATGACCTGCTCGGCCCATTAAGCGATCTCGCGAATCCGGCGACCGACGAACAAGGGCTGGCGCTGGCGTCGGTTAAGGAGAAGACGCGCGTGCGCAAAAGCAAGGGGCTGAGTGGTGATTTCTAAGGCGTCTGCCACCGAGTGCTTCGTCTACATCACCCTGCCCGGCGAAACATCGGCGGTGACGGCGGGGAAGTTCGTGCTGAGCAAGAACGCGCGCAACGACGCGCTCGGGCAGTTCGTCTACCGCGGCAAATATCTCGCCGATCCGCGCGCGGTTGAGATCGATCCTGTCGAACTAAAGCTATCCAAGCACACCTACGAAACTGCTCTGCTCAATGGCGTGTTCGGGGCACTGCGCGACGCCGGTCCCGATTACTGGGGCCGGCGCGTCATCGAAAAGCATGCGGGCAAGGCAAAACTCGGCGAACTCGATTACTTGCTGGAATCACCAGACGACCGTGCGGGCGCGCTCGGCTTCGGACTCAACACAGAACCTCCCGCGCCCATGCGCAAATTCAACCAGACGATCGATCTGGAGAAACTGCAAGCTTTGGCGGATGCTCTGGTCAAGGACGACCTGCCAAACGACCCGCAGGCGCAGCAGGTGCAGGATTTGATGCTGCTCGGCACCTCTATGGGCGGCGCGCGTCCCAAGGCAGTAGTGCAAGCCGACAACGCGCTGTGGGTGGCGAAATTCAACCGAGAGGACGATCGCTGGAACAACACGCGCGTCGAGTATGCCATGCTGCGACTCGCGCGCGAATGCGGGCTCGCAACAGCCGATAGCCGCATCGAGACAGTGGGCGGTAAGGATGTTCTTCTCGTCAAGCGCTTCGACCGTGAGAAGACAAATAAGGGCTACACGCGGGCGCGCATGGTCAGCGGCCTGACCATTCTGCGCTCCGACGAAGCGCCAGAGGCGCGACAGAACTGGTCTTATATTATTATGGTCGAAGAGATGCGCCGCATCGTTGAGGAACCCAAAAAGGACGCCAAAGAACTCTTCCGCCGCGTCTGCTTCAACGCGCTGATCTCCAACACTGATGATCATCCGCGTAATCACGCGATCATCGCCAAGGCGAAGAACTGGAAGCTTTCTCCGGCCTACGACCTCACGCCCTCGACGCCCATCAGCCTGGAACGCCGTGATCTCGCACTCGATTGCGGTGATCAGGGGCGCTACGCCAATGCGAAGAACATCCTCTCGCAGCACGCACGGTTTCTGCTCGAACGCTCCGAAGCCGAGAAGATCGCGAACGACATGAAGGCTAAGGTGGAAGCGATGTGGTACGACACAACGCGCGCCATCGGCGTCTCAGAGAAAGACGCCGAGAGAATCCGCGGTGCCTTCGTCTATCCGGGGTTTTCGCTCTGAAGGGCGGATTCGCCGAGGCATCGGCTTGTTTCCGGCCGTAGGATTGCAGGCGAAGCAACCAACGCCCGCTGTGGAATCTTCATTTTTCGATCTCACATAGGAAATCGCCTTTAGCGAGCGGAGATCCAGTTACGACGTAGGCTGATCGCTCGTTTGTGCCGCGCTTGCTGTGACCTCGCTGGTCTTCAATTCGGCATGCACACGAAGTTCGGACAGAGCGGGTTTCCGTGCACCGACATGGCGTCGATGCAGTAAATCGCGGTGGCCCGTAATGAGACATCGACTTCCATTTGCTGTCCCGGATTGCCAGCATCAGACGCGCAATCGGAGCAGACATGCGATCGGCGGGACTGTTGGCGGCTGCTTCGACCGCACGCCAATCGATGAGTACGGTCCCGTCAGGTCCGATTTCATAAAGGCCAACGCCCGCGCGAGCGCCCGTGATCTTCTCAGTTCTGACCCAGGCGAACATAGGACATGATCGTTGCGGCGCCGCAAGATCGGTAGCGTGAAGCTGCGTCGCCCGTGGCGATGAAGGAAGCGCTCTCTTCTCAGTTCCTAGTGGCACGAAAGCAACCAAAGCGAGCAAGAAATTCATCGAGGCCCGGCGGCCGCCGCAAGGTCAAGGGTGAGAGCCTCGGGCGAGGGCCTCAAGGCTTAGGCGAAGTGAAATCCTGGTCCGAAACGGAAGTGCCGCTCGGCACTCGGATTACGACAACGCCGCGGCTGAGGGCCTGATGGCACGAGTTACATCCCTCCGTAAGATCGGCGTAAGCCTTGCTAAATCCATTCTCGTCCTTCGACTTAATTGCAGTGTCGAGTGCTTTGAACGGTTGCTCGGTGACGGATGCGATCATGTCCTGGAAAGGCATGTCGTGGTCGACGGGATGGGCTTCGCCGAGACGCTTGAAAGCGCCATGCAAATTTCCGAGCTCGTAGGCCGCGAATTCCCAATTTCTGTTCTGCGCGGCCTGCCAAAGTCTGAGATGGCGCGGTTGAATCGTCGCGATCATCATGTCGCTGATGCTGGGCAGATATTGAGCGGTCTGAGGTGACGGCGATCCTTGCGGCCCTGCGGCATCGCTATGCGTACTCGCCAAGGCGACACCGAGGATGGCTGCCGGAATAATCGCTAGAAGCGCAAAGGCGATGGAACGATCCTTGGTCGACGTCTTCATGAGCGAACCTTCGAAAGATGTTAAGTCTTCTGTTTACACAGCAATAGTAAATGAGACAGAGGGCCGCGCGCCAATCATGCTGCCAACGTCAATTTGGTGAGCAGCTTGCCATCGTGGTCGTTTTCGGAGAATGACGTGAACGGACTAGACAGCGATAAGGCACCAGTGCTCGGGGCGGCCTATTTCCGCCCGAAGCCGTGCAGGAAGGCGTCGATTGCCGTATCGATCCGATGACGAATCTCGTCGTCGCTCGGTTTATCGCCCAACATGGCTCGGTGCAGCAGGTCAAAAGTGATCATGTCGTGGAACAGGGTTGCCGATTGATGCGGATCGCTCGGGCGCAAATGGCCCGCTCGCTGCTGTTGTTCGATGAACTGGGCAATGATGCTTCGAGATTTCTCCGGCCCGCTCTCGAACCATGCGCGCCCGAGCGCCGGAAAGCGCGCCGTTTCGGCGATGATAAGCCGCTGAAACGCCAAGTGCCGGTCCTGAAGTAGGATGCCGAGGAGGGCCAGTGCGAATGTTCTCAGGCCTTCGTCGACGTCGAGGGCGGAGACGTCAATCGTGACGAAGGATGCCAGCAAATCCTCGCACAGCCCTTTCACGATCGCGAGGAAAAGCCCCTCTTTGTTGCGGAAGTGATTGTAGATATTGGTCTTCGAGCCACCGACGGAGCGGACGATCTCGTCCACGCTGACGCCGTCGTAGCCACGCCCGAGGAATAGCTCGGTAGCGGTCGAGCGGATCTGTTCGGATTTCTCGTCGCCGCGCCGAGTGCGGCGGATTGCTCGTCGCGGCGTGTCAAGCGGCGGCGTGGCGGTCGTCACGTTCATGCCGCCGCTCGAAGAAACCGCGCTGCCCTGACCTCATCGAGGAGATCATCGACACCCGCAAGCGCGAAGCGCAGCGCGGCTTCGTCGACGAGGCGGCCATCGCTCACCTTCTCGTGGACGCCGCCGATCACGATCTGGGGCCGGAGTACAAGGCGTGCCGGGATCGCTACGAGCGTCTCGTTCATCTGCTGCTGCGCGCGCACCCCGCCAGTGAAGGCGGGCGAGGTCGTCATCGTCAGTACCGGTTTACCCCTTAGCGCCGACCGTCCAAAGGGCCGAGAGGCCCAGTCGAGCGCGTTCTTCAGGACGCCGGACATGCCATGATTGTACTCGGGCGAGATCATGATGAGGCCATCGCTCGTCTCGATGGCCGAACGCAAAGCGCGTACCGATTCCGGCGCGTGCTCGCCATCATCATCCTCGTTGTAGAGCGGTATCCCGTGCAGCGCGAAAATGCTGAGCGCGGCCCTGGGCGCAAGCGCGTCATGAAGGCCGCGAAGCACGGCGGTGCTGTTGGAGGCGCGGCGAAGGCTGCCGGAGAGGCCGAGAAGGCGGGGTTGGGTCATCGGGGGCGGCTCCGAAACGGGTTTGATTTGTAACTTTACATATAATACCATACGGTATGATATGAATGCAAGTTGGTTTTGGTCCGGGATGATGGATCCGCTGCCTCCCTTTGCCTAAACGACAAAACGCACCGTCTCATTGGACATTCCGATGGTCACCCTGCCCAGTCTTCAACAACTCCGATTTCTGTGTGCGCTGGCCGAGCAATGCCATTTCGGCCGTGCTGCGGAAAGTTGTGCCGTCACGCAATCGACGCTGAGCGGAGGGATCAAGGAACTCGAGGCGCGGCTGGGCGTGACGCTGTTTGAGCGCAGCCATCGCCACGTGATGCTGACGCCCTTGGGAAAAGAGATCGCGACCCGTGCCCAGCGCCTGCTGGTCGACGCCGAGGAGTTGGTCGGGCTGGCCCGCAACGCGCACGAGCCATTGTCGGGGCCGCTCCGGTTCGGGGTAATCCCCACAGTCGGGCCGTATATCCTGCCCTCGCTCCTGGCGCATCTGGGCACTGAATTGCCGAAGCTCAAGCTGTACGTGCGAGAGGCTCAGACTGCAGTCCTGCTGGACAAGCTCGCTGCAGGAGAACTCGACCTTTTGCTCGCGGCCATTCCTTTCGAACTCGGCGACGTGGAGGCAATGAAAATCGCTGAAGATCCAATCGTCGTCGCGATGCCGTGCAACCATCCTCTTCGCCATCACAGGGTGGTGAGCCGTGATGACCTGGCCCGTGAGCAGCTGCTGCTGATCGAGGACGGACATTGCCTGCGCAGCCATTCACTGCAGGCATGTCGGATCGTGGATCCGGTTCGCAATGAGGTCTTCCAGGCGACCAGCCTGCGGACGCTTGTCCAGATGGTGGCCGCGGAACTTGGCATCACGCTAATGCCGCAGATTGCGGTAGAATCGGAACTCGCTTCATCTCGCAATGTTGTGGTTCGGCCACTCTCGCCAGACAAGCCGTTCCGGACCCTGGTCCTGGCCTGGCGATCGACATCCTCGCGCGGCGCCGAATTCAGGATGCTCGGAAATCTTATCCGAGAGTGTCTGACGGGTACCAAGACAGCATTTGCGCCTGACCAGAACGCGCAAGCGCTAATCGCACGCTGAGCGGCGCGTCACGTCGGCATTCATCGTCGCGACGCCTGTCAGGAGCGTCGGTCTGTATTTATCGATCGCGCGGCGGATCGGCATCTTCCTTCTCTGCGCTGATGCACTTCCATCGGCTGCTCCGATCACTGCCTTCGAAATTTCCCATTGGCCATTTGGAGCCGCGCGGCTGCATGTAGTCGCGGGGCCGGTGCCGCGGTCTATCCGCGGCGACGGCATGAAATTCGAATAAGGAGACTCCATCATGCGCGTGTTCTCAATAGTTTGTGTTGTCGGACTGTTGTCCACTACCGCACTTGCTGCGCCTGCACCGATGACACAGGATTCCGGTGCGCCAGTGGGCGATAATGAGAATTCGAAAACCGCCGGACCGGAAGGGCCAGTGCTTCTGGAAGACTTTCACCTGATCGAGAAGCTCGCCCGGTTCGATCGCGAGCGGATTCCCGAGCGCGTTGTCCATGCACGCGGGACCGGCGCGCAGGGTATGTTCGTGGCGTCAGAGGATTTCTCTCGATACACCAAGGCTTCGCTGTTTGGCCAAGCGGGCAAGGAAACGCCGGTCTTCGTTCGCTTCTCGACCGTGATGGGCTTCCGGGGGTCGCCCGAGGCCGCGCGCGATCCGCGTGGGTTCGCCGTCAAGTTCTACACCGATCAGGGCAATTGGGACCTGGTCGGCATCAATGAGCCTGTCTTCTTCATCAGGGATGCCATCAAGTTCCCGGATTTCGTGCATGCCAACAAGCCCTCGGCGATCACCGACATCCAGGACCCGAATCTGGCGTTCGACTTCTTCTCCCGCACACCCGAAGCGACGAACATGCTGACGTATCTTTATTCGCCTATAGGTATGCCGGCGAGCTATCGCGAAATGGACGGATTCGGCGTGCACGCGTTCCGGCTGGTCAACGCGCAGGGTCAGCAGATCTTCGCGAAGTTCCACTGGAAGAGCGTGCAGGGAATTCACGGCCTGACCCTCGAACAGCAGCAGACCGCCGATCCGAACTACGCGACGCGCGATCTCTACGACAACATTCGTGCAGGTCATTTCCCGAAATGGGATCTGTACGTCCAGGTCCTGACGGCGGAGCAGGTCGCTCAGCTTCCCTATGACGGCTTCGACGACACCAAGACCTGGGAGAACGTGCCGGAAACCAAGGTCGGCACCATGACCCTGAACAAGGTGCCGGATAATTACTTCCAGTACACCGAACAGTCGGCGTTCGCGCCGGGAGTCATGGTACCGGGCATCGAGCCGTCGCCGGACAAGATGCTGCAAGGCCGCCTGTTCGCCTATGCGGATACGCAGCGCTATCGTGTCGGGACGAACTATCAGGAACTGCCGGTCAATCGCCCGCTGGTGAAGGTCGCCAACAACAACCAGGATGGGAGCATGAGCTCCACTCCGCAGGTTGGCGAGGTGAACTACGAGCCGTCCACCGCGAAGCGGGAGGGCGCTGTCACTCCGCAGCCGTCCTTCAAGCTGAGCGAATACCCGGTATCCGGCGCGGCGCAGCAAAATGCGATCGCCAAGACGGATGATTTCGGCCAAGCCGGCGAGCATTGGCGATCGCTCGGCAAGGATGGGCAGGCCTATCTCATCAAGGTCATGGCGTCCGACCTGAGCCAGGTCACCGATCATGGGATCAAGCTGCGGCAGGTTAGCTACTTCTATAAGGCCGACCGCGGTTATGGCACGCAACTGGCGCAAGCGACCCATCTTGACGTGACCGAGGTTGCTGCCCTCGCCGCCAAGGAAATGTCGCACTGAAACAGCTGAAGCCCGCAACACCGGTCGGGCGATGCGTGAATGAGCTGCCGCGGGAGGGCCGCGGCAGCAATTGTCAAAGGAACCCGAAGATGCCACGTATATCAACCGCTTCCCTAATCGCCGCGCTATGGCTCGTTCCTGCCGCATTGGCGGGCCCAGCGTTTGCGTTCGTTCAACTGGCGGAAACGCTAGACAGCGCTGCAGCCGCCTCCGTACAGCACGACGCGGCCGGCCTGAGCCAGGATCACATCAAGGAAATATTCTTCGATGCTGCGCGGCAGGGACGCGACGATCTGCTCGACGGCCTGATCCGGTCCGGCATGAAGCCAGATGAGCGGGATGCGAAGGGTTATACGGCGTTGATCCTCGCCGCGTACAACGGGCAGGCGAAGACCGTCGACCTTCTGATCCAGAAGGGAGCAAATCCTTGTGCGACAGACGCCAAAGGCAACAGCAGCCTGATGGGTGTCGCGTTCAAGGGGGAAACCGGAATCGCACAGCGCCTGATCGCCGCGCACTGCGATGTGAATGCGCGCAACGATGCGGGCCAGACGGCTTTGATGATGGCGGCCATGTTCGGGCGGACGGACGTCGTAAAGATGCTGCTCGTGAACGGGGCAAATCCTGAGCTTCAGGACCAGGCCGGTAACACGGCGGTGAAGCTGGCGCAGCAACAGGTCAATCCGCAGATGGTCACACTGCTCACAGAGGCCGTCAAAGGCCAGTGACCCACACTGATCGCCAAGGTGTACGGGAGCTGAGCTATTCGCGGTAGCCACCGCAGAGCGGACATGGCCTCCTCACCCTGATTGGGATTACATCGTTCACGCACCATCAACGGAATAGCCATCATCACTAAAGATTGAATCCTGGGCAGCGAAAGAGGGAACTGGGTATGTTCGTTTTTCAGACGTTTGCCGGGCCTCCGTTCAGCTGCCGCGGCATCGCCGTACAATCAAGCGTGATGAGCATGGTGCTCGTTACTTCCTACATCAAGGGTTGACGCGCTTGGCGTGCGTTCCGACGAAAACCGCAAGCTCGCAGCGATAGCATTCTCGGGCGGCCAAACTCTAACGAAACGAAATCAGTTCGCTATGACGAAACTTGGAATGCGTGTTGGAATCTTGGCAACGGTCTTCTGCCTGTCAGCCGGGGCACAGACCATCAACGTAATGGCCCTCGATCAAGCCGGAGCGCAGACGGTCCTGCAAGCCGCGAAGGAGACCGCGCAGCAGCGGAATGCGCCCTCGGCAATCGCAGTGGTTGATCCCGCCGGGGATCTGCTTGCTTTCCAACGGATGGATGGTGTCCGCCCAGCAAGCGCGGACCTCGCCATCGAGAAGGCACGAACGGCGGCGCGGCTACAACGGTCGACGGCGGAGATCGAGGATAACATAAATCAGGGCCGAACGGCCTTCGTCACTGCCGGCGTCCTGGTACTGCGCGGCGGCATGCCGATACGTGTAAACGGCGCAGTCGTGGGTGCAGTAGGTGTTGCCGGCTTGAGCAAGGAGATCGACGCCGAGATCGCGAACACCGCGGCGGCGGCGCTGGAGGATCGAACGAAGTCCGTTGTGGTCCAGCACGGTGATCGTCGTCACCTATGACGAGAACGGTGGCTTCTGGGATCATGTGCCGCCTCCGGTCGTGGATCGGTGGAGACCCGGATTGCGCGTGCCGACCCTGATCATTTCTCCGTTCGCCCGGCGCGGCTTCGTGGATCACACGTTCTACGACACCACCTCGATCTTGAAGATGATCGAGAGCCGTTATGGCTTGGCGCCGTTGGGGGAGCGCGACGCCCCACGCCAACGATCTGCTTAACAGCCTCGACCTGTACAGCCCCGCCCGCTGATCCGTCGGCGCCACAACCCTATTCTGTGGCGGGGACGCGAATCATGGCGACGCCATCGAGCCGGCTTGGCTTCTGCGCGTGGGACAGCCGAAGGGAGCCGACGGGGTTGAGCAGCACGGTCGATGCGAACGATACGCGAGAGCGCGGTGTCTCGGTGACCCACTCGGTCGCAACACATGGGTCGGGTGCACCATGTCAATCTAGCTGGTCTTTTCAGGATCAGTCCATTTGTGGGCCTCAAGAACTGTTATATTCGCCTGCAAGAAGGCAAGAAAATTTACATGGAAAATTAAAAAACCAAGATCGATTAGTTTAAGCGTAGCTTCCCATGAGCTTTCACTCGTCACGGATCTCGCTCGCGCGCCCCCATGAATAACCAAAGGTCGGTGCTGTCGGTGTTTTGCTCTCGGTCGGACGCCGTTCGAGCAATGGATCAATCGTAGGCGTGGCTTTGACATATCAATTCCCAGATTTGTGGTCGACCAGACGACGATCGTTAAGCAAGCGGGTTTGACAATGCAGATATTTCGGCGCCCCACGACACCTTCGTCGATATTGCTTCGATAGGACGTGGGGAGAGAGATGGACCCGGACCATTGAACGGAGGTTAGATCTGTACGTTACATTTGGTTGAGAAGAGTATACCTAGGTCTAGGATCGCCTGGGCCCTTGCGAGTGATGGGAACACCGCACCTCGTTCGGCGGCCACCTAGCGACATCGGTCGGTCAGCCGGGTGACGCTGTTGTTCAATGATGGCGTTTGAGTTGGGCTGGCGGCTCACCTGGGAGAGCGAGCGTTCGGCTGTTCGCCAGGTGAGCCCTTAAGGTTGTGAAGCCGCGCGCCGGCAGCTTCCGAAACAGCTCACCATTCAGGAGGGGCAGGTGTACGGCCAGTTGTATGTCGAGTAATACGGGCAACCATAGCCGTAGTCGTAAAAGCCACCGCGGGCGAAATGACGTCTTCCATAGCCATAACCATAGTGAAGCCGCCGCCTCCGCCACCGCGTGCCTGTGCACCCGTCGCAAGCAGAGACCCGGCAAGCAGGGCGGTTGCCAATATCTTCGTCATTCGTCCAGTCATTAGATTTTCCTTTCGACGGGCAGAACCATCAGCGATCACTGGATCTCTCGCCTCATATGGCCACGCGGCTCGCAATCGCTAAATTTCGAAGGCAGTAATCGGAGCAGCCGATCGTGCATCAGCACAGAAAAGGACGCTGCCGATCAGCCGCGCAGGATCGATAAACACGGACCGATGCTCCTGACAGCGTCGCCATAGTGAATACCGACCTGACGCGCCGGCTCAGCGCGTTGGTGGTGCGTCAGTGCCCTGGTCAGGGTAAGCGGTGTTCCGCGACCACCTTCCGGATGATGTCGTGATCTGCGAGTCTGCGGTCCGGTTTTGACCGTTAGGCTTAGAATGGACACTGAACATATTGCTATCACGGAGCCAGTCCGCCGGCTGGAAGTGTTCACCGGCGCCGGGCGGCGACGGACATGGCGTGATGAAGACAAAGCCCGGATTGTCGCTGAGATCGCGACGAGCGGAGACTCGGTCTGTGCCGTGGCTCGACGCCATGGATTATCACCGCAGCAGTTGTTTAGCTGGCGACGTCAATTGCGAGATTCCGAGGCTGAACGTTCTGAGGCTGACGGGCTGCAGTTCGTGCCGGCAGTTGTGGATGCGGGATCGTCGCACCTGTCTGTGTCGTCCAAGCAAACTCGCGTGACCTCGCGTGAGGATCAATAACAAGTGCCGTAAGGTGGCCGGTCCCATAAGCTCCAGTATCCTGTGCGATACGATTCCTGGTGACGAATGGTCGGCGCGACTCCGTGATCGTGTGCCCGTGGACGACGACGTGTGAGAAGGGGGCCGCGTACTCCAGAAACGGCTTCCGAATTGTCAGACAGTCAGCAGGTTTCTGCTCGTGGATCGATCGATCCGGATGAATTCCCGCGTGCACGAATGCGAATGGATCGATTTCAATGAGAGAGGCTTTCTCGAGAAGCGAAACATGGTGCTGATAGTCGAGCTTGATAGCGGCCCTGGCCATGCTGACGTCGGCTTCATAATCGTAATTGTAGAGGGTGGTGAGGCCTCCATTGCGAATCCAAAATCAAACATGGCGGGATCCGGGTCGTCCGTTCCAAGGATACGGAGAAAATAGTCGTCGTGGTTGCCTAGAAGTAGTTTTGACTTCGGCCAACGGTCCAACGTGGACGCGACGAGATCGAGGCAGCCTTTGCTGTCGGACCCTCTGTCAACAAGGTCCCCGAGGAATATGACTCGAACCGCGTCGGATTTGATGAAGTCGAGCAACGACGAAAGTAAAGTGGAGCGCGGAAAACAAACGGCGCCGTATTCCGGAAGTAAATCTGCTCTTCGTCGCGCTGATAGGCGGGAGTGCGGGTGCAATCGCAGGTCAACAGGTCGTTCGGCACAAGACATGGAAAGAATTCGATTGTCGTCATGTCGTCGCGATTGTGGCTCTGTCAATTCCGACGGTGAGGCGCGGAATATTCCAGGCGCTGGGCATTCGTTAGATCTTGGTCGCGAGAAGCCGGAGGGGTCCGGGCACGATCGATAAGCCGATGGTTGCGGAAATGCTGGCCAAAGGAACCTGAGGCGATGAAGGAAATCTTGAGAGATCAGCCGATCGGTCGGCTTGGACGACCGGAGGGGATCGCTTCCGCGGTCCTATGGCTGTGCGGACCTGGCTCAAGCTTCGTGATCGGTCACGCACTTGTGGTCGACGGAGGGTTTACCGCTGAAGGTTCTTTATCGGGGTTGCCGTATCCTTGTTGTGTTGCGCCGACGAAAATTGCACCGAGTGACGGCGAGCGACCACGAAATATGTTCGCGCTCACGTCCTCACCGCAGCAGTAGCTTATGAAGAGCGAGAAACAATCATGATCAAAATCAAGATCAACGGCCAGGATCAAGCTTGGGATGGCGATCCGGATTTGCCGCTGCTCTGGTTGTTGCGGGACGAAATCGGATTGACAGGCACCAAGTTCGGCTGCGGTCAGGCCCTCTGCGGCGCCTGCACCGTGATCGTCGACAAGCAGGCCGTGCGCGCCTGCGTCACGTCGGTCTCCGACGTGGCTGATCGTGAAGTCACGACCGTCGAGGGTTTGCATCCAACTGGTGATCACCCGGTGCAAAAGGCCTGGCGTCAGGTCAACGTCCCACAATGCGGTTACTGCCAATCCGGCCAGATCATGCAGGCGGTCGCACTGCCGCGATCAAGGGCCGCGACGCCTTCAAGGTTGTCTGGGAAGATGGTGCCAACGCCAGCTACGATTCAGTCGCTTACCGCAAGCAGACGAAGCGAAATTCGGCAATCAGGACACCCGATCAACCCCATACCGAGTTCGAACGGCGCAATCCGGAACGCATTCAATCCCAGATCGAAGGTGCGGCAATCATGGGCCTGAGTCTGGCGAAGTACGGGGAGGTCACGTTTAAGAACGGCAAGGTGGAGCAGGGCAACTTCGACACCTTCCCAGTGATCCGGATGGATGAATCACCGATAGTGACCCACGTGCACATCGTCCCGCCGGATTCCGATGCACCGTCGAGCGGCGTGGGCGAACCGGGTGTGCCACCGTTCGCGCCTGCATTGACCAATGCGATCTTTGCCGCAACAGGTAAACGCATCCGTGCGCTTCCGATCGGCAAGCAATTGGAGACGTGAACGAGAAGTGCATTCTGCCAAGGGGTACGACAGCAGGCGATCATATACTCTCGACCGCTTCACCCTCTACCGAATTCGCGTGATCTTCGCTCGCCGATACAACTTTTCGAGATTCGACCCCTTTCCGCACCTCAGTGAGCGATATCATACTTGCTTCGACGATCTTCCGAGCACAGTCCATGCAGTATCGGTCCCAGCCTCGACCAGCTCGCACATTGAGCCGCAAATCGCCTTGACGGCGTCACCGTCGCCAGGGAGATTGAGTTCGTTTGGCGATCGCCGCGCCTATGTCAAACAGGTTCTCGTGCCGACACTGCGCAAGAACGACATCGTCTTTATGGACAACTTGCGTACCCATAGGATCGACGGGGTAGCGGTGGCGATCGTGGCAGCCGGCGCCAAGGTGCGCTATCTGCCCAGGATCCACGAACAGATCGACTGTGGTTTGTCTGATACGCCTGCAGCGGTCCCAGTTGGGCCAGTACGAATGGTAGAGACGGTCGTCGACAAGTCGCCATTGCCCCGTCGGGCAGCGCCGAACGCTCCGCGGCCGCGTATACCTTGTCGAAAGTGAATAAGACGAGGTCCGCGGAATTTCGCGTCCGTCGCCCAAAGGCTCGCGTAAGTAGGAAACTCGCTAGGTATAAAGTGAACTCCGAGTCAGCGATCCGTCGCAGAGCGATCACCCAGGGGCGTCACCTAAATCGTTCGGCACGAAATCCGGAGCGACAACGCGCGCCAAGGTATCGAGGGTCGAAGCACTCGCGAAACCTTCCTCGCAGAGGCAACTCCCGACGACTTTGGAATCCGAACAGGCTTCAGAAAGCCAGGTCTTTGCCGCGCTTGGCGGCAGCGCTTCGCCGCTGTCGAGAAGACGAACGAGTCGTCTCAGCACGTTCTCGCGGCCGAACGCGGCACAGGCCTCTCGGATGACGCCACCAACCGACGGGATCCTCCCGCCCAATGTCACCAACGCGGCTTATTCGCCTGTCGGGCCTCGTATTGTCTGCGGGCCTCGACCATCGCAGGACGGTGCTCGGTCGCCCAGTCGTGGAGCGCCTTCAGCGGATCCCGGAGGCTTCGCCCGAGATCGGTCAGCTCGTAGTCCACCCGGGGCGGAATCGTCGGAAAGACGGTGCGGGTGACGAGGCCGTCCTTCTCCAGTCCCTTGAGCGTCAACGTAAGCATGCGCTGAGAGATGCCGTCGATCACCCGCCGGATCTCGTTGTAGCGCATCGACCCATGGAAGAGAGTGCCGACGACCATCACGGTCCACTTGTCGCCGATGCGTGCCAAGGTGTCGGCGATTTCGCGGCCCGCGGACTGGCAGGCCTCGTGCGGATCCTGCCGGGAACCTGGCGGATCGCGACGGACAGAAATGTGCGCGTGGCTCAAGAATGTGCCTCCTTGCGGGAATTCAGGCGGCCTGCATCTTAGCGTAACGAACAGAATGTGCCTAGGGCGCCGAAGGAGCACCGGCGGCTGCTGCGCGGCATGTTCGACAGCGAAGAGGATGTACCAGCCATGAAGCTTCTCCACGTCGACTCCAGCATCACCGGAAACGAATCCATCAGCCGTCGTCTGACCGCGGACATCGTCGCTCACCTCCGTGCCGGACGGCCAGACATCGAGGTCGTCTATCGCGATCTCGACGCGCTGCCCGTTCCGCACCAGTCCGCAGCCCTGATGGCGGCGCGCTCCGGAGCAGCGGCCGGGGACAATATGCGGGCCGAGGTCGCCGCCGCCGACACAGCGCTTGAAGACTTCCTCTCCGCCGACATCGTCGTCATCGGCGCCCCGATGTACAACTTCGGCATCCCGAGCCAGCTCAAGGCGTGGATAGATCACCTCGCCGTGCCGGGGAAAACTTTCACATACAGCGAGGCAGGCGCCGCAGGCCTATGCGGGGACAAGCGCCTCATCGTCGCCTCGACGCGCGGCGGCATCTACTCGGCGCAGTCGCCCAAGGCGGCCCACGACCACCAGGAGAGCTACCTCAAGGGCTTCTTCGCCGTCATCGGCGTCACCGACATAAGCTTCGTCCGGGCCGAAGGCGTCCGCATGGGCGACCAACTGAAGGAGCAGGCGCTCGCCGTCGCACGCGAGGAGACATCCGCGCTGCGTGCGGCTTGACAGCCCGAGGCGATCGCGAGTGCGGTCGCCATTTCGCCAGGCGCGAGGATGCCTTCATCATCGGTGCCGAGATGGACGGCGCTCGTCGATTGGCCTGAGGGGATTCCGCTCAGCATAATGTGGCCGAAGAGCAAACAGACGCTGCCGAAGGTTTCGACGTTGGTTGATCTCCTCGCATGTTCGCTTGGAGCGAACCAAACCGGGTTGCTTGCGCCGACATCCTGAAAAAAGTCGAGCAGCTTCTGGCGGCGCAAAGCGGTCCCTTCTATGAGCCGCTGTTTCGAGCTTTCCGATCTTGGACCTGTCGATCCGCTGGGCTAAAGTCCGCATAATCCGGCGACATCGCGAGTGACGGATCGCGGTCGCGGAGCTGTTTGGCCACGATCGAGCGCAGCCAACGGACCGCCGGATCGTTCTCCATTCTCCGATGCCAGAACTGCTTGAGCTCGATGAGCGGGATGTTGACCGGGGGAGGCAATAGCTTCAACCCGCTGTCGGCATACCATGCGCCGAGCGAAAGCGGTACGGTCGCGATCATGTCGCTGTTCGCGATCATCTGCGGCACGCTCATGAAGTGCGGAAGATGAAGTAGTACCCGACGCTCCAATTTGAGATCGCGGATCCGACGCTCGAATATTTCCTGGCTGCGGCCGTCCTGGTTCACGACGAGGTGGTCCGCGGCAAGGAATTCGTCGAGCGAAAGCGTTTCGCCGATTGTCGGATGGTTTTTGCTTACGATGCAGACGAAGGGATGATCGAAAAGACCTTCCGCCACAATGCCTGCTCCGGTCAGATCCGGAAAATATCCAATCGCAAGATCGATGTCGCCGCGTTCCAGCGAGTTCTCCAACTGATCGTGGGAGGACGTGACGCAGCGCATGCTCGCTTTCGGGGCCAATGTCCGTAGTCTCGCGAGCAGCGGCGGAACGAAGATCATGATGCCGCGGCGCGGACTGGGAAGAAACGGCATGATCTCGCTAAGCAAACCTTTGCGCGGAAAGACACCTGCTACCTGCATCGCCGAAGCGGAATCGCGCCTCCACGCCTGTCGGGTTGATTTTGTCCTACCAGTGGCACACTGGGGCGCGCCGACAAGCTGAGTACCCACACGGCCACCCTCGGATTTCTTGAGACGCTCTCCAATCCCTTCTGGCACTATCGGCAAACTGAAGATGGCGCGGATCGGAAACGCCCCGACGATCGCTCGAGTACGTCATCGAAACGTTGCCGCGGTTTGCCGTGGAAGACCGCAGTCAAACGTGCCGCGAAAACTCCTCCGGCTGCTGCATCACCTTTTTTATCGTGGCACGTATCCAAGCATGCCCGGCATCTTCATCATGGCGAGGATGCCAGACCGCGTCGATCGCAAGCTCCACCTCCTCGATCGGCAAACGTTTGACGACACACGCCGTGGCGAACGGACGTGTCTGCGTCCAGCGGCGCGGAAGCACCGCCACAAGATCCGTCGTGGTGACAATGGGATGAACATCGAGCCAGCTGGGCACGAGCATTGCGATATCTCGCTTGAGACCGCGACGCGCCAAGGCATCGTCGATCAGGTTGGTGCCGATTGCGCTGGTTGCGACTTTCAGATGAACGAGTGAGACATACCTTTCCAGCGTCAACTCCAGCTTGGCCAATGAATGCCGCTTGCTCATGACCACGACGAATTCATCCTCGAAAACGCGCAGGCGGCTGTATTTTGACAGGCCGCTGGTATCCGGCCCGAGACGAACGTGAATCTCATCCCCGACCAAATCTTCGCCGGCCTCGCTGAAGTGGCCGACATCCAGACGCGCGCCGGGCGCCTCCGTTCGCATGACACGGCACAACCGGCCGAGCAGAAAGCTCGATACATAATCTGAAACGCGCAGCCGGAAGACCCGGTTCGATGTCGCGGGATCGAAGTCTCCGCGTTGATTGACCATCGATTGGATCTGCGCAAGCACCACACGAAGTTCTTCAGCCAGCTGAATTGCCCGCGCCGTCAGATCCATGCCGCCTGCAGATCGCATCAGCAGATCGTCGCCGAACAGAGTCCGAAGCCTGCGGAGCGCGTGGCTGACGGCCGACTGCGTCAGACCGAGCCGATGTGCCGCGCGTGTCACGCTGCGTTCGGTAATGAGCGCATCGAGAATGACCAGAAGGTTAAGATCGATATTGCGTATATTCATCGACAGAGCCCGGAATGAATTAAATTCATATTTAATATGAAAAATATGAATTAGGCAAATTTGTCAATAAATCCTATTATGGACCAACAAAAACCAAAAATTGATGAGGAGGAATGCAGATGGCTGTCCAGCGACGGTACTACGTTTACGTCGGCTTGTTTCTGTTGATGTTCATCAACTATCTCGACCGCATCAACCTGTCCGTGGCGGCGAAAGACATTGCCGCCACATATGGCCTTTCGCCCGTCGAACTCGGCTTTATGTTCTCATCCTTCCTGTGGACCTATCTCATTTTCCTCGTGCCGATGGGTCTAGCTGCCGACCGTTTTGGCGGACGTGCAATTACGTACACTACGCTCGGGCTTTGGTCGCTCGCCGGCATCTGGACCGGACTGACAACAAGCTACGCCTCGCTGTTTGCATCGCGGCTCGCGTTGGGTATCGGCGAGTCCGCTAGTTACCCGTCCGGCGGCAAAATCATTCGCGAATGGGCGCCCGCGTCCGAACGCGGCCTTGCCACCGCGTTCCTCAACTGCGGTGCTTATGCGGGGCTGTCCATCGGCTCCATTGTGGTGGCGTGGCTGATTACGAAATTTGGCTGGCGCGACTCCTTCTTCATTACAGGCGCAATGGGCCTCGTTCTCGCGGGCGTCTGGTTTCTCTATTACAGGCGGCCAGAGCAGGCCAACTGGTTGAGCACCACGGAGCGTCAGCGCATTCTCGCATCGCGCGATAGCGGGGGCAGCCAGCCCGTCGGCGACTTCAACCAGCGTCTGGCGATGCGCCACTTGCTGAGCAGCCGTTCGATGTGGTCGCTTGCGATAACCCAGGGCTGCGCCGGATACACCCTTTACCTGTTCATGACCTGGCTCCCGAATTACCTGGCTGTCAGCCGTGGCTTCGACGCGCTGAAGTCGGGATTGTTTTCGGCCGTGCCCTATGGGATGGCCGTCATCATCGGTCTCGGCCTCGGCTGGCTGAGCGACAAACTCATCGCGCGCAGCGGCGGGCACAATGGCGAACGCCGCAAACTGATCGCCGTCATTCTGCTGCTGTCGTCGGTCATTCTGGCGACCCCATTCGTGGACTCCATCTGGATGATACTGGCGCTGTTCTCGCTCTCGCTCGGCTGCGTATCGACCGCGATGGCAATGAACATCGCGCTGACCAGCGATCTGGTGACGGACGGCCGCTACAACGGCGTGGCGGTCAGCATCCTTATCATGGGCGGCAACCTGTTCGGTCTCGCCGCGCCTATCATCACCGGATACATCGTCCACGCCACAAGCGGATTCTCCGGAGCCTTTCTCATCGCCGGCGTTCTGCTGCTCACCGGAGCCGCGGTTATCACAACGGGCGCAAAACGGCCGATCGAATTCCCTGAAAGCGCATCTCCTGAACTCAAATCTCTCAAACTCGCCTGAAGGTCTCTCCATGGACAAGCTTAAATTCGCCGCCGTCTCGCGTAACTACTTCAACATGCCCATATGGGCCGCAAAACATGCCGGACATTTCTACGATGAAGGGCTTGATGTCGATATTGAGCTCTACGAGCCAATTGACGAGGTCACAGACCGGCTGCGCGACGGCAGGGCGCAGTTCGCGTTCGGGGTCACTGAACACGTCATTCTCGACAACGAAGCGGGTGGCCATATTCGAATAGTCGGCGGCAACGTTAACAAGCTGCCCTTTTCGTTTATTTCGGGCAAGAACATTCGCAGCATTGCCGACCTGCGCGGAAAGACCGTCGGCGTCTCGTCGATCGAGGCAGGCTCATCGTCATTGGTGATGAAGCTCCTCGCAGCACATGGGCTTGAGTATCCGCATGACTACGACATCCGGGCTGTCGGGCCGATCCTCGCGCGCTGGGAGCTATTGCAGGCCGGCGAGATTGATGCGGGGCTGCAAGGAGTGCCACTGAACTTCATCGCGCTCGATCAGGGCTATCCTACGCTCTCCGAGCCGCGCGACGAATTCCCCCATTTTCAGTTCACATCGCTGAACGTCGACGGTCGCTGGGCCGCGGCCAATCCGGATGTCGTCATGAGGTTCATGCGCGCTTTCGTGCGCGCACATCACTGGTTTTTCGACAACCGGGCCGAGGCGACGCGCATTGCGGTCGAAGAAACGGGCATTCCGGAATCCTATGCGCTGCGCGCCTGGGACGAGTACACGCGCGAGGAGATCTTTCCGAAAGACGGAAACCTCGCGACCGCTGCCGTACAGGCCCTGATCGAGATCTCTTCGCTGATACGCGCGATCCCGAACCGCCGAAAAACAGCGGCGGAAGACTATATCGACCGGTCCTATCTCTTGGCCGCTCAGCGCGACCTGAAGCAGACCGCAGGCATGATAGCATGATGCTCGGGACTGTTTCGTCGGATCACGTTCGTATCGACTACGGCGATCAGTTTCGTGCGGGCATCATCGTGCCTTCCGGGAATGCGGTCGCTGAAGCGGAAATCCGCGCGATGTTGCCGCCTGGGGTTGCGCCGCTGTTTACCCGGCTGGCACTGCGCGGAAGTTCGGAGCCCGAACTGATCGGAATGCTGTCCGGCCTGGAAGATGCGGCGAAGCTTCTCGCCGATGCCGGGGTCGGCAAGATCGTTTTTCACTGCACGGCAGTATCAACGTTCGCGCCGCATCTCGCAGGCGATATCCGCGCGCGCATCGAGCAGGCCACCGGTATTGCCGCGTTCGCGACGTCGGACGCGATCCTTGCGGCAGTCAAAGCACTCGACATGAGCCCACTGACGCTTCTCACGCCGTATATCCAGCCGGTCCATGCGCGCGAAATCGCCTTCCTCGCCGCGCATGGGATCGACGTGGTCGATGGCGGATGCCTCGGCATCAACACCAATGCTGAAATGGCGACACTTGCGCCTTCGGCGCTGTTCGAGTTGGTGGCCCGGCACCGTCCTGCTCAATCTGGTGGATGCTTCCTGAGCTGCACCGCCATCCGTTCGGCCGGGATCATAGCGAGGCTTGAACAGCATCTGAGCCGTCCCGTCATCACCAGTAACCAAGCCATGGTGTGGCATCTCTTGCAACTGGCCGGAATATCGCAACGCGTCGGCGGATTTGGAAGCTTGTTCGAAGAGACCAAGCAAAACGTCAAGGCGCCTTGAATGCCATTGCGACAAACCTCGTTCGAACCCGCTTTTGCTCGACTACCCCACCTCTGAATCCACCCTGTTGTTGTGCGACCACCGGGCCCCTACGTCCCCCGCCAGGTACCAGGGGAATCGCACGTCCGATGGGCCAAGCTATTGCGCTGGAAGGAAAATTTGATTCTGAGAGTGTCTCCTGATTCGAGAGGAGCCTGTTTTGGACCGCTTTGCAGAATGCTTTTTGCCGTTGGCCGATCCTCGGAAGAATCAAGCTCAGCACGATCTGACCGAGATGCTGTTCATCGCGCTGCTGGCCACGCTGTGCGGTGCCACGACGTGTTGCGACATCGCGCTGTTTGGGCGGTCGAAAGAAGCGCTGTTGCGCACAATTCTGGTGCTGGAGCACGGGATACCGAGTCACGACACCTTCAGCCGTGTCTTTCGCATCCTCGATCCGGACAGCTTCGAGAAGGTCTTTCGGCGCTTTACCAAGGCGTTCGCGACGGCGACCAAAATCAAGGGAGTGGTAGCTCTCGATGGCAAGGCGCTGAGGAGAGCCTACGAATGTGGCCAAAGTCACATGCCGCCAGTGATGGTGACGGCGTGGAGCTCCATGACCCGCATGGCGCTCGCCAATGTGCTGGCGCCTGGAAACAACGAAGCGGCCGGCGCTTTGCATCTCGTCGAGCTTCTTCAGCTGAAGGGCTGCGTCGTCACGGCGGATGCGCTGCACTGTCATCGCGGGATGGCCAAAGCCATCGTGGGGCGCGGCGGAGACTACGTCTTGGCGGTAAAGAACAACCAGCCGGGCTTGCTGCGCGATGCCAAGGCCGCGATCTCTGCGGCAGAGCGCAAGAAGGCCAAACAAGCCACCACCAAGGACGCCGATCACGGGCGCAAAGAAACCCGAACCGCGATCGTTACTTCCGTCAAGGACATGGCCGAAAAGCACAACTTTCCAGGTCTCAAGGCCGTCGCTCGGATCACCAGCAAACGTGGAAGCGACAAGACCGTCCAGCGCTACTTCCTTCTGACCCAGCGCTACACGCCCGCAGAACTGCTGCGCATCGTTCGCGAACATTGGGACATCGAAAACGTCTTGCACTGGACGCTCGACGTCGTTCTCGACGAGGATCAGACGCGAAGCCGAAAAGACCATGCTCCCGCCAACCTCGCCGTTCTGCGGCGACTTGCCCTCAATATTGCTCGTGCTCATCCCGATACAAAGACCTCCTTGCGAGGCAAGCTCAAACGCGCTGCCTGGGACGACATTTTCCTCGTCGATATGCTCTTGAACATGCGATAGCCCTGCGCCAGGTACGGGTCCCTCATCGATACTCTCGTGGAGTCGTTTGGGGGCGAACAAAGATGAGAGCGTATTCGAGTACGCGCAAAGCCTTCCCCACGTGGCTCCCAAATAAAAGCTCTCGGGACAAGCGCGGGTGATCTGGAGGTACCAGGCGCGGTTTTTGAAGTGGCCTTTCATTCCCGGGGATGGAGCCCGAGGCAGAGATATTGTGCGTCCGAGAAGGCCGAGATCATCCAGCTGGTCGAGCAATCGCATCTGCCGGCCACACGCACCTTGGCCACGCTCGGCACCCCGCGCGCCACGTTTTATCGATGGTACTATCGATATCGTGACGGCGGGCCTGAGCGCTGGCTGACACACCGCTCCCCACCAGACCGCGTGTCGAATCGGATTCCCGACGATGCCTCCATCTTCCCAGCTAACGTATTGATTTCATTGTCGCTTTATGCTACGCACATTCCAGCGCATAATGAAAACCAGCTCGGATGCGCTGCGACGAATTGTCATGCAGGCAGCATCGGAGGGTGTCCTGACCATTCTCGAATGGCTTCCCCGAAAGTGAAGCGCGTCCCCTCCCCGAATTTGACTCAGGCATCGTCATTTTCTGCGGGATGGGCTTGCTGCCGTCGCTAGTGGCGATGCTATTCGGATGGTTCGGCATGCCCGGCGCCGCCGGCTTCTGAGCGGCTTCGGGTTCTGTAAAAACCCGCCCCGGGGACGAGGCCGGCGGGTTGTCACATAGGCCACCAGCCGTGGCTGTGAGCTCTGATGGCGCGACCAAAAGATGTTGGATGAAGGTCCTCAATGGTTGCTTTCCCGCCGGCGTTAACGGCGGGCATTCTTTAGCTGGAACCAATCGACCCCTATCCCGCTTGAATCCCGTTCTATTGTGTGTGGCAGCGATGGATTTGGAGGCGAGAATGTTCCTGATGGGACTTGGCGCGCTGCTCGTTCTCGGCGGAGTCTTGTACATGGCACGCACCGCTATTTGGCGGGGATCGCTTAGCGGCCCAGATTCCTCCCGGCCGGTTCGCGACACTCTAGGTGGTGTGGACTCTAAGGATTCCCTTTTAGGAGCAAATCAGATTCAAGGCTGCTTTTGGGGAGGCAGTCTTGGGTGTGAAGGACCGGCTGGTTTTGAGCGACGCGTCGTGGGATCGGATGGCACCGCTCATCATAGGTCGACCTGACCAGAAGGGCTCCACGGGGCGCGACAATCGGATGTTCGTAGAAGGTGTGCTGTGGATCGTCCGTACGGGCTCTCCCTGGCGTGATCTTCCGGAGGCATTTGGAGATTGGAACAGCGTGTTCCGGCGCTTCAGTCGATGGAGCATTAAAGGTGTTTGGTGGCGGATCTTCGAGGCGATGTCCGACGATCCGGACTTCGAATATCTGATCGTCGATTCCACCATCGTCCGGGCGCATCAGCACGCCGCCGGGGCGAAAAAAGGGGGTCTGAAGATCAGGCGATCGGCCGCTCGCGCGGGGGCCTGAGCACCAAGATACATATGGCCGTTCGCGGCCTGGGATGTCCTGTGCGCTTCACGCTTACCGCAGGTCAGAAGGGCGATGCACCGCAAGCTGCTGCTTTGCTCGAAGGATTACCTGCCGAGGTCGTCATGGCTGACACAGCCTATGACGCCGATCACTTGCGCCAAGCCATCGCTGCCAAGGGGCGCTCGCCGTCATCCCCAACAACCCGTCACGGGCCCTTAAATATCCGCTCGACAAACATCTCTATGCCCAGCGCCATCTCGTGGAATGTTGCTTCTCAAAACTCAAGCAGTTCCGACGCGTCGCAACACGCTTCGAAAAAACCGCCCGGAATTACCGTGCTGTCGTCACTCTCGCTGCCATCGTCTTATGGATGCGATAAGTGTCCACACCACCTAGACTAGGGGCTGGGAGCGATCCGGGGCTTTTTGTTTGGTTGGTAGCCTGGATGAAGCGAAGCGCAATCCGGGAATTTACACAACGCTGTGGCGCCGGTCCCGGATTTCGCCATCGCGCAGCGCGATGACTTCATCCGGGTTACAGCTGCCCGGTGCGCGCTTTTACGCCGCCTTGCCGATGCTGCACTTCAGCGTGCCGATGCCATCGACGCCGCATTCGATCTTGTCGCCGGGAGCGAGCGCGGCGACGCCGGCGGGGGTGCCGGTCATGATGATGTCGCCGGCGCCGAGTGCGACCTGCAGCGACAGTTTGGCGATGATCTCGGGCACGTTCCAGATCATCTCGGAAAGGTCGCCCTTCTGCCGCTCGGTGCCGTTGACCGAGAGCCAGATCTTGCCCTTGGCGGGATGGCCGATCTTGGAAGCCGGCGCCAGCGCGCCGCAGGGTGCGGACATGTCGAACGACTTGCCGATCTCCCAGGGCTGCTCCTTCTTGCGCGACGCCATCTGCAGGTCGCGGCGGGTCAGGTCGATGCTGACTCCGTAGCCCCAGACGTGGTCGAGTGCCTTGTCGGAGGAGATGTTGAGGCCGCCGCTCTTCAGCGCGACGATCAGCTCGACCTCGTGCTGGAAATCCTTGGTCAGGGTCGGGTAGGGGATGGTCGCGCCTTCGGCGGCGACCATGTCGGCGTGCTTGGCGAAGAAGAACGGCGGCTGCCGCTCGTCATTGCCGAGTTCGCGGATGTGCTCGAGATAGTTGCGGCCCACGCACCAGATGCGACGTACCGGAAAACTCTTGTCGTCGCCGTGAACGGCGATGGCGGCCTGCGGCGAAGGGGCGATAACGAACGATGCGGTCATGGACGGCTCTCGGGCTGGTTGCGATGAAAGTCAAAAGCCGTGTGAAACGGCAGGCGGAGGAAGCGAAAAAGTCTTACGCCGACGCATCGAGCGGGGCCAGCGGCGAGGCATCACGATGTTGCAAGCGGAAGAACGAGGCGTAGCGGCCGCCTCGCCGTAACAGGTCGTTATGGCGGCCGCGCTCGACGATCTCGCCGCCTTCGACCACCAGGATGGCGTCGGCGTGCATGATGGTGTGCAAGCGGTGGGCAATGACGATGGTGGTGCGGTTCTGGCAGAGATGCTCGATGGCTTCCTGCACCGACTTCTCCGACTCCGAATCCAGCGCCGCGGTGGCCTCATCCAACAGGATCACCGGCGCGTTCTTCACCAGCGCCCGGGCAATGGCGACGCGCTGGCGCTGGCCACCGGAGAGCTGGGCGCCGTGCTCGCCGACCGGCGTGTCGTAGCCGAGCGGAAAGCCCATGATGAAATCGTGGGCGCAGGCAGCCTTCGCCGCGGCGACGATCTCGCCTTCGGTGGCGCCGGCTTTTCCGAACGCAATGTTCTCCCGGATCGTGCCGCGAAACAAATAGACATCCTGGCCGACATAGGCGGTCTGCTCCCGCAGTGAGCGGCGCGAGACGTTGCCGATCGACTGGCCGTCGATGGTGATATCGCCTTCGCTGACCTCGTACAGCCGCAGCAGCAGCGCCAGCACAGTGGACTTGCCGCCGCCGGACGGGCCGACCAAGGCAGTGACCTTGCCCGGCTCGGCGACGAAATTCATGCGGTTCAGCACCAGCTCGTTCGGGCGGTAGCGGAACGACACGTCGTGCAGTTCGACGCGGGCGTCGCTCAGATCAAGCGCCGGCTTGGCGTCGTCGTTCGGCTCGCTGGCCGGGCTATCGACGATCTCCAGCAGCATCCGCGCGCCGATGAGCTGGCTGTTCAGATCGATGTTGAGGCGCGCCAGCCGTTTCGCCGGCTCATAGGCCAGCAGAAATGCGGTGACGAACGAAAAGAATTGCCCGGGCGTCGCGCCCATCGCCACCACACGGTAGCCGCCATACATCAGCGAACCCGCAATGGCGAAGCCGCCCAGCGTTTCCATCAGCGGACTGGAGCGGTTGGAGACCCGCGACATCTTGTTCGCGTTCTTCTCCACTGCGGTGATGCTCGCCTCCATGCGTTCCTGCATGGTCTGTTCCAGCGTGAAGGCTTTGACGGTGCGGATACCCTGCAGCGATTCCTGCATGGTCTCCATGATGTCGGCGGTGCCGGTGAACTGGGTGCGGGCCAGGCCCTTGATGCGGCGCACCAGCTTGCGCAGCACCAGCATCGCCGGCGGCGCCACCAGGAAGCCGAACAGCGCCATATACGGATCCTGCATCACCATCACGCCGATCAGCGCGATCAGCGAGAGGAGATCGCGGCCGACGGCGTTGATCAGCAGGCTCAGCACCTGCGTCACCGAATTGGCGCCGGCGGTGAGCCGCGCCAGGAATTCCGACGAATGCCGCTCGGAGAAAAAGCCGATGCTCTCGCTCATCAGCTTGGCGAACAGCCGGCGTTGATTATTGGCGAGGATGGCGTTGCTGATCTGCGACAGGATCACGGTATGGCCGTAGGTCGCCGCACCCTTGACCAGGAAGATCAGGACGACGACGCCGGAGAACAGCGCAATGCGCTCGATGCTCTTGTCGACATAGGCCTGGTTGATGACCTCGCCGAGCATGTAGGCGGCGCCCGCGGTCGTGGTGGCCGAGACCGCCATGAGCGCAAAGGCCAGCAGGTAGCGTCGCCAGTAGGCGGTCGCCTGTTCCGCCACCAAGCGGCGGATCAGCGCCCAGGCGCCATAGGGGTCGTCAGTGATTTTGCGAGGAATATCGGCCATCCGCGTTCCAGCGATGGCGCCGGGCAGGGATTTGCCGGGGCGCGAGATCGGCTTGCGAAACAGCCGTCTCATTGCCCGCTAAATCGGGGTAATTCAAGCCAAAATCGGCCCAGGGCAGGCTGGCGTCAGGCGGATTTGGCCAGCAATTCAATGCCATGGCGCTCGCGGGCGAGCTTCTCCTCCCAGGCCAGCGCGTGCCGGGCGATGGTTTCGAGATCGTCGTATTGCGGCGTCCAGTCCAGCGTGGCGCGGATCCGGCTGGTGTCGGCGATCATGGTCATGATGTCGCCGTCGCGGCGGGGGGCATATTGAACCGCGAAATTGCGGCCGGAAGCGTGCCGGACCGCCTCGATGGTTTCCAGGACCGAATAGCCGCGGCCATAGCCGCAATTCAGGGTGGTTGAGGAGCCGCCGTTGCGCAGATAGGCCAGTGCTGCGCGGTGGGCCTGGACGAGGTCGCTGACATGGATGAAGTCGCGGATGCAGCTGCCGTCCGGGGTCGGGTAATCGGTGCCGAACACGTCGATCTTGCTGCGTTGCCCGGTGGCGGCTTCAACCGCGATCTTCAAAAGATGCGTCGCGCCCATGGTGGCCAAGCCGGTGCGGCCCTGCGGATCGGCGCCGGCGACGTTGAAATAGCGCAGCACGACGAATTCCATGCCGTAGGCCGGCGCGATGTCGTGCAGCATGATTTCGGTCATCAGCTTCGACGAGCCGTAAGGCGACAGCGGCCGCGTCGGCGCATCTTCGGCCACCGGCGTGGAATCGGGATTGCCGTAGACCGCGGCGGTCGATGAAAAGATGAAGCGCTTGACGCCGCACTTCACCGCGGCGTTGAGCAGGTTGCGCGTCGTCATGGTGTTGTTGCGGTAGTAGCTGAGCGGATCGCGCATCGAGTCCGGGACCACCACGGAGCCGGCAAAATGAATGATGGCATCGACGCCGTGGGCGGCGATCACGCCCTCGACCAGATTTTCATCGGCGACGTCGCCGATGAACAGCGGCACGCCTTCGGGAAGATAGGTCGAGAAGCCGGTGGACAGGTTGTCGATCACGACCACGCTTTCGCCGGCTTCCACCAGCGCGTGAACCATGTGACTTCCGATGTAGCCGGCGCCGCCGGTGACAAGAACAGTCATGACCTACCCATCCCTTAACTTCTTGGGATGACGCTACCTGTTCCGGGATGAAGAGTGGGTTTCGACGGCCAGTAACTGGCCACTATGCTTAATGGCGGGTATAGGAATCGCGTCGAAATGGAGTCGTGTGTGCCGATCGAGAGCAAAACTGCCGACAAGTTGCAGCTGATCGTTACCAACCTGCATTGGCGCTACTCCGGCGTCACCGCCACCAACCGCATGGTGGCGCCGAAACTGGCCAACCTGTTCCGCGCGGCATGGCTCGGCTCCGACGCGCCGGACGGCATCGCACGAATGAGCTTTGCCAATCTGCTGAAATTGTGGCTGCGCGGCGCGCCTGTGATCTGGCACGCGCGCCGCAACAACGAGATGATCGCCGGGGTGGTGCTGAAGGCGCTGGGCTGGCCGCTGAAGCTGGTGTTCACCTCCGCGGCACAACGGCATCACACCTGGATCACGCGCTGGCTGATCGGCCGAATGGACGCGATCATCGCTACCAGTGAGATCTCGGCGTCGTATCTGAAGCGGCCGGCCACCGTCGTCACCCATGGCGTCGATTCCGATCGTTATTCACCGCCGCCCGACCGCGCCGCGGCCTTCGCGGAAGCGGGTTTGCCCGGGCGTTATGCGATCGGCTGCTTCGGTCGCGTCCGCGCGCAAAAGGGCACCGACCTTTTCGTCGAGGCGATGTGCCGGTTGCTGCCGCGCTATCCGGATTTTACTGCGGTCATCGTCGGCGCCATCACGCCGGACCAGATCGGCTTTGCGAATGAACTGAAGAAAAAGATCGAGGCCGCGGGTCTGCAATCGCGCATTGTCATTTTCGGCGAGTTGCCGATCGAAGAGGTGCAGCGCTGGTATCAGCGGTTGACGATCTACGCCTTCACCTCGCGCAACGAAGGTTTTGGACTGACGCTGATCGAGGCGATGTCGGTCGGCGCGGCATTAGTAGCGACGCGCGCAGGTGCTGCCGAGATCGCGGTTGAGGACGGCGTCACCGGCGTGCTGGTGCCGACGGATGATGCCGATGCGCTGGCAAACGCGCTGGAGCCGCTGCTGCGCGATCCCGCCGCAGCCGCTGCAATGGGCGAACGCGCGCGCCAGCGCGTGCTGGACAAATTCAGCCTCGATGCGGAAGCGAACGGGATCGCCGCAGTCTACCGCACGCTGATCTGACGCGCCAGAATATCTTCCACGAACGCATCGAGATCGCCGCCGGCGAACAAAAAGCCCGGCAAGTCCGCGGCGGTAGCGGCTTCGATATCGGTTTCGCGGTCGCCGATCACAAAGCTGCCGTCGTGCTTCACCGGCCAGTGCTGCATCAGGTCGAGGATCATGCCGGGGCTCGGCTTGCGCCAGTGATGGTCTTCGAGATAGCCGACCACCGATCCGGCGGGATGATGCGGGCAATAGCGGATATCGTCGATACGGGCGCCCTGTGCTGCGAGTTCGACGCACATCCAGTCGAACAGGATGCGCAGCTCGTCCTCGGTGAAAAAGCCACGCGCCACGCCGGACTGGTTGGAAAACAGGAACACGTAATAGCCGGCGTCGTTCAATCGACGGATCGCTTTCGCCGCATTCGGCATCCAGCGAATCCGCTCGCGCGTCCCCATGTAACCGTCGTCGTAATTGATGACGCCGTCGCGATCGAGGAAAGCGGCGGGCTTTGTTTCGATGGCAGTCATGGACGTACGATCTCCGCCTTGAAATCGATCAGCACGCGTTCGGTGATCGCAGCGACATCGACGGCCGGAATGTCCCGCATGCAGGCGTGATCGTTCATGGTGCAGACCGGGCGATGGCAGGGCTGGCACGGCACGAAGGTCTTGGTCTGGATCGTTGCGGCCAGCGGGTTGAGCGGTCCCCACAGATGCGGCGCGGTCGGGCCGAAAATGCCGATGGTCGGTGTGCCGATCGCCGCCGCGATATGCATCAGGCCGGAATCGTTGGAGACCGCGACGCCGGCGGCGGCCATCGCCACGACGCCGTTGCGCAGGTCGTTGCCCGTCAGGTCGCGGACCTTCGGGCCGCCGGCGGCGACGATCTCGGCGGCCATCGCCTTTTCGCCGGGCCCGCCGATCACCCAGACATCCAGCCCGCGTTCGGCGAGGAGCCGCGCGGCCTCCGCGTAATAGCTCCAGCGCTTCGACGGGCCGACCGAGCCGGGCGCCAGCGCCACGGCTGGACCGCTACCTAGGCCATTGGCCGACCGCCAGCGCTCGATCTCCTCGGGGGGGACCCTGAGCTGCGGCTCCGGCCATTCCGGCGGCACCGGCGCGCCTTCCGGCAGCGCCAGTGCGGATTTCTTGTCGATCATGCGGGGCAGCTTCTTTTCGCCCCAGCGCCACTGGTTGATCAGGCCGAAGCGGACCTCGCCAACGAAGCCAACCCGTTCCGGGATGCCGGCCAGGGCCGGCGCCAGCGCCGATTTCCAGGTCCGCGGCATTACCAGCGCCGTGCCATAGTTCCGGGCGCGCAATTGTGCTGCGAGTTCCCATTGCTTTGCCAGTGCCAGCCGGCTGCGCGGCAGATCCCAGACGATGCCCTTCCGCACGCCGGGCATGTAATCCACCAGCGGCGCCACTAGCTTCGTCACCAGCATGTCCACAGGCCGGTTCGGCCAGCGCTCCTTGAGAACGCGCACCACCGTGTGGCCGCGGACAAAATCGCCGATCCACATATAGGGCACGATCAGGATCGGACGGGTGTCGTCCGCATCCACCGTGACGCCCTGATAGGAGGAATTTAGGTTCATTCTTTCAAAGACTTCGCTGTCGATTTACGAGCCAAGTCGGTACCCGCTCCCTCCCGGCGCGTAAAGCCACTTGGGAATTGTTCCAGAAATGTCCCTTTTGGCCTTCACCACATCGCGCCATCCAAGTTGCCTGCGGGGCGGTACTGGGGCAAAGGTGGCGATGCACAACAGGTCGGGGATTTCATGCTGCTGGTGACCGGAGGGGCCGGTTTTATCGGATCGAACGTCGTGGCCGCGCTGAATGACGCCGGCCGCGCGGACGTCGCGGTCTGCGACGTGCTTGGCCATGACGGCAAATGGCGCAATCTGGCCAAGCGCCAGCTCGCCGATGTCGTGCCGCCGGCCGAATTGATGGCTTGGCTGCAAGGCCGCAAGCTCGATGCGGTCATTCATCTCGGCGCGATCTCCGAGACCACCGCCACCGACGGCGATCTGGTGATCGAAACCAATTTTCGCCTCTCGATGCGGCTGCTCGACTGGTGCACCGCCAATGCGACGCCGTTGATCTACGCGTCTTCCGCCTCGACCTATGGCGACGGTGTCCAGGGTTTTCGCGACGAGCAGACCGTGGACGCGCTGAAAGCGCTGCGGCCGATGAATCTCTACGGCTGGAGCAAGCATCTGTTCGATCTCGCGGTTGCCGAGCGGGTGGCGAAAGGCGAAAAGCTGCCGCCGCAATGGGCGGGGCTGAAATTCTTCAACGTGTTCGGCCCCAATGAATATCACAAGGGCACGATGATGAGCGTGCTGGCGCGGCGCTTCGACGACATCAAGGCAGGCCGCGGCATCCAGCTGTTCAAGTCGCATCGCGACGGCATTGCCGACGGCGACCAGCGCCGCGATTTCATCTATGTCGATGACGTCGTGCGGGTGATGATGTGGCTGCTGGCGTCGCCATCGGTGAGCGGCATCTTCAATGTCGGCACCGGGCAAGCGCGCAGCTTCAAGGATCTGATGCTGGCAGCCTATGCCGCGCTCGGCACCAAGCCGAACATCGCCTATATCGACATGCCCGAACAGATTCGCGGCAGCTATCAGTATTTTACGCAGAGCGAAGGCGATCGGCTGCGCGGTGCCGGCTATAATGGCGGCTTCACATCGCTGGAAGATGCTGTCGATGTCTACGTCAAGGGCTTCCTCGACCAGCCCGATCGCTTCCGTTGAAGGCGCAACAGGTAAAGCTTTGATGTTCGATTTCGACCCCCTGTCGCATGCGATTGCCCGCCAGACCGTGCTCTGCGTCGGTGACCTCATGCTCGACGAGTTCGTCTATGGCGAGGTATCGCGAATCTCGCCGGAGGCCCCGGCGCCGGTGATCGCGGTCCAGCGCAGCGAGATCAATATCGGCGGCGCCGGCAATGTGGCGCGCAATATCGCGGCGCTTGGCGCAAAGTGCATCTTCGTCGGCCTGATCGGCGACGACGATGCCGGCAAGACCTTGAAAGAGGCGTTGGCGCAGGAAGGCCAGATCGAGGCGATTTTGATCGCGGACCCGGAGCGGCCGACCACGCGAAAAGTGCGCTTCGTGTCCGAACATTTCTCAACCCATATGCTGCGCGCCGATTGGGAGCTGGCGGCGCCGGCATCTGCCGT
Source organism: Nitrobacteraceae bacterium AZCC 2146 (assembly GCA_036924855.1). Lineage (NCBI taxonomy): Bacteria > Pseudomonadati > Pseudomonadota > Alphaproteobacteria > Hyphomicrobiales > Nitrobacteraceae > Nitrobacteraceae bacterium AZCC 2146. The sequence goes on from JBAGRP010000001.1 coordinate 7,296,412, forward strand.
GATCGAGCAGAAACTGATCGACACCATCCTGCCGCTGCTCGCCCGCGCCGACATCGTGCTGCTGTCGGACTACGCCAAGGGCGTGCTGACGGCGCGGGTGATCCGCAACGTCATCGACGCCGCGAAGAAGCTCGGCAAGCGTGTCATCGTCGATCCCAAGAGCGCCAATCTGGCGATCTATCGCGGCGCCACGCTGCTGACGCCGAACCGCAAGGAATTTGCAGAGGCCACGCGCAGCCGCGCCGACAGCGATGCAAACATTGCCACCGCGGCGCAGGAAGCGATGATCCTGGCGGATTGCTCAGCGATGTTGGTGACGCAGAGCGAGCACGGCATGACGCTGGTGCCGCGGGATGGCGACGCTATTCACGTGCCGGCGCTGCCGGTCAAGGTGCGCGACGTCTCCGGCGCCGGCGACACCGTCGCGGCGATGCTGGCGGTGGCCCTGGGGGCCGGCGCGGACTGGGAGACGGCGCTGCGCGCGGCGACAGCGGCTGCGGCCGTCGCTGTCAGCAAAAAGGGCACGGCGGTTGTCACCCCCGCAGAACTACGTCGAAAAATTCTGCCGCACGCATTCCTCGCGGCCGAGGAAAAGATCGTGTCGGCTGCCGATCTCGATGCGCAGCTGGCGGAATGGCGCAAGCAGCAATTGCGGATTGGCTTCACCAATGGTTGCTTCGACATACTGCATCCCGGCCACGTCAAGGTTCTGACCGCGGCGCGCGCCACTTGCGACCGGTTGATCGTCGGCCTCAACAGCGACGCCTCGGTGAAACGGCTGAAGGGCCAGGATCGCCCGGTGCAGGACGAACGCGCCCGCGCGGAAGTGCTGGCGGCGCTGGAAGCCGTCGATCTCGTCGTAATCTTTGAAGAGGACACCCCGCTGAAATTGATCACACAGATCACGCCGGCCACCTTGGTCAAGGGCGGCGACTACACTCGCGAGCAGGTCGTCGGCCATGAGATCGTCACCGCCCATGGCGGCGAGGTGGTGCTGGTCGATATCCTGCAGGGCTTCAGCACCACGTCGCTGGTCGAGCGCGCCCGCGGAGGCCAGTCATGACCCGCCGCACACCCACACGATTGCCGCGCCAACGATGACCCGCATCTTCAACTTTACCTGGCGCAACTGGATCATCGCGCTTCACGACGCCGGCGTGACCGCGCTCGCCGTGATTCTCAGTTTCGTGCTGCGCTTCGACGGCGAGAACCTGTGGGACCGGCTGCCGCTGCTGCTGCGAATCCTGCCGTACTTCGTCATCTTCAGCTTCTTCGTCTGCTACGTGTTCAACCTGACCACGACGAAGTGGCGGTTCATCTCGCTGCCGGACCTGTTCAATATCATCCGCGCCGCCACGGTGCTGACGGTGGCGCTGCTGGTGCTCGACTACATCTTCCTGGCGCCGAACGTTTACGGCACGTTCTTTCTCGGCAAGACCACGATCATCATCTACTGGTTCATCGAGATCTTCTTTCTCAGCGGATCGCGGCTGGCCTACCGCTATTTCCGCTACACCCGCACCCGCAACCAGGCGCGCGCGATGGATGCCGCGCCGACCCTGCTGATCGGACGCGCCGCCGACGTCGAAGTATTCTTGCGCGGCATCGAGAGCGGCGCGGTGAAGCGGCTGTGGCCAGTGGGCATCCTTTCGCCGTCCATGTCGGATCGCGGCCAGACCATTCGCGGCGTTCCCGTCCTCGGTGGAATCGATGATCTGCCCAATGTGGTCGACGACTTCAAGGGTCGCAGCCGGCCTATCGAGCGCGTGGTGATGACGCCATCGGCGTTTGAGACCGAAGCGCAGCCGGAATCCGTGCTGATGCGCGCCCGAAAACTCGGCCTGATCGTCAGCAGGCTGCCGTCGCTGGAAGAAAGCCGCGATACGCCGCAACTGGCGCCGGTGGCCGTGGAAGACCTGCTGCTGCGGCCGAGCGTCAAGATCGACTATGCGCGGCTGGAAAACTTTGTACGCGGCAAGGCGGTCGTCGTCACCGGTGGCGGCGGGTCGATCGGCTACGAGATCTGCGATCGCGTCATCACTTTCGGCGCGGCGCGACTGCTGATCATCGAGAATTCCGAACCCGCGCTGCATGCCGCCACCGAAAAACTCTCGGCCAAGGTGACCAGCGCCGTGATCGAGGGCCGCATTGCGGACGTACGCGACCGCGAACGCATTCATCAGCTATTGATCGCGTTCAGGCCGGACACGGTGTTCCACGCCGCAGCGCTGAAGCATGTGCCGATCCTCGAGCGCGACTGGGGCGAGGGCGTCAAGACCAATATCTTCGGTTCGGTCAATGTCGCCGACGCGGCTTTGGCCTCTGGCGCCGACGCCATGGTGATGATCTCCACCGACAAGGCGATCGAGCCGGTGTCGATGCTCGGCCTCACCAAGCGCTTTGCCGAGATGTACTGCCAGGCGCTCGATGGCGACGCCATCAGCGGCAGCAACAGCAAGTCGCCGATGCGGCTGATCTCGGTGCGGTTCGGCAATGTGCTGGCGTCGAACGGTTCGGTGGTGCCGAAATTCAAGGCGCAGATCGAGGCCGGCGGCCCGGTGACTGTCACGCATCCAGACATGGTGCGTTACTTCATGACCATTCGCGAGGCCTGTGACCTCGTCGTCACCGCGGCGACGCATGCGATGCATGCGCACCATTCCGACGCCTCGGTCTACGTGCTGAGCATGGGGCAGCCGGTGAAGATCGTCGATCTTGCCGACCGCATGATCCGGCTGTCGGGGCTGCAGCCCGGCTACGACATCGAGATCGCCTTCACCGGCGTACGCCCCGGCGAGCGGCTCAACGAGATCCTGTTCGCCGCGCAAGAGCCGACCAGCGAGATCGGTATCGCCGGCATCGTCGCCGCGCGGCCGAACGAGTTGCCGCTCGATACGCTGAAGACCTGGCTGGCGACCTTGCGTAACGCGATCGATGCCGATCAGCATGGTGTCGTCGTGGCGATCCTGAAGGACGCCGTTCCGGAATATCGCGCCAACGCGCAATAACCTAGCGACGCGGCGTCGAGAACGAGCGCAGCACGAAGGCAACAGCGACAAAGCCAAGCGCCAGCAAGATGGCGTCAGCTACCGCCGACCGGAAAGTGATCGACAAGCCTGCAAGCGTCGCCAGACCGATATTGAGTAGAAACACGGTTCTGACGACCTCGATCACCGCAAAACCGTTGTCGGTGGCGCGCTGATAGAAGTGCGAGCGATGCGCCAGCCAGATCGCCTCGCGTTTCGCCAGCCGCCGCAGCAGCGTCACCGACGCATCGGCGAGGTAATACAGCGGCAGCAGGATCGCTGCAGCGAGATAGTGGGCATAGGCGAGTTCGACAAAGCACCAGGCCAGCAGCAGGCCGATCGGCAAGCTGCCGACGTCACCCAGAAAAATCCGGGCCACCGGACGATTGAACGGCGCGAAGCCAAGCATCGCGCCGCCGAGCGCTGCGGCCAAGAGGGTGGTCGATGGCGATAGTTCGCCAAACAGGCCGATCAGTGTCAACGCGCCGGTGATCGGAACGACCTCGGCGACGGTGATCCAGTCCAGCCCGTCCATGAAATTGACAAGGTTGACGAACCACAGGCCGGCGAGCATCAGCACGGTGCGCTCGACCCAGAGCGGACAGTTCGGCACGATCTGGAGATTCGTCGGGATCGCGAAAAGAACCGCGCCGACCGTCAACGCCTGCAGAATCAGCCGCGGCGTCACCGGAATAGGATGGAGGTCGTCGACGACACCGATGGCGGCCATGAAGACAGTGGCTGCGAAGACGACCCACAGCGATGGCGGCGCAGCGGTCAGGGCAGATGCGATGGCAAGTCCCGCAACCAGTAGCGCCGACGCAATTACCGCGATGCCGCCACCCTGCGGAGTCGGGATTTTATGAGAGGAGCGCGCGTTCGGTCGTGCCAGCGCATAGCGTGCCAGCAGCGGGCGAATGGCGACGATGATGGCTGCCGAGAGCAATGCCGCGGCGACCACGGTGCCGAATGTGAAGACGAGTTGAGACGACGACATCGGGATGACAACACGGGACAAAAAAGGGAACGAAATCCGGTCGAAACGGGGCGGAGACGGCCTTTATTATCGCGTTTTGGAGATATAGCCACCGCTGAGGTCCCTGAGGTCATCGCAATGCCAACATCTCGATCGACTACGTATTGCGGCAACGCAGATCGCGTGGCTAAAAGATGCAGGTCAGGCTGCGCCGATACGCAACATGATGTATTTGAATTTTGCCTGGAGACTTAGATGTCGGAGCAACCCACCCTGGTCACGGGCGCGGCTGGTTTTATTGGGTTTCATGTCGCCAGACAGCTGCTGGCCGAGGGGCGTGTCATCGTCGGCCTCGACAGTCTCAACGACTATTACGATCCGGCACTGAAACAGGCGCGGCTGAAGCTGCTGCAGGACCATCCGCGGTTCGAATTCGTGAAGGCCAATCTGGCCGATCGCCCGGCGATGTCGGCGCTGTTCGCCAGGCACAAATTTCCGGTGGTGATCCATCTCGCGGCGCAGGCCGGCGTGCGGTATTCGATCGATAAGCCGCATGCCTATGCCGACGCCAACCTCGAAGGCTTTCTCAACGTCCTCGAAGGTTGCCGGCACAATGCATGCAAACACCTGATCTACGCGTCGTCATCCTCGGTATACGGGGCCAACAAGAAAAAGCCGTTCTCGGTAAGCGACCGGGTCGACAATCCCATCAGCCTGTATGCCGCGACCAAGAAGGCGAACGAGTTGATGGCGCATTCCTACAGCCATCTCTATCGGCTGCCGACCACGGGCCTGCGGTTCTTCACGGTCTATGGGCCTTGGGGAAGGCCGGACATGGCGATCTTCCTGTTTACCAAGGCGATCGTCGAACGGGCGCCGATCAAGCTCTTCAACCACGGCAACATGCGCCGCGATTTCACTTACATCGATGACGTTGCGGCTGTCATCGGGCGGCTCCTCGGTCATGTCCCTGCGGGCAGCGAGAACAGCGCTCCGGCACGGATTTACAACGTCGGTAACCACAAGCCGGAAGACCTGTTGCATGTGGTGACGGTTCTTGAGAAAGAGTTGGGGCTTGAAGCCGTCAAAACTATGCTACCCATGCAGCCCGGCGACGTGCCTGAAACCTTCGCCGACATCGACGACCTGATGCGCGATGTCGGCTTCAGACCGGACACCCCGATCGAAGACGGCATCCGCCATTTCGTGGCATGGTATCGCGGCCACTACGGCGCATGATTGCAAAGGTTTGATCTAATCATGGACAAGCGCATCATCCCATTGATCATGTGTGGCGGCGCGGGGACGCGGCTGTGGCCGTCGTCGCGCGAGGGGCGGCCGAAGCAGTTTCTGCCGCTGTTCGGGCCGCGCTCCACGTTCCAGGACACGATGCTGCGGGTGTCGGATACGACCTTGTTCGATCGGCCGATCGTCATCACCAGTGCCGCTTATCGTTTCATGGTGCGCGAACAACTCGCCGACATCGGTCTCGAGGCCGATGTGTTGCTGGAACCGGCGCGGCGCGATTCCGGCCCGGCGATTGCTGCCGGCGCGGCCTTCGCGCAGACCCGCGATAGCGATGCCGTGGTGCTGGCGCTGGCCGCCGATCACGTCGTCAAGGATACCGCCGCCTTCGTCGCGGCGTGCCGCCAGGGACTCGTGGTCGCCAACGAGGGACATATCGTAACCTTCGGCGTCAAGCCGGAGCGTCCGGCGACGGAATACGGCTACATCTCGCCGGGCAAAGCCATCGCCGGTGACGTGCATGCGGTGGCGAAATTCGTCGAGAAGCCGGATCTGGCGAGGGCCGCGGGTTACATCGAGGCGGGCTATCTCTGGAACAGCGGTAACTTCATGTTCCGCGCCGCGATGCTGCTGGATGAATACAGCCGGGTCGATCCGGACAGCGTGCAGACCATCACCGACGCCGTCGCCGGAGCGGGCCGCGACCTCGGCTTTATTACCCTCGACGCGGAGGCGTTTGGAAAGGCGAAGGCGATTTCGATCGACTATGCGGTGATGGAAAAGACTTCACACGCCGCGGTGGTGCCGGTCGCCTGCGGCTGGTCCGACGTCGGCTCCTGGCTTGCGGTGTGGGAATTGTCGGACAAGGACGGGCAGGGCAACGCCGCGCAGGGCACCGCGGTGTTCGAGGACTCGCGCAACTGCAATGTGGCCACCGACGGGGTTGTGGTGGCGCTGGAAGGCGTCGACGATCTGGTGGTGGTGGCGACGCAGGATGCGGTTCTGGTGTCGCGTCAGAAGGATGCCAACGGCCTGAAGCGGCTGGTGGCGAAATTGAAAGTTGTGGCGCCGAACGTCACCGAGGATCATCTCAAGGTGCATCGGCCATGGGGCTCGTATCAGTCGCTCGACAATGGCGACCGCCATCAGGTCAAGCGCATCGTGGTGAAGGCCGGCGGGCGGCTGTCGCTGCAGATGCATCACCACCGTTCCGAGCACTGGATCGTGGTCCGCGGCACGGCGCGGGTGACGGTCAATGACCTCGTCAAGATCGTCCACGAGAACGAGTCGATCTACATCCCGATCGGCGCCACCCACCGGCTGGAAAACCCCGGCAAGATTCTGCTCGAACTGATCGAAGTGCAGACCGGCAGCTATCTCGGCGAGGACGACATCATCCGCATCGAGGACGATTATCGGCGCAGCTAGCCGTGCTGTGGCCCGGTCGATTGATGCGGAACCGTGCGGCCGTGGCCGGCCAATAATTGTGTAATTCTTTGAATCAAAACGTGTTTGGATGAAAATCCAGCCCCATCGCCACATTTGTGGCGGCATGCTAGGAGAACCCACGCGCTGGGACGGCGCGGCAGTTCGGGGTTCAATCGATGGTTTCCAAAGGTTCTGACAAGAGTTCTGACAAGGGGTCAGAGACAGGTATGGGCGCAGGCCGCACGCTTCGGGTTGGTGTGGTCGGCGCCGGCGTGATGGGCACTAACCATGGCCGCGTGCTGGCCGGGCTGCCGGGCATCGAGCTGATCGGCATCGTCGATCCCCTTCCGGAACACCGCGCCCGCGCGGTCAAACTGATCGGCTGCCCGACCTTTTCGGATCTCGAATCACTCATTGAGGCCGGCGTCGATGCGGTCACCATCGCCGCCCCAACCCATCTGCATCATGAAGTAGCATTGGCCTGCATTGCCAAAGGCATTCACGTGCTGGTCGAAAAGCCGATCGCCTCCACAGTGGAGGAGGGTCGCGAGATCGTCGAGGCCGCCCGCCGCGCCAAGGTGACGTTGATGGTCGGCCATGTCGAGCGCTTCAATCCCGCCGTCGCCACCATCAAGCAGGCGATCAAGGACGAGGACATTCTCTCCATCGCCATCACCCGCGTCGGACCGTTCCCGCCGCGGATGTCCAATGTCGGCGTCGTCATCGATCTCGCCGTGCATGACATCGATCTGATCCGCTGGTTCACCGAATCCGACATCGTCGATGTGCAGCCGCAGCTCGCCAGCGCCGTTGCCGAGCGCGAGGATATCGCGCTGCTGCAGTTCCGCACCGCCTCCGGCGTGCTGGCGCATATCAACACCAACTGGCTGACGCCCTTCAAGGCGCGCACCGTCACCGTCGCGACGCGCGGCAAATATGTGATGGGCGATCTCTTGACCCGCCAGGTCACCGAGTGCTTCGGCTTCAAGACCGACGGCAGCTATTCGATGCGGCATCTGCCGGTCGGGCAGGACGAGCCGTTGCGCGCCGAATTGCTGGCGTTCCTCGATGCAGTTCGCTCCGGCGGCGTGCCCGCCGTGACCGGCGACGAAGGCGTCGCCAGCCTCGAGATCGCAATCCAGTGCCTGGAAGCGCCGAAGAAGCCCACAGCCGTCGCCCGCCCGGCGCCGCGCCGCGTGGTCGGCTGACACGCGCGTTAATTCGGCGCGTTCGCGCGCCGCTGTTCAACACGAATATCTGCAGGCCCCTATGAACCAGCATTTGCGTCCAGAGCCCGTTCCCTTCATTGACATTGGTGCGCAACGCCGTCGCCTCGGCCAGTCGATCGACGATGCTGTCGGCCGCGTGCTGACGCATTGCCAGTTCATCGGTGGCCCGGAAGTGACGCAGCTTGAAGCCGAACTTGCGGCCTATACCGGCGCCAAACATGTCATCAGCTGCGCCAGCGGCACCGATGCGTTGCTGATGGTGCTGATGGCCAAGGGCGTCGGTCCCGGCGACGCCGTGTTCTGTCCGTCGTTCACCTTCTGCGCCACCGGCGAGGCCGTGGCGCTGACCGGCGCGTCGCCTGTTTTCGTCGATGTCGATGAGTCCACCTACAACATGGACGCCGCTTCGCTGAAGCGCGCCGTCGCCACCGCGAAGAAGCTCGGCCTCAAGCCCCGGGCCATCATCCCCGTCGATCTGTTCGGCCAGCCCGCCGACCATGATACGATCGCCGCCATCGCCGAAGCCGAAGGGATGTTCGTGCTCGACGACGCCGCGCAGGCGTTCGGCGCCAGGTACAAGGGCAAACGCATCGGCACCTTCGCGCTCGCCACCGCGACCAGCTTCTTTCCCGCCAAACCACTCGGCTGTTTCGGCGACGGCGGCGCGATCTTCACCGACGATGATCAGCTCGCCGCCGATCTGCGCAGCATCCGCGTCCACGGCCAGGGTTCTGACAAATACGATAACGTTCGCCTCGGTCTCACCGGGCGCCTCGACACCATCCAGGCCGCGGTGCTGCTCGAGAAGCTGAAGATTTTCGACGACGAGATCGCCGTCCGCAACAAGGTGGCGGAGCGCTATGCGCGCAGCCTCGGCAACATCGTCACGGTGCCGCGCGTCGCCGACGGCAACAGCTCGATCTGGGCCTGCTACACCATCCGGCTGCCGAAGGGCACCGACCGTGACGCTTTCGCCGCGTCGCTGAAGGCGCAGGGCGTGCCGACCGCGATCTATTATGTGAAATCGATGCACATGCAGACCGCCTACGCCAATTACCCCGTCGCCGATGGCGGCCTGCCGGTGTGCGAGGCGCTCTCCGCCGACGTCATCAGCCTGCCGGTGCACGCTTATCTCGACGAGGCGACCCAGGAACGCGTCATCAAGGCTGTGCGCGACGCGCTGGCGGCTTGATTTGCTCGTTTTGAACCGCCGCCGCATGCTGTAGAAGCGGCGGATGCTCGGACGCATTTTCACCGTCGGCGGTTATACGCTGCTCTCGCGGATCACCGGATTCGCGCGCGACATCATGCTCGCGGCGATCCTTGGTGCTGGGCCGGTCGCCGACGCCTTCTTCGTGGCGCTGCGGCTGCCCAACCATTTTCGCGCGATCTTTGCCGAAGGCGCCTTCAATGCCGCCTTCGTGCCGGCCTATGCCCACGTCCACGGCGAGGGGGGCGAAACTTCGGCGCGATTATTCGCCAACCGCATTTTCACACTGCTGTTCGTTTCGCAGGTCGTGTTGCTGGCGGTAGCTCTGCTGTTCATGCCGCAGGCCATGAGCATCCTCGCGCCGGGCTTCACCGACGAGCCCGAGCAGCGCCGCCTTGCCATTGAACTGACGCGCATCACCTTTCCCTATCTGCTGCTGATCACGCTGGTGACGCTGTATGGCGGCATGCTCAACGTGGTCAATCGCTTTGCCAGCGCCGCGGCGGCGTCGATCTTCCTCAACATCTCGATGATGGCGACGCTGGCGCTTGCCGTGTTCTTCCCGACCGCCGGCCACGCCGCGGCCTGGGGTGTGCTGATCTCCGGCTTCCTGCAATACTTTTTGCTAGCCGGCGATCTCGCCCGTCACGGCGGCCTGCCGCGCTTCGCGCCGCTGCGGCTCGATGAGGACGTCCGCGCCTTCTTCCGCGCGCTGGGGCCCGCGACATTAGGCTCGATGGGCACGCAAGTTGCGCTGTTCGCCGACACCATCATCGCGACGTTCCTGCCGGTTGGCGCGTTGTCGGCGCTGTATTACGCCGACCGCCTCAATCAATTGCCGATCGGCGTGATCGGCATCGCCATAGGCACCGTGCTGCTGCCGGAAATGTCACGGCGGATCACTTCGGGCGATCACGCCGGCGCGATGGCGTCGCAGCGCCGTGCTTTCGAATTCACGTTGCTGTTCTCGGTGCCGTTTGTCGCCGCGTTCCTCACCGTGCCCGATGTCGTCATGCGCGCAATGTTTGCACGCGGCGCCTTCACCAAGGCCGACGCGGCGGCCGCGGGCGCTACACTCGCCGCCTATGCGATTGCGCTGATTCCCTTCGTGCTGATCCGCAGCGCGGTTGCGACCTTCTATGCCCGCAAGGATACGGCGACGCCGATGAAGGCGTCGCTGACCGGCATCGTCGTCAATGTGCTGTTGAAAATCATGCTGATGGGGTCGCTGGCCCAGGTCGGTCTCGCATTGGCTACCGCTGTCGGCGCCTGGGTCAACCTGCTGCTGGTGATCGGCTTCGCGGTGCGGGCGGACTATCTGGAGTTCGATCGGGCCTTCGTGCTGTCGCTGGTCAAATTCTTCGTGATCGGCGTCGTGCTCGCGGCGGTGCTGTGGCTCGCCGCGCATTTTGCTGCGGTGCAGTTTGCCAGCATGTCCGTGCTGCGCGACGAGGCTGCGCTTGGCATGCTGATGGTGGTCGGCTCCGTCGTCTACGTGGCCCTGATCCTGCTGCTGTTCGGCCGCCATTGGCTGAGGTCGCTGGTGCGAAGCTAAGCCGCATTTGCGCTTCCCGCCGTTCCGCTGCAAGATAGAGCAAATCTAAACTGCAGTCGGAGAGACCATGGCTCCCATCAAATTCGGCGTCGGACAAAGCGTCCTGCGCAAGGAAGACGACGCCCTGATTCGCGGCAAGGGCCGCTACACCGATGATCACGCGCCGGCAACTCTGCACGCGCTGATGCTGCGCTCGCCGCATGCCCACGCGACCTTTACGCTTGACGCCAAGCGCGCCCGCACGCTACCCGGCGTTGCCGCGATCCTGACTGCCGACGACGTCAAGGATCTGGGCGGCCTGCCGTGCCTGTTCAACCTGCCGGATACGCCGTTCACCGGGCCTGACTATCCGATCCTCGCAGCGAAAGTGGTCCGCCATGTCGGCGACGCCGTGGCCTTCGTTGTCGCCGACACCATCGCGCAGGCGCGCGACGCCGTCGAGGCGATCGAGGTCGAGTGGACGCCGCTGCCCGCCGTGGCCGGCCTCGTCAACGCGGTCAAGAAAGATGCGCCGCAGGTCTGGCCGGCCCATGCCGGCAATGTGCTGTTCGACGTGCCGCTCGGCGACAAGAAGGCGGTCGATGCGGTGTTTGCCAAGGCGCCCATCATTGCCGAAGTGAAAATCGTCAATCCGCGCGTCATCATCAACTACATGGAGACCCGCGCTGCGGTCTGCGAATATGACGCCAAGCGCGATCATCTGACGTTGACTATCGGCAGCCAGGGCAGCCACCGGCTGCGCGACATTCTGTGCCAGAACGTGCTGAAGATTCCGGTCGAGAACATGCGGGTGATCTGCCCCGATGTCGGCGGCGGTTTCGGCACGCGGCTGTTTCCGTATCGCGAATATGCGCTGGTCGCTGTCGCCGCGAAGAAGCTGCGCAAGACCGTCAAATGGGCGGCCGACCGCGCCGACCATTTCGTTGGCGACGCGCAGGGCCGCGACAATGTCACCCATGCCCGCATGGCGCTCGACAAGGACGGCAAGTTCCTCGCCATGGATGTCGACCTGATGGCCGACATGGGCGCGTACCTGTCGACCTTCGGGCCGTATATTCCGCATGGCGGCGCCGGCATGCTGCCGGGCCTCTACGACATCAAGGCGTTTCACTGCCGCGTCCGCACTGTCTTTACCAACACCGTGCCGGTGGATGCCTATCGCGGCGCCGGCCGCCCCGAAGCGGCCTATGTGGTCGAACGCCTGGTCGATGCCTGCGCACGCAAGCTCGGCATGTCGCCCGATGCGATCCGCCGCAAGAATTTCATCCAGCCGAAGGCGATGCCCTACACAACCGCCACCGGGAAGATCTACGATTCCGGCGACTTCGCGGCTCATATGAAGCGGGCGATGGAAGTCGCCAACTGGAAGGAGTTTCCGAAGCGCGCCAAGGCGGCCAGGAAGCTCGGCCTGGTCCGCGGCATCGGCCTCGCCACCTATGTGGAAGTCTGCGGCACCATGGGCGAGGAGACCGCCAATGTGGCGCTGGGGCCCGATGGCGATATCACCATCCTGATCGGCACCCAGTCGACCGGGCAGGGCCACCAGACCGCCTATGCGCAGATCGTCGCCGAACAGTTCGGCGTCGCGCCGGAGCGCGTCCACATCGTCCAGGGCGATACCGACAAGGTCGCTACCGGGCTGGGCACCGGCGGCTCGGCCTCGATCCCGTCGGGCGGCGTCAGCGTCCAGCGCGCCACCCGCAAGCTCGGCGTCAATTTGAAAGAGCTCGCCGCCGATGCGCTGGAAACCAGTGCCGCCGATCTGGAGATCAGCAACGGTGTCGTGCGCATCGCCGGCACCGACCGTTCGATCTCCTTCGCCGATCTCGCCAAGCGTGCCGATCCCTCAAAACTGAACGCCAGCGAGACTTTTAGCAGTGCCGACGGCACCTTTCCGAACGGCACCCATCTGGTCGAGGTCGAGATCGATCCCGCCACCGGCAAGATTACAATCGTCAACTACGTCATCGTCGATGATTTCGGCGTTACGCTGAATCCGCTGCTGCTGGCGGGCCAGGTCCATGGCGGCACCATGCAGGGCATCGGCCAGGCGCTGATGGAGCAGGCGGTCTACGACCCCAAGGACGGCCAGCTCGTCACCGGCACCTTCATGGACTACGCGCTGCCGCGCGCCGCCGACGGCGCCCCGA